>DASZAG010000216.1:0-15975 GCA_035945555.1 Acidobacteriaceae bacterium
GGCGACGTCCGGCGTCAAACAATAGTTCCATGGCGGAAGCGCCCAGTGACCACATGGCGCTGGGGCCTTGAATCCACGTGCCTGCATTTGCGCTTTCGAACCCGCCAGTGCCGCCGATTTGCACATTGGGATAGAAAGCGGCTTCTGCGATGCCGATTTGTGCGTTAGCTGCCGCGGCGCGGCGCTCAGCAGAAGCTATGTCAGGACGCCGCTCCAGCAGCGCAGATGGGACACCGGCAGGGATGTCCGGCAACTTGAGAGCGAGTGGGGCAACCGCAATGGTAAACGTGGAGGCGGGCTGTCCTATGAGCGTAGCGATGGCGTGCTCGTACTGTGCGCGTGCTACCTGCAAGTCGATTTCCTGCGCCCTTACGGTTTGAAACTGGGTTTCTGCCTGCGCTACATCGACTTCGGTGGCTACACCGCCGTTGAAGCGGATTTGGGTGAGGTGGAGATAATCTGCGTCAGCTTTCGCGGTGTTGTCGAGCAGTTGCTTTTGGGAGTCGAGCCCGCGAAGCTCGAAGTAGTCAATGGCGAGCTCGGCGTGCATACTGAGCGCGACGTTGGCCAAGTCGGCAGCGCTGGCCTGGGCATCGGCGCGGGCGGCCTCAACGCTGCGCCGCACTCCGCCCCATAAGTCCGGCTCCCATGATGCCTGTCCTTCCAGCGCGAAGGTGTTGTAGTCGTATTTCGTACCACTGCGAACGTTGGCCTGATTGTGCGACTCGCCGGTGCGCGAGATCGATGGCCCGGCGCTGAGCGTGGGCCAATAATTCGCCCGCACGGCGCGAACCTGTTCGCGGGCCGCAGAGTAATTTTCTGTAGCGGCTTTCAGCGTCTGGTTCGACACCTCAATTTTTGCCTCAAGAGCGCTGAGATCCGGATCGCCATAGATCGTCCACCAGTCTCCCTTGATTTGATCATCGCTGGGCTGGGCTTCTTTCCAGCCCCCATTGGGCGGAGGACGCAGTTCCTTGAATGCTGCGGGAGGGGGAGGAACCGACGGCACGTGGTAGTTCGGGCCGACGGTGCATCCCGCGAGCGCGACCACGCAAATCGAAGCGGCAATGCAAACGATGTGTCTTGCCGTCACTTGCCCGCCTCCGAGGCACGGTCCGTTCCTGCGTCCCGCTGCTGCGACTTTTGCTGTTGGGAGACCACCTGCACGGTTTCGCCGTTGATGAGAGAGTCGGGCGGCGATTGGATCACTTCGTCATCGGGGTTCAGGCCGTTGACTACTTCCACGACATTGCCATCATCGTGGCCAATTGTGATGGGGACAAGCTTTGCCTTATTACCATCTACCACGGTGCCCACCTGAAGTCCCTTGGAGCGGAAGATGAGAGTCGAGACCGGAATAATCAGCGAAGGGCGCGTGTTACTCAGCTTGAAACGCACCTGCGCGTACGCCCCCGGATACAACTCGCCCGTCGGATTCTTCACGTCCACTTCGACCAGCAGGGTACGCGATGCGGGGTCGATGGCTCTTGAGGTGCGCACGATTCTGCCTTCGAAGGTCTTGTCCTGGAATTCGGCCAACGTGAGTGTCGTCGGGAGCCCGGGAGTGCAGGAGGGTGAGTAAATCTGCGGCACGTTCACGTACACGCGGAGCACATTCTCCTGCGACAAGTGGAAGAGTTCTTTCCCGGTTCCGGCCTGAATGAGAGTGCCGATGTCCACGTTACGGGCAGTGATGGTGCCGTCGAACGGCGCGTAGACTTTCTCAAAGGAAACGAGTTGTTCCAGTCGCTGAACATTCGCCTGTGCAGATTTTGCCTGCGCGGATGTGGAAGCCGCCTGAGTCACGAATGTATCGGTGTCTTGTTTGGAGACCGCGTTGCTCTTGAGGAGGTTCTGGTAGCGCGCCGCCTGAATGCGGGCGTTGCTTGCATTGGTTTCCGCCGTGGCGAGGTCGGCCTTTGCTTGAGCGAGTTGTTGATCGATCTCCGGGCTCTCGATAACGGCGAGGAGTTGGCCTTTTTTGACGCGAGCGCCAATGTCGACGTACCACTTCTTGAGGTAGCCATCGGTTCGCGCGTAGATCCCGGAATCGGTATAGGCCTGAATGTTGCCGGGCAATACTACTTGTTGCGATGGAGTTCCCAACTGCGGCTTGGCAACAACAACGCTCGGTGCTGCCAGAGCGTCCGTCTGGTTCTGCAGGGTCGTGCGAGCGCGGAGCCGCGGCACAATGCCAGCGAAGGCAAATGCGATTGCCGCGATGAGCAAAACCAGCACGATAAGCGCGGCTTTGCGTCCGGAGATCGGAGGCTTTTCATCGCCGGATTGATTTTGGGGCAAGTGTTCGGTCATATCTCTCTTTTTAGCCCTCCGCCATTACGGGCTCGTTCTGACGACGCCGCATCTCGCGTTCGTTTCGCCTCTTCTCCAATCTACCGTGCAGGACACTGAAGAATGTTGGTACGAAGAAGAGCGTGGAGACAGTCGCGAATGCGAGCCCACCGATTACGGCGCGACCCAGAGGCGCGTTTTGCTCTCCGCCTGCTCCGAGACCGAGCGCCATTGGAGCCATTCCGAGAATCATGGCGAGCGCGGTCATCAGCACAGGGCGAAAACGCACAAACCCGGCGCTCAAAGCCGCTGCCCGAGCGTCACCAACGGTTTCCTCCAGTTGCTCGCGCGCGAAGCTGATGACGAGAATTGAGTTGGACGTCGCCACACCCATGCACATGATGGCTCCGATGAGTGCTGGCACGCTTATGTGCGTGCGCGTGATGAAGAGGAACCACACGATGCCGCAAATGGCGGCGGGTAGCGCGGAAATAATGATGAAGGGATCAAGCCACGACTGAAAGTTGACGACGATCAGCAGATACACAAGAGCGATGGAGAAGAGCAGGCCGCTGTAGAGTCCACGGAACGATGTGCGC
Organism: Acidobacteriaceae bacterium; assembly: GCA_035945555.1. Lineage (GTDB taxonomy): Bacteria > Acidobacteriota > Terriglobia > Terriglobales > Acidobacteriaceae > Silvibacterium. The sequence continues at coordinate 2,892 of DASZAG010000216.1, forward strand.
ATGGTCTGCACCTGCCCGCGGATTACGATTCGTGAGCCGGCGGGTAGCCGCGCTTTAGAAGCGTTCACGATCGCGTCAATCTTGTTGTTCACACTGGCAAGGTCGGTATTGACGATGTTGGTGTAGATATCGATTACTGGCGAAATGTTGTAGTGGTCGACGACGCCGACCTCATCGCCCGGCGTAATGTGGATGAGGTTGCCAAGGATCTGCACAGGAGTGCCGCCCATCTGCGCGCTGCCGGATTGGCTTGGGGCGACGCCAGCACCGGTAATGGGGATGTTCCTCAAATCCTGCAGCGAGTCGAGGGCATACTGAGGCGATTGCACTGCGATGTCGTAACTGACACCGTTGCGTGGATCGAGCCAGAACTCGGGTGAGGTCTGGAAGCTTCCGCTGGTCGCCGCGAGCAGACTGTTGGCCACGTCTGCCTGCGTGAGGCCCATTTGGATCGCTTTGGTTCGGTCTACATCAATCTTTAAGTCAGGGTTATTGAACGGCTGCTGAATGTGCGCGTCCGCTGTCCCTGCAACCATTTTGACCTTGTTGAGAAGTTGAGCAGCAAAAGCACGATTAGCGTCTACGGCCGGTCCTGAAATCTGAATATCGATGGGCGCCGGCAGCCCGAAATTCAAGATCTGCGTCACCATGTCGACGGGAAGCGCGTAGAAGGTTACGCCCGGGAATTCGCGATTCAGCTTGGTCCGCAGTTCCTGCACATATTGATCCGTAGGGTGGTGCGTCGGTGTCAGCGACACTTGAATATCTGCATCCGCCGGTCCTATCGGAGCCGAGTTGGAGTAGACGGTGTTGATTCCGCTGTACGGCATCCCGATGTTGTCGATAATTGTGACGAGTTCGTCTTTGGGGATTGTCTCCCGTATGGCGCTGTCGATTCGGTCGCATAGCGCGGCCATATCCTCAATGCGTGTTCCGGTTTGTGCCCGCACGTGCAGCTTGAACTGGCCGCTATCCACGGATGGGAAAAAATCCTGGCCCAGAAATGGGTACAACGCAATCGAAGACGCAACGATAAAGGCGAGGAACAGCAGCAGAAACGCCGCCGAGTGATCGATGCAGAACTGCAGCATGCGGCGATAGCCGCCGCGAAAACGCTCAAATCCGCGCTCGAACATCAATTGAAAGCGCACAAGAGGATTGCGGCTGGAATATTTTCTTTCGGCGGCCTCGTCGTCGTGTTCGTGAAGCAGGTACTTCGCCATTGTCGGTACCACTGTGCGCGACAGTATGTACGACGCGAGCATGGCGAAGACAACCGCTTCCGCGAGCGGAACAAACAGATATTTGGCTACGCCGGTAAGAAAGAACATTGGGACAAACACGATGCAGATGGAGATAGTCGAAACGAGTGCGGGAACCGCGATTTGTGAAGCTCCGTCGAGGATGGCCTGTTCGATGGGCTTGCCCTGTTCGAGATTGCGGTTGATGTTCTCGATTTCAACGGTCGCGTCGTCTACCAGAATGCCGACGGCCAAGGCCAGGCCGCCGAGAGTCATGATGTTGATTGTTTCGCCCAGTGCGCTTAGTGCCAGAAGTGACGCGAGGACGGACAGCGGGATGGAAACTGCGATGATCAGTGTGCTGCGCCAGCTTCCCAGAAAGATCAAAATCATAATCGCCGTGAGGCAGGCGGCAATCACGCCCTCGTGGATGACGCCGTCGATTGAGGCGCGGACGAAGATTGACTGGTCCCCAAGGGGAGTGATCTTCAGATTGCTCGGCAACTGCGAAGTTGATTGCAATTGCCGCAGTTTGGCGCGGACGCCTTTCACGATGTCCAGCGTGGAGGCGTTGCCTGTCTTGAGAATGTTCAGTAGCGAGGCGCGCTGCCCTTCCACGCGCACGATGTTGGTTTGGGGTGGAAACCCGTCGCGCACATGCGCCACGTCGTGAATGTAGACCATCGCCCCGTTCACCGACTTGATGGGAATATCATTCAGTTCCTGGATGGTTTTCGGAGCGCTGTTGGTCGCGACCTGGTACTCGAATGTCCCGATTTTGATGGTCCCTGAGGGCAGAATCAGGTTCTGGTCGGCAATCGCGTTCACCACGTCAGCAGGCGAAAGCCCCTTCGATTGCAGAGCCGGCAAGTTCAAATCCACCTGCACCTGCCGCTCCTTTCCGCCGTAGGGATAGGGGATGCCCACTCCATCGACTGTGACCAGTTGCGTGCGTATGAATTGAAGACCGAGATCGTTCAGTCTCTGCTCGGAGAGTCCCTGGCCGGAGAGCCCAAGCTGGAGGATAGGCACACTTGATGCGTTGTACTGGATGATGAACGGCGCGGTGGTACCGGGGGGAAACTGCTTCACCTGTGCCTGTCCGATCGCGACCACCTGCGCGACCGCATTGCCGATATTGACGTTCGGCTGGAAGAAAATCTTGATGATCGCTCGGCCATTAAACGTCTCGGATTCGATATGCTCGACGTCGTTGACCGTTGTGGTGATCGAACGCTCGCTGCGGGTCGTGATGCGGTCGGCCATTTCCTGAGGAGAAAGGCCGCTGTATTGCCACACCATCGCAATTACAGGGATGTCGATGTTCGGAAAGATATCCGTCGGCGTTCTGAGCACCGCGATGGGGCCGAGAATCATCAACAGAAGCGCAAGGACGGCGAAGGTGTAGGGCCGCCGCAGCGCGAGGCGAACAATCCACATAAGGTTTCAGCGTCTCCGGAGTTGGGTCAGCGGGTGAAGAGTGGTGAGCGCAGGCAAAGATCCCATAATCTTCCCAGACTGGCTCATTTTTCTAGACGATTCAGAGCCGCGAAAGGACGCGTAAGGGCTTCAATCGCGGATTCGAGGGGACTATGAGCGGCCGCGAAAGTTGTCGCGAGCGGCGAGACGCGAGCCAGCATGCTCAAACAGTCAGCTTTTTGAAAATTGGCCTGGGGATCAGACGCAGAATCAGCAGAATTGGGCTCCAAAATGCGGGAAGATACACCACATCCCGGCGCTTCTCAATTGCCTTCACGATTCCCTGTGCCACCTGTGCGGGTTTAGCAAAGAGCGGACCTTGCGCGAGGTGTGCGGTCATAGGGGTAGCGACGAATCCGGGCTTTATGGTGAGCACCTGCACACCTGCGCTGTCGAGGCGGCTGCGCACGCCGTCAAGAAAAATACTCAGCGCGCCCTTCGATGCACCATAGACGTAATTGCTCCTGCGCCCTCGATCTCCAGCCACCGAGGAAATGACCGCAAGCGTACCCTGGCGCGTATGCTCAAAGTAATTGGCCAGCCATGTGATAAGCGAAACAGCGGAAAGAAAATTCGTCCGCAGCACAGCTTCCGCAGCAGAATAGCTAGCTTCGGAGCGCTTCTGGTCACCAAGCACGCCATGCGCAAGCAGAGCCATATCGATGGTGCCGAGCGACTGTGCCGCTGCGGCCAACATCTCTGCATGTGCCGCAGTGTTGTCCAGGTCCATGGGGAACGTGGCGACCCCCTTGGCACCCCTTGTTAGGAGGTCGGCTGCTACCACTTCGAGTTTCTCCCGGCTGCGTGCCACGAGATAAAAGCGGGCGCCGCGCTCGGCTAGCAAGCGCAGCGTGGCCCCTGCGATGGCAGAGGTTGCGCCCAAAGCAAGCACGGTAGTCGGGAACGTTCGCTCTGGCATCAAGCTGTTACCCTTTGCCAAAACGCCGAGTCAAACGCGGGATCCACGAATGCAGAGAACTTCTTCCACTGGGGGTAAAAGGCCTGGAACTGCGCGGCCGTCATTGTAGCGTCCTTGGCCGGATATATGCGGCCTTTATGCTCCAGGGTAATAGCCGCCAGCCGCTCCACTAGATCGAAGGTCGCTTCGTGGCGGATGGGAAAATCCAGCGCCAGCGTCAGGCCAGGTTTTGGAAATGACATCATCCCCGGAGATGTAACGTCGCCAAACACTTTGAGGACGGCGAGAAATGATGCGAGGCCCGAACGCGTGATCGCCTTCAACATCTCTATGATCCCGCGGTTATCCGGCTCCCAAGGCAGCACGCACTGGAACTGGAGCAGTCCGCTTTTGCCGTACATGCGGTTCCAATGCAGCACTCTATCCAGAGGATAGAAAAAGGGTTCGTAATCCACGATCCTGGTTTTGATCTTGCCGCGCTGCTTGTTGTAGTAGAGCGAGTTGAAAGCGCCTACCGAGCGGCGGTTCAGAAGGAACTCGGGAAAGTCGAAGGGCAGAGTCAATTGCGATGCCTTGCTGCGCTTCAGCGGGCCGGGAGCCTTGCTGTGCTCCCCGGCCATAAAGATTCCGCGCGCGAAATGCTTGCCCGTGCCGACGCAGTCAAGCCATGAAACGGTGTACTCCGTCTTGGCGTGCGCAGCAGAGAGTTCTACGAACTCTTGAATTTCAGAAAATTTGATGCCAATGTACTGGATCTTGCGCGAGAGAATGGGTTGCAGCTTTATCTCGGCCCAGGTAATCAGCCCCGTCAGACCCATGCCTCCAATGGTGGCCGAATAGAGGTCGGCGTGCTGTGCCGCCGAGCAGATAAGGTGCGCGCCCTCGGATCGCACCAGTTCGAAGCGTGGAACATGGCGGCCAAATGTTCCTGCTACGTGGTGGTTTTTGCCATGGATATCGTTCGCGATCGCGCCGCCCACCGTAACAAATTTTGTTCCGGGAGAGACGGGAAGAAAAAAGCCGCGCGGCACTGCGAAATCCAGGATCTCGCCCATCGTAGTTCCCGCTTCGCAGCAAAGGACTCCAGTTTGAGGGTCAAAATCGAGCAGGCGATCCATGCCGCCGTTAAGCTCTGGACCCCGCGTGCGCAACAACGTGCCGTGGTCCAAGAGACACACATCACCGGAGCTTCGGCCTGCGCCCACGGGCAACATGCGCGTTGCCGGCGGAGGTCGTAGCGGAAATTCGCTAGCCCAATTCAGCGGGACAACGTTCGCGTCGAGCTTTGGATAGCGACCCCAGCTTTCAAACCCTGTTCGGAATTTCTGCGGCATCCGTCGTCCTCTAAAGCGCGGCGAAAATGGCAATCGCGGCGATAGCGACGCAGGCTGCCAGGCTGAATTTATCGGTTAGGGCAAAGATCACTGGGTCCTCATCCAGTTCCCCGCGCGAGGCCAGCAGCCACACCCGGAAAGTCCACCACAGAAGCAGCGACACGATCACATGCGTGTGGGATGCCGGTGCCTGAGGCGATTATAAGGAGCCAGTCCTTCCGTGCAGCAGGAAAATCACTACGCCATTGCTGCTTCGGGTGCGGCGTTGCGCTCTGACGACGCACCTTCGGGGAAATACGCGTTGAGCACATATTGCTCCAGCATGCGCTGCGTATTGAAGTAGGAGCCATTCAGCGCGATTGTCGAACGCATGATTCGCTGCCATTGCTCTGGCTGACGGGTGTAGATGGGCAATATCGCCTGCTCCAGATGTTCGTACAGAGACACCGCTTCGCCGGCCTCGTCGTCGCGGTCAGCGATGGCCCATCCGGTCACACCCTCGATCCAGCCTTCAATCCACCAGCCATCGAGAATGCTGAGGCTTGGCACGCCATTCAGAGCGGCCTTCATGCCGCTCGTGCCGGAGGCCTCATAAGGCCGTTTGGGCGTGTTCAGCCACAAGTCCACGCCGCCGGTTAGCAGCGCACCCAGCCTCCACTCATAATTTTCCAGGTAAATCACCTTCAGAGCGTCGGAGTTCAGTCTCTTTGCCAGTTCGATTACTCGCCGGATCATCGCTTTCCCTGGTTCATCCGCCGGATGCGCCTTGCCAGCGTACAGAATTTGCAGGCCGCCGAACTCGTTCGCCATGCGCACTACCCGTTCAGGGTCCTGGAAAAGCAGATCGCTGCGCTTGTAGGTTGCCGCACGACGCGCAAACCCGATGGTGAAAACCTGCGGGTGCAGATCCACGCCAGTTCGTTCCTTTACCGCTGCGAGCAGTACGCGCTTGGATTCGGCATGCGCTCCTGCGATCTCTTCCTCTGGAATATCGATGGCGTACCTTAACGCCAAATTGTCCTGCCGCCAGCGCGGCAGCCGCCGGTCAAATGTCGCCTGGAACGAAGGCGAGGTCCACGATCCCGCATGCACGCCATTGGTTATGGCGCTGATCTGATACTCCGGGAACATTTCCCGCGACACTTTGCCGTGCTGCATAGCCACGCCGTTCACAAACCGCGAAAAGCGCAGCGCGATATACGTCATGTTCAGGAGGCCCTCATGGAACGCCCCAACCCGCTCCAGAAGCCGCGCACGGTCCTGCCCCAATATTCGATATGCCTGCTCGGCAGAAAAACGATCATGGCCTGCCGGGACCGGAGTGTGCGTAGTGAAGACACACCTTTGCCGGACCGATTCAATATCCTCATCGCTGGCATTGTCTACGTTAGCGCCGTGCCGTTCCTGCTCCAGCAGCGCAACGGTAAGGAGCGCCGCGTGGCCTTCGTTCATGTGGTACACCACCGGCTGATAGCCGAGGGCATCGAGCACGCGCGCACCGCCCATGCCCAACACCGCTTCCTGACGCAGCCTGTGATCGCCATCTCCTCCGTAGAGCCGGTCTGTGAGAGATCGGTCGTTGGGGTCGTTCTCCTCAAGATCAGTATCGAGAAAATATATCGGGACTACGCCGCCGTTCACGCCGATCATGTCATAGCGCCAGGCACGAATTCCCACCGTCCGGTCCTCAATCGTGAGGCGGATCACCGGTTGCTCAAGCACCAGAGCGCTCTCCGGGCTCCAGGGCTGGGCTTCTTCGGTCTGCACACCGTCGGGGTCCAGATGCTGCCGGAAATACCCTCCCCGGTCTGCGAGAGTTACGGCGACCATGGGAAAGCCCATGTCCGCAGCGGCGCGCAGCGTATCGCCGGCAAGTACCCCCAGGCCACCGCTGTAGGTTGGCATTTCAGGGGTAACGGCAATTTCCATTGAAAGATAGGCGACGGGGTTGCGGTCAGAACATGCCTCTGACCGCCAGGCAAAACTCATCGAGTGATTCTCCGGCATTTTCCCACTCATTTTAGCAACCGTCGTGGAATCCGTCTGTACTCCAGAGTCCCCCAACGTGCTCGGCTCTCCTCCCGGCAAATGCGTTTCAGGCAGCGAGCCGCTCAAATATTAACCTTCCGCTCCGTCCTCATGCACTCCTGCAGAGGCATGACAGAGGTAAATGTCAGCATCAATGCCAGTGGCTCTCTTGTAACCCGAGCGCAGATTGTCAGAAAACTTAAGTGCCTGAGCCGTTTCAACGAGGTTCACTGTGCAGCCTCCGAAACCTCCGCCTGTGAGTCTCGCTCCAATACAGCCTGCTTGCTTTGATGCAAGCTCCACCAGAATATCGGCTTCAGGGCAACTTCCTTCGAAGTCGTCGCGGTAGCTGGCGTGCGCTTCATAAAGCAACCGTCCCAGCTCTCGCAGGTTTCCCGATTCCAATGCTTCTGCTGCCGCCACGGTCCGCAGGTCTTCGGTAATCACATGCCGCGTGCGCTTCAAGACACCTTCGGGCATCTCCGAGCCCCACTTCTTCAGGTCATCCATGGTGGCATCACGCAGCTTCTTGATTTCTGGACGGTGGCGACGCAAAATTTCGGTGCCCTCTTCCACCTCGGCGCGGCGCGTGTTGTATTCGCCGCCCGCATGCGAGTGCTTGACCATGGTATTTGAGATCACGAGGCTAAGATCTGCCGGAATCGGCGCGAGACGGTATTGCAGGCTCCTGCAGTCGAGCAACAGAGCGTGATTGGCGGCACCGCAGCAGGCGATGAATTGATCCATAATGCCGGTCGAGGCTCCCACGTATACGTTCTCGGCGCGCTGGCACAGCTGCGCGACGCGGGGCAGGGGAACCTCTGCTCCCGTCAGGCTTAGCGCGGCAACGATTGTAGCCACTTCCACGGCCGCCGACGAGCTCAAGCCGGCGCCCACCGGAACATCACCGTTCAAAGTGAGACTGAATCCCGGCACTTCTATCTTTTCCTCGCGCAGCGCCCAAAGCACGCCCAGCGGATAGTCGCTCCAGTGGCCTGATCCACGCGAAGGCATGGAGTTCACGCGATGCGCTACTTGCTCCTTGTAGTTCTCCGACTGGATCACTACTGAGCCGTCCTTCCGCGGGCTGATGGCCGCGAAGGTCGCAAAGTCGATGGCGGCGGGCATCACAAATCCATCGGCATAGTCGGTGTGTTCACCGATGAGGTTCACCCTTCCCGGCGCGACGAAGACGCGTGGTTCGCAGCCAAAGTGCTCGCGATGTTGTCTTTTGATATCGCGTACATTCAGCATTGACAAGACCCCCTGGAATCCGCGGAAGACTGAAGAATTCCCATTATTGCTCGCCTGCCGTCACGGTAATAGCCATCCACCATGCGTCTGCCTGTCCAGGCGCGAGTTTCCGAGCCCAGCCCTTTTCCACCGCTTCCGCCAACGAATCACCGGGAGCGGTGCACGGTTCCAGCGCAACGCATTGCTGCCGCAGGCCTCGTCCCTCAGGCCATCCGCCATAACATAGCCACAAACCCATGTATGGAGTCAGAGCAGCATCAAATTCAACAAATATGCGCAATCCGAGGTTCTTGCGTTCCACCGCTGCCCAACCCTCAGGAGGAGCTTCGGTGTAGAGCTTGTCACCGACTCCTTCACTGATATCACCGGTAGTCGACAGATCTACCTTCGCGCCAGATTTCAGATCGGCAAGTGGCCAGTAAAGCTGAGTCCCTTTCGCACCCAATCGCTTGTGCGCTGAAGCTTCCACACAAACTCGCGCAGTGGATTTCGGCAACGAGACAATGTCACCGCCATCCACGGCGAAGAGCGGGTGAGCCGACCACAGATAGGGAACCTCGACCGTGCCTGTATTTTCCAGCCTGTATTCCACCCGAAGCGTTCCACCTTGCAGCTTTAGTCTCCGCTCAAACCGCAGCGGCAAGATGGAGCCTATCGCCGTCAGTAGAATCTCATTGTCCGCAGGTTGCTCAGCCTGGCACGCAAGTCGCCAGAACTCTCCATGGTCGGGAATTCGGATGTCCCCCTCGATCTTGCAGGCCGATATCGAGGGAACACACTCGTCGAATCCGCTCGCGTCGCTTTCGTCAAACCCGACTGTTGAGGAGCGCTCAGCATAGGGGTTTAGCGGAGACTGCAGCAGGTCCGCGCCATTGTGTCGCAGCGAAGCCACTTTGCCGCCCAACTCAGGAATTACCTCTGCCGCCAATGTATCCGTTTTCATCCGCAGGCGGACGAATTCATGCCCGTTCACTTCTTCGATCCCATCAACAGTACTCTGTTCAGAACTGTATCAGACGATGGACTATTTTCCATCACCAAGCTACCGTCTGGCAATTACCGAGACACGAGGGAATGGGCCGTTTTCATCTGGCAGAAACAGCCAGTGCCAAGATAAGGTCGGAGCAGATCGTTTGTCCCACCTGGAAGCTTCTTGTGCCGGCGTCGGTGAACCCGTGTTGGCGGTAAAAGGCAAGAGCTTTTTCATTGCCTTCATGCACGCCGAGAATGAGGCGCCGTTTTCCGAGAGCGCGCGCTGTCCCGATTGACCAATCCATGAGCGCTGCTCCGACACCGGAGCCCTGAAACCGGTGCAACAGGTAAATTCGCTTCAGTTCAATGTCGTCTGGCGTGGTGCGGACGGGCAGGTCCGGCGCGCATAACAGCGCGTATCCTACGGGCGCGCCGCGCACTTCGGCGAGGCAGGCACGCGTTTCGGAGGCGGCGAGCCAGGATTCGTATTTCGCCCGCGAGTGCTGATTGCGGCAGTGGGCCAGTACATCTTCGCCGGGCAAAAAGCCAGCAAAGTTTTCAAGAAAGCTTGCTGCGCCGATCAGGGACAACGTCTCGGCGCACTCTGGGCCACTGCATGGATGCAGCGCGTACTCCCATTTATTTCCAGCCATATGGAAGTTCTACCGGATTTTGAGGGCTCTGGGCTATTCCATGCTCAGACACTTATCAAGGCCATCGTGGGAAATGTTCGGCTCTAGACGATGTCGGATTTGGACTCCGCTCCCTTACGCTTTCTCCTGCTCTTTTGAACGAAGTAGAAGACGACCACCGCGATGATCACCGCAAGCACTGCGAGTCCGGAGGCGAGATGGCGCTGAGTAATGGCGGAAAGCTCGTGCATGATCTGGGGGCCGTAAAGGATGACCAGAATGGCCTCGACGCCGAAGCGAACAAGGCGGCCCAGGAAGACGGCCAGCATAAAGTTGAGGATCGGCATTTCGAAGACGCCTGCCCCGAAGACAAAGAGCTTCCAGGGGGTTGGTGGGGGCAGCATGGAGGGGACGAGGACAGCGACGAACTCCTGCCGCTCAAAGCGATGGCTTAGAGCATCGAACTTGGCCCGATTGATGCGCTTGAGAAGGAAGATTTCTCCGCCGGCTCTTCCGATGAAAAACGGCAGCAGACCCCCGATGGCGGATCCCAGAGATGCGGTGAGCACGTACAGGTAGAAGCGGTGTCGGTCGTGAAGGGCGTAGGCGACGATGAAGGCATCCATCGGCACGGGAACGGTACTGGAGTCGATGATGGCCAGTACGCCGATCCCCCAGTACCCGAGGGGCTTGAAGAAGGCTAGGAGTAGGCCGCTGTATCTTTTGTAAAGCGCGATGAGATGCTTCACCCGGCGGCTCCGTCACGGCTTTCCGCGGGATGGTCGGTCTTTCCGGCGAGCAGATCGAGGGCGTGGTGAATGAGTGGCAGCACGGCGTTGAGTGAGGTCACGGCTCCGCGTGGGCTGCCCGGCAGGTTGAGGACAAGGCTGGTTCCGAGGGTTCCGCAGAGAGCACGGCTGAGTGCAGCGTATGGCGTTTCCGCCAGGCCCGCCGCGCGCATGCGCTCCGAGACCCCTTCGAGTATGCGGCCGCATGCGGTGCGAGTAGCCTCAGGGGTCACGTCCCGGGGTCCAATGCCAGTTCCCCCAGTGGTGACGACGAGCCGTGCCTGCGAAGCGGCCTGGCGAAGTGCGTCCCCGATCGCCCGCAAATCGTCCGATACGATGACGGGAGCTTCAACTTCGAATCCGTGCTCTTTGAGTGCCCTCGCGATGGCCGGGCCTGAAAGGTCGTGGCGCCTGCCTTCAAAGCAGGAGTCGCTCACAGTGACGATGACGGCGGTGATCATTCTTGAACGATTTTAGAGGCTCTCACTGAGCGGAGAAATGGGGAAATTCCCTAAATAATGAGAGAATAACGGTATCGGCTGCGGACTTCCGCGGGGCTTGTCCATCGGACCCTGGGTCTATATTGCCGTTATCGCGTTGCCTGAGATGTCCACCACCGAAGTTCCAACCAGTCCACCTCCGGGCGCGCCGCCCGACCCACCCCGCTTCAACCGGCCCAACCGGTATGAGGACTTGAGCACGCACGATTTGCTCACGGTGATTGATGATCTAGAGAACAGCCGGAACTGGGTAAGCCTGCGCGAGAAGTTGTGGATTGCTATCATCATCCACCTGATTGTGCTGTGGTTTCTGCTCTATGGGCCCAAGTACATCTTCCATGAGCGGGTAAGGGTGGTGAACCCGTCGGAAATGCTGGAGAAGCATCCCAAGGACCTGACATATCTGGAGACACCGTCGAACATTAAGCCGTTGAAGCCGAAGGTGCCGACGCCGGTTATCTCGAACCAGAACCACCAGGCGCAGTCGCCGCATCCGGTACCGGACAAGAAGACACTCCAGGAACTTGAAGCAATGCGGCGCGCTGGCCCACCGGCTCCAAAGCCAGTGCCTAAGGCAAGTCAGCAGCCAGTTGCTCCGCAGCCGGCGCAACCAGCCCAGCAGCAGGCTCAGCAGCCGCGGCGGCCCGCGCAGCCGCTGCCCTCGAATTCGAAAAATGAACTGGAAGCGCCTAAGCCGGTGGAAAAACCTGGGTTGAAGCTGCAGAACATTCCGAGCACGCCGGGGCAGGAACTGCAGGAGATGGCACGGAATGCGGCGCGCCCGGGCCAGTTTGGCGGCGACATGGGGGCCAACGCTCCATCGGAGCACCCGGGCAACCAGGGCGCAGTGGACGTTTTGAGCGACACGATGGGTGTCGACTTCGGCCCCTACCTTGAGCGGGTAATCTATGACACGAAGCGAGCCTGGTATCCGATCATTCCCGAAGAGGCGCAGCCTCCGCTGAACAAACAGGGTGTCGTGGGCATTCGCTTCAGAATTGCACGGAACGGCGCTGTGGTACCGGGCTCGATGCATCTGGATGCACCGTCCGGAGATGTAGCCCTGGACAAAGCAGCGTGGGCCGCGATTACCTATGCAGGTTATCCGCCGCTTCCCAAAGAGTTCAAAGGTCCGTATCTGGAACTACGCTTCTACTTCCTTTATAACGAGCGTCCGGGCCAATAAGCGATGGGCGGCCGAGATCAATTGCGCAAGCGGCAGGTGTATGGATTGCTGTTGATTGCGGCGGCGATTCTGGCCGTTGCGATACTGCGCGCCGATCTGCGAGATGTGTTTCCGCACGGATGGTGGCGCGTCTGGTGACGAATACGAGCGCGAGGTTGAAGCGTGACCCGCTGCGACCGCCAGAGCCCCTGATGGTTGTGTTACTTGGGCCGACGGCGAGCGGCAAGACGGCGCTGTCACTGGCGCTGGCAGAGCGGTTTCAGGGAGAGATCGTAAGCTGCGACTCCGTCGCAGTGTATCGCGAAATGGAGATCGGCACAGCCAAGCCAACACCGGCAGAGCGAGTGCGTGTGCCTCATCACTGCATCGATATTTACGCGCCGAATGAGCATTCGACCGCGGGAGACTACGCGCGACGGGCGCGCGAAGCGATCCGGGAGATCACCGAGCGCAGGCATTTGCCTATCGTGACCGGTGGCACGGGGCTCTATTTGCGTGCGCTGTTGGAGGGACTTTTCGCCGGTCCGCAGAGGTCGAAGGAGTTGCGGGAGCGACTGGAGCGGGGCCGTAAGAACCATGGGACGGGCTGGCTCCATCGAATCCTCGAGCGACTGGATCCGAAGTCGGCAGCGCGCATCCACGCGAACGATATCCCCAAGCTGATTCGCGCGATTGAGGTATCGCTGACTGTGCGGAAGCCCATGTCCGATGCGTGGGAGAAGGGCCGCGATCCTCTGCGGGGTTTCCGAAT
>DASZAG010000217.1:0-32816 GCA_035945555.1 Acidobacteriaceae bacterium
ACGCAGGCAGCTATCGCTGCATAATCTGCGAGTGCTGGAATCGATGAGCGCCCCCGTTGTTTCAAATTTGCTAGAAGTTTCAGGCCAGAATTCGTCGGCAAAGCGCAGTATTGCGACGGAAGACATATCCCAAGGGACAACAGCTTCAAAGCTGGTTGAGATCCCGACCATCACAAGAGCGTGTGGCGTCAGCCCTTGGGCGCTGTCGCGGACACGTCGATCCATTGATTTTTTTGTTGCTTTTCTCGCGCTTCTGATCTTTGCGCCGCTTATGTTTACTCTCGCCGTCGCCGTCCAGGTTGAGTCGGATGGCTCCGCAATCTTCATGCAGGAACGCATGGGCCGCAATGGGGAAGTGTTCACCCTCTACAAGTTTCGCTCTATGAGGTCGGCGTCTCATCCAGGCAGTCCCATCACCGTTTCTGGTGACAATCGAGTCACACGCGTCGGGGCGCTACTTCGCAAATTCAAGCTTGATGAGCTGCCCCAGTTTCTCAATGTACTTAAGGGTGAAATGAGCCTGGTCGGTCCTCGACCCAAGCTTCCTCATCACGAGGGGCTGCGGATGCCTTTTCGCCCTGGAGTCACAGGGGCGGCCACGCTGGCCTTTCGCTTTGAAGAGGAAATGCTCAAGCGAATTCCTCCTGATCAACTCGACCGCTTCTATGATCTGGTGGTCAAGCCTAAAAAGGCAAAGATCGACTGGGAGTATATGCAGACCGCCACATTCCGCACAGATTTGGCTGTCATCTGGAAGACCGCCAAAGCCTGCATCTCGAAAGACGAAGGGACGGAAGCGTTTTACGACGAGTTCCTGCCGCAATTGTCCCAGCTTATGGAGAAGCGCCCTGCTCCGGTAGTAATGCATCCCAAGCCGTTACCGGCAAATGGCGATCCCCCTCGCGTTCATCCAAGCGCCCATACTGCCCCGGGATTCATGTTCGTCTCAGAACAGATCGAATCCTAGCCTAGATTCACAGCTTCATCACGAGATGAGCTATTCGCTCTGAAGGGCGGGAACCAATGCCCGCGAGTGCGCAGCGACTGCAGAGGCGCTTAGATTGCCTTCCGGTTGGTCCAGTCGAGCGCACTGCACCGCGAAGTTGCCTACCGTTGAACTCTCCGGCGAACAACGAGTAACCGGCAACCCCGTCGCCCGCGTTGTTAGCGCGTTCAGGAGCTCGTTGCGGCTGCCGCCGCCCACCAGGCAAATCCGGTCGAGCTTTTTGCCCGCCATTGTTGCCGTGTTCTTAAGTAGCGCGCCATATCTCGCGGCCAAGCTATGAAATATGAGGCTCGCGTATTGTGGCGCCGCCTCGCACCCCAAAGGTAGCGTTGGTAAACCGCGCCGTATCAGCTGATCGTTGATCCGTGCTGGCATATCTCCTGGGGCGAGGAATGCTGGATCATTCAGATCCAGCACAAATTCCGGCTCGTCAAGCTCTCCGCATGCGGCGATCAACGCTTCAATCGAACACGGAGATTGCCGTTCCCAAACGTCCATGCACTGGCGCAGCAACCACATGCCGGGAATTCCGCAATGGAAGAGCACAGTGTCTGAGATACCGCCGAGGTTGGTGAATCCTTGAACGCAGGCTTCAGGGGTGTTGTGCGGCTCCGCCAGAGTTGTGCCCACAAGCGACCACGTTCCCGAGCTGATGTAAGCCCATGAGCCGCCTTCTGCCGGGATTCCCGCTACTGCGGAAGCTGTGTCGTGACACGCGGGAGCGATCAGTTGCGTGTTGCGGAATGCGGCGAGCCTGCTCAGCGGATGACTCATAGGGCCGAGGAGCGTTCCGGGAACAACGATGTCCGGCGCTGCTGCGGTGTCAAGCCCAAGCGCTGTGAACAACTCACTTGACCAGCGACGCGTTTTCGCATCGACCAGCGCGGTGTGAGTTGCGTTCGTGTACTCGGCCACTCGCGGCGCGCCCAGCCAATGCAAAATGTACTCGGGCAAATTTACCCAAGTAGCGTTGTCGGGTATTCCGCTGAGCTTGTCAGCATAGAGCTGATAGATGGTATTGATCTGCTGAATCTGCACGCCGGTGACGGCATACAGGCGTACGGCGGGAACCAGCTGATGCACCGCTGCCATGGCCTTGGTGGTGCGCACGTCACGATAGCAGAAGGGCGGCGCCATCGGGCGAGCTTGCGCATCCAGACGGACATAGTCGACCGCCCAGCCGGTGACTCCGATTGACGCGATCCCCTCAGGCGCCAGTTCCGTGCATTGGCGCAGCCCCTGCTCTAACTCGCGGACGATGCCGTTCAGGTCCCAGTGCAGCCCGAAGCTGCTCGGGATTGGCGCATTCGAAAACCGACGCACCATCCTTACCGAAGGCGCGCCTCCAGGCCACTGAAGGAGGCAGACGCGGCAACTCTCCGCGCCGAGATCGATGGCAACGACGGTTGCGCGTGCGCTCATCGCAAAAATGCTTCCGGCAATCCGCCATCCACTGGAATCAGATGGCCGCTGGTGCAGCGCGCCTTTGGCCCGGCGAGAAACAGGATTGCCTGCGCGCAGTCTTCAGGCTCGATCGGCTGGTGCGTGAGCGTGCGCCGTGCGTAGAACTCCGATAGAACTGTGCGCAACTCGTCATCACTGGCTCCTGGGTCGAACTCCAGTTTGTACTTCGTCAGTGACGCTATCACGCGGTCGCGCGGAAACATGGTCGAGCCCTTTACCACCGTCGCGGGATTGATGCCGTTCACCCGCAGCTTCGGCCCCAACGCCACAGCCAACTCACGTACCAGGTGGCTCACGGCTGCTTTGCTTACGTCATACGCTTCGCTGCCACGCTTTGGAACCACGGCATTTGCAGAACTGGTCAGCACAATGCTGGCTTGAAGTTGCTGCTCGCCGAACAGCTTCGCCGCTTCCTCCGCAAGCAGGTAATTCGAAGTCACGTTCAACTCTAGCGTGGTGCCCCACATCGCGTCGCTGATCAACCCGTCGGGAGATGACGGGAAGATTGCCGCCGTGTTGATGAGAATGTCCGCTCCGCCGAACTGTGCCACGCACTCGCGCATCGCCGCCCGGATCGCGTTGCGGCTCCGAATGTCGATCGCCACAACTGCAACGCTTTCCCTGCCAGCAATGGCGCGAGCTTCCTGCGCTGTTGTTTCCGCGCCGGCCATGTCGCGGTCAGCAATGACAACGTGGGCACCGCGTTCCGCAGCCAGCAGCGCGACGGCGCGGCCTATGCCACTGGCTCCGCCGACAATCAGGACGATGTGGCGGCTCAGTTCCTTCTCGGCAGGCTGACGGCGAATCTTTGCCTCTTCCAGAGCCCAATACTCGATGCGAAACGCTTCGGAAACCGGAAGCGCCACGTAGTTTGCGTGGACCTTGAACGCCTCGCAGGGAGCCGCTGGCCCAGCCTGCTGAACATCCGTGACTCGGCTCTCGCCTGCGAGCGCAGTTGCGCCCTCCATCACGTGAATGGCGTTGGTATAGAACTCGCCCGTGATGCGCGATTCGGTTTTGTTCTTGCCGAAGGAGAAGATACCAATGCCGGGAACCAGAACCACTGTTGGGTTTGGGTCGCGCATCGCCGGAGACTCCGGCAGCGCGTGCTCCTTGTAGTACTCCGCATACTCGCTGCGATAAGTCTCCAGGACTTTGGAAATTGCAGACTTTATCTGTGCCACGTTCGCCTCGTCATCAACAGGGACAAATAGAGGACGGATCTTGGTGCGGATGAAGTGGTCCGGGCAGCTTGTACCCAAGTGGGCCAGTGCCACAGCATCCTTTGAGTTCACAAATTGCTGGACATCGGCTGAATCGGTGTATGTACCGATAAACCGCTTCTTTTGGGAAACAAGTCCACGCACATAAGGCATCAGGTCCAGGGCCAACTCCTGGCGGTCAGCGCGGGGCTTTGTGGCCGCGCCGCCGAAGATGCTTTCTCGATTGCGGTCAGCGTGCGCCTGGACGAACTGACCCAACTGATCGATGATCCTGATGGTGTTCAGGTAGCATTCGCGTTGCGTGTTGCCCCATGTGAATAGTCCGTGGCCGCCGAGCACAACGCCGTCGCAGCCGGGATTTGATTCGACTACTTTGCGCAACATCATAGCCAGTTCGAAGCCGGGTCGCTGCCACGGCACCCACGCCAGCTTGTGGCCGAACTCGCGGTTGAACTCCTCCATCTTCGTCTTGCCGTTTGCTGCGGCCGCGAGAGCGATCGCCCAATCGGGATGCAGGTGATCCACGTGCGGAAAGGGAAGGTACCCATGCAGTGGCGTGTCGATCGAAGCGGCCACCGGGTTCTGACCAAAGGTGCAGAGCGGATAGAGGTCCACCATGGCGTCCTCCTGCGACACGCCTTTGTACAGGCCTTCTAGACCGCGCAGGCGAGCAAGGTAAAGAGTGGCAAAGCCTTGCCGCTTGATGCTGCCAAGATCGCCGCCGCTGCCCTTGACCCACAGGACTTCGGTGGGCTCACCCGTGAGTGGATCGTTCTGAACGATCTTGGAACTGGTATTGCCTCCGCCGAAGTTGGTGATGCGCAGGTCCGCTCCCAGCAGGTTGGAGCGATAGCGAAGCAGCTCCGGCTGATCAAGCGTTGAAGCGAGCTCGTCATCCCATAGGTCCCGCAGATAGTGGAGGGCTGTCTGGGTAGTCATGGCGGTCATCTTAGTCTCGCTACGATGATCGCATAGGAAACTCAATAGGGCAATTATTTCTATAGATGATTTTGAGGACGCACATAATATTCGGCAACTACCTATTGCCTCCCCATAGGTAGAGGTGTACATTGTGCCTATTGGTTACCAATAGGAGTTGCATTGATGGGCGAAAAACCGGACGTATGGCAGGGCACACTGGCTCTAATGGTTTTGCGGACTCTGGAATCAATGGGGCCACAGCACGGGTATGGGCTGGCGCGACGCATCGAGCAAACCAGCGGAGATGTTCTTGAGCTGAACTACGGCACGCTTTATCCCGCTCTTCTGAAGCTGGAGCAGGAGGGCTACATCCGCTCACGCTGGGGAAGTTCTGAGAACAATCGGCGCGCGAAGTTCTACGAGCTGACGAAGGCCGGACAGGTGCGGCTGCGCAAAGCGACCCGGGAGTGGAAGCAGACGACGGAGATCCTCGCCCGATTTGTGGGCGATAGAAGCAAGGCCTGACGAGGTGCCCAGATGGAGAAGCTACGTGCATTTTGGATTCGGTTACTGAACACTCTGCGCGGAGCGCGCGAAAACGGGGATTTTGCGGATGAACTCGAGGCCCATCTCGCTATGGACACGGAGCGGGGTCTGCGAAACGGATTATCTGCTGAAGAAGCGCGACGGCAGGCGTTGATTCGCTCCGGCGGAATAGCGCAGGCGCAGGCAGCCTACGTGGAGCGCCAGGGCTTGCCCTGGCTTGAATCGCTGCTGCGCGATTTCCGATACAGCGCGCGATCTCTAACGCGGAATCGCATGGTAACGGTGGTAGCGATTCTGTCGATCGGCCTGGGGATAGGATCGAACACGACGATTTTCTCGATCGTAAGCCGTTTTCTGTTGCGTCCGGCGCCGGTGGGCGATCCGGGTACTCTGTTGTCGCTGCGTACTTCGCACGACGGCGATCAGTGCTGCAATCCGTTTTCATGGCCGCTATATGTCGATCTGCGCGAACAAGCCACGGGTTTTTCTGACGTTGCAGCATATTTTGATTTGATTCCGGCGTCGATCAGTGGGGGAACAGAACCGGAGCGCATCTGGGGTCAGGGCGTGACTCCCAACTTCTTCCGCGTGGCTGAGCTGCCGATGGTCATCGGAGCTGGCTTCTCAGACTCGGACTACAGCAAACCGGTCGTCGTTTTGAGCGAACGATTGTGGAGACGTCGTTTCAACAGCGACAAGGACATAATCGGCAAAGCCGTAACCCTATCCGGCCATGTTTTCACTGTGGCGGGTATTGCTCCGGCTGCATTTCACAGCATCAACCAGATTCTCAATGCGGAGTTCTGGGTCCCTCTGGGCATGGCGCCGCAACTAGCAGCCAGCTTGCCTCCCCACGATTCGCGCGAGTACCACTGGTTGTCTGTGATTGGGCGCGTTCGTCCCGGCGTCAGCCGCAAGCAAGTGGCCGCGCAACTTAACACCATCGCCGACCGAATCGATGCTGCCTATCCGGCAACCGACAAGGGCAACCGCTTTGTCCTCGAGCAGGCGGGCGCGGTGCCCGCAAGAGAGCGAACAATGGTGTTGCTTTTCCTGAGCGCGCTCTCGATTGTCGTTCTTCTTCTGCTGGCCATTGCGGGATTCAATGTGGCGAACCTGCTCTTTGCGCAGGCGCTGAATCGGCAGCGAGAGATGTCAGTACGGCTCGCTCTGGGCGCTACGCGAGGTCGCTTGATCCGCCTGGTTCTGCTGGAGAGCCTTTTGCTGGGCCTTGGCGGCGGAGCCCTGGGAACAGTTCTTTCGCTGTGGTCCACTCAGGCGCTGTCATCGGTTCGATTTCCTGCGCCTGTTCCGCTCGATTTGCGCGTAAGCGTCGATGGCCGCACGCTGGCTTATACAGCTCTTATCAGCGTGCTCTGCGGACTGGTGCTCGGTCTGGCGCCGGCCTGGGCTGCTTCACGGCCGAAGATTGCAAATGCCTTGAAGGGAGAGGCTGGATTTACCTCGACAGGCCATCGCATAAGCGCACGCAACCTCCTGGTGGTAGTGCAGGTGGCGTTGGCCCTCGTCCTGCTCTCCATGACCGGGTTGTTCCTGCGCAGCCTCGAGAAGGCGTCGCGAATTGATATTGGGTTCAACACGCATGGATTGCTCCTGTTATCGGTGGACCCACGGCTGAACGGATACTCGCCCGCGAAGACAAGCACGTTTCTCGCCCAGTTACGTGAACGCGCAGCGGCACTGCCTGGCGTGGACGCGGCGGTCTGCACGGACGTCGCCCTGCTCTCCGGCGGCAACCGCAGCGACGGCTTCACGGTGAGCGGCCACTCCGCCAAGGGCGACCCCTTCGCCCTGGCGGATCTTTACATGGTGACACCTGGTTATTTCGACGCGCTTGGCACGCCGCGCCTGGCTGGGAGCGATTTCAGCGAGGGGTCGGCAAAGGGACCACGGGTCGCCGTAATCAACAAGGCTTTCGCCGACAGGTTGTTTGGGGGCAGGAATCCGATTGGGCAGTGGATCGATGGCGGAGGCTGGACGTACCAGATCATTGGCGTAGTAGGAAACGCCAAATCCCGCACTATTGGCGAAGATACTCGCCCCATCCTCTACCGTTCGCTCGATCAAAGCATCGCCAATGATCCTTCGATGATGGGATATACGCTCATCGTGCGCACGCGAGGCAATCCCACCGGTATTGCCGCAGCTCTCAGGCGCGAGGTGTACAAGCTGGATCCGGCCATGGCCGTCTACAATCTCGAAACCATGGATGAACATGTGCGCACGGCGTACGTTCTGCCGCGCGTCGCGGCCATGCTGTTTGGAACTTTTGGGGCAATCGGGTTGGTGCTGGCTACGGTGGGTCTGTACGGTGTCATGAGCTTTGCGGTTGCCCGGCGTACGCGAGAGATCGGGATCCGTATGGCGATGGGCGCACGGCGGCCGGCAGTATTGCGGCTTGTCCTGCGCCGGGGCATGGCGCTAACGTTCGCCGCACTGGCGCTCGGCTTGCCCGCCGCATGGATGCTTGCGAAGATCGCGTCCAGTTTTCTGTACGGTATCGCACCGCATGATGCGATGACATTTACACTGGTGCCGATCGTGCTTGTTCTGGTTGCACTGGTTGCGGCCTGGATTCCTGCACGGCGTGCCGCATCCATCAACCCGACCGAGGCGCTTCGGAGGGAATAGCCGCCGATTGCCGGCTATGTCAGCGGTCTGAGATACCGCAGTTTCTCTTATGCAGCGCTCACAGGATTGCTCGCCACGGCAGACAGTCCGCCATAACGGCGCTGCCGACGACTAAATTCACGCAGTGCTTCGTCGAGATCTGCCTCATCGAAGTCGGGCCACATCTGGTCCGTGAATAGTAGCTCCGCGTAGGCCGACTCCCACAGCAGGAAATCGGAGAGCCGTTTTTCTCCGCCTGTCCGGATCAGGAGATCCACATCTTCTGTTTCTGCTGTGATGGCTCCCAGCAGTTTTGATCGGACGGAGTTGGAAGATGGGGTTTCGCAAGCCTTTGCGTCATCCGTTGCGTTTAGGGCCGCTTGCTCAATTGCCTGTCGCGATGAGTAATCGATGGCGACACAGACGAGAAGCCGGCTGCTTTGAGCAGTGGCTCGCTCGGCCGATTCCATTGCCTTGAGCACCATAGGCGCCAGACGGTCGCGGCGTCCGATGAACCGAAGTCGCACTCCGCGCTGTCGCATCCGTTCGGTTTCCAGGCGCAGGAAGGCCCGCAGCAGCCAGAAGATGCTTTGTACCTCCGCGGGAGGACGCCGCCAGTTGTCTGACGAGAACGCGTACAGCGTGAGCCGCCGAATGCAGGTAGTGAGAGCATGCTCCACCACCCGCCTCGCTGTGGTGACACCAGCGCGGTGGCCCGCGATACGAGGCAGTCCGCGCCCCTCCGCCCAGCGGCCATTTCCGTCCATGATGATGGCGACGTGGATGCCGTTTGTGACATTACTCTGCATTACTGGCTCCTACGGACGATGTGGCTCGCTCAGGCAATGATCCGTACCAATTGATGTTGCGAGTGAAATACATTGCCGCAGCAACGGCGGCGAAGCTGGCAAGCGCACCCACTAGTAACGCGTTGTCTTCAAGGCGCAGCAGCAGGTAGATGAGCAGATAGAGAAGCGCGAAGACAACGAGCGCCCGGAATCCCTGTCGGCGGCTTGCAAAGATCCATCCCGCGTTTATAGAAAGCAGCCCCACGGAGGCAATGCCGGCAATCAGAAAACCCAGATCGAAGCCGATGCGCTCGGCGAATGACAGTAACAGCAAATAAAAGATGATTTGCGCCATTCCGACAAGAATGTACTGCGCCGGGTGAACACGCCTCCGGGTCGTGACTTCGAATATGAAGTAGGAAAGAAACACTAACCCCAGGAAGAGCGGTATGTACTTTAGCGAGCGGTTCACCGACTGGTAGGGGCTGGCGACTTCGACGAATGAGACGCCCATGGCAGTTGCGTCGAAGCCAGTGATCGAGTTTGCAGCCCCTTCCGCGCGCACCCCGCGAGCGATGAAGGGCACAGTCCAGTCTGCCGTGAAGCCGCTTTGCGTCACGGTTCTGGACACCGGGAGGAACCCTCCGTCAAATCCGGGACTCGGCCAATCCCCCTGCGCCGTGACATGGGTGGTCTTTCCCCAGGCGAGAACGGCGATACGCTGTGCCCCGGAAAAATGCAGCATCGAAGACACGCTGAACTGCGCGTTGGGAGCGGCCAAATCCGCTACATGAGCACCAAACAGCGTGAGCCTGAGTTGAGAGTGCTGATTGTTAGCGAACAGCAAGTTCGGAGCGCTTTCTGCCGGAGTGAGAGCGAAGGTTTTGTCACCCTCAGTCAGGGTCGCGTCGGTCAGTGCGCCACGCGCATCACTGACGCCGACAAGGATTTCCGCTCGACTCCAGTCAAGGTCGGCGCCTGAAAATGCGTCTGGTACCCCGCTAAGATCGAACGTTGAGTCGAGCTTCAGATCTGCGTGGAAGACGGGTACTTTGAAGAGCGAGCGTCGCCGCTCTTCGGTTGTGGTCTTCACTGTTGCCGAAGCCTGTGTCGGGAATATGAGATAGACCCCACGTTTCGCAGGCTTCGTTGGGAGATCGGCGGGCGAGCTGTATGGAACTGCCAGAATGGGGCCGAGGAAGGTTTGCTCGCCACCCACATACTGGCTGATCTGCTTTACAACATCCGCCTCTCGGATCTTTCTGTCCTGGATGAGCGACTCAACCAGAAATGCGGGAATCATCATCAGCAGAGCCAGGAAGCAGACCACGATAAGCTTCACGCCCATCGACAGCGTTCTGAATTTTGTATGCAGCAATGAAGGCACATCGGACCAGTCGCTCATTACGTTTCTCCTTAATTACTTTGCGATGCAAAGTAACTACTCAAAAAAAATCTCAAACTCGCGACGGGGTTAAACCACGCACAGCCGCCGTCGTTGACTCGTCTTTTGCGCCTTTTGCCGCATCCCGAACCACCTGCTCTAGCGTCTCCAGGTATTCCAGATATCGGCCGCGCCCCGATGCTGTAATTCGGCAAACTGTCTGCGGACGATTGCGGTCGTGTCCTTTGGCGATCTGCACCATGCCATCCTTTTCGAGTACGCTAAGATGCCGGCTCAGGTTTCCGTCGGTCAGTGAGCAAAGCTGCTTCAGTTCGTTAAAGGTCAGCCCCTTCGGATGCGTGACGAGTGACGTGAGCAAGCTCAGGCGTGCCCGCTCGTGAATGATCCGATCGAGCCCCTCGTATGCGAAGCGACCATCGTTGGCTGGCGGTTTAGTCTTCATCGCCACTCTCCTTCGCACAGAAAAACAAAATCCCGGCGACCAGCATTTGTCCTGCTCCAAAGGGAATTGCCATCGCCCAGGGTGATAGCGCCCGGTTTCCTCCAAGCCCTACGCACAGTAGTCCGGTGAGCAGATACCATGCGCCCGCAGCGACAATGGGTCGCGGCAGGAAGCGGCAGGATGCAAAGATCCCAAGGCTGAACGTGACCTGCCACAATCCAGGCAGCATCCATGCAAGTTCCGGCACCGTGCGCAGCATGACGAAAGTGAGCAACAGCCCCGCGCCAATGGCCGGAAGGAACTGTTCGACAGCCATGTGGATCATGTCGTCTGACAGCGCGGAATGTATGCGGCGACTGCGCGTATACATCTGGAAGCCGGCCAAGACAGCGGACACGAATGCAGTTGAGTACCAGAGGCCGACGAATTGTCCCGCGTGTATGGCAGGTTGCGGAATCCAGAACTCCTGCGCGACGGCGGCAAGCACCGCGAAGGCGCTGGTAGTGGCCAGAGTAGCCGGGCCATAACCGCGAAACTCAGTTGTGCGCGCCATTTGCCTGCGGATGCTGCTGATGTCGCCAAGCGCTTTGTGGAGGTCGTCCATAACAACTCACTTTGCATCGTAAAGTAAAAGGCGCATAGGGGGTTTGTCAACAGGTAATTTGAAATACGAAAGTCTTGAAGGCCTCAGGCCATAGCTTTGGTGGGTTCCAGAGTCTCGCGCGTAACCAGCCTGTGTTCGACGTGATTGTAGGGCGGGACGGTCTGGCCCCGCAGAATGGACAAGCCAAGCTGGATAAGTCGCGGGCCATAGCTTGCCGCCTCGTGCGAGACCGAACCGAGCCAGGGGCTGTTGGGCTTGCGAATTTCATCAAGCGCTTCCGGGATGCAGTCCTGTCCGACGAGAAAGACATTCCTTTCGCGCTTGAGTTCACGCACGGCTTCGAGCGCGCCGAGCGCGCTGGTGTCAGTCGCGGCTGCGATGAGGATGCGACGGTCTTTCGGGTGACGGTTGAGAAACTCGGCAATTACTTTGCGGCTGCGGTCCCGCATCCCGCGACTGTCGATGCGCACGAATGACTCGACGGGCAGGTCAGGCAATTTGTTGCGAACACCCTGGAAAGCGCCTGTGATGCGGCTTTGCACGAGTGGGCCGGCCTCTTCAATGTCCAGCCCGAGTACCCAATCGACCTTCCTCTGCCAGCGTTTAATGGCGTGAGCGGCAAGCAACTCTCCGGCCTCGATGCCTACGCGGTAGTTGTCTACGCCGAAGTAGGTGGCATGCGGGTGAGGAATATCGAGCGCGATAAGGGGAATGCCGGCGTTCGCGATCTTGTCCGCAATGATGGGAGCGGCCTGCTGATCGATCTGGAATTCGATGACGAGATCCACACGGTTGCGTACAAACTCCTCCGCCACGTGAATGGCGGTTGTGCCGTCATAGCGGTTGTCCAGCGTCACTAGATCCACGCCAGCCTGGTCAGCCGCCATCTGCAGGCTGGCGGCGACTTGTTCAGAGAAGGGCATGTCTCGGCTCTGCTTGGCAAAGCCGAAGCGCACTTTTCGAGGCCTGCTCACCAGGCGATAGAGGCCGTCCTGCGATTGCGCCAGATAGCCTCGGTGAACGAACGTTTTGAGAATCCGGTAGACGGTGGTTTTGGAGATACGTGTGCGCTGGTAAATGGCCTCCAGCGCCATCGGCTGGTCTTCCTTCTGAATCAGCTCGAGGATGTCGAGGGCTTTCGAAAGAATGGGAATAAGGTAGAGGCGTTTGGTTGAGGACTTAGGCAATCCGTCGCTCCTCTGGCGGAGCTTAAATGATTTCCTTATTGGAATTCAAGCGGCGAATGTTTCAATTCGCACATTGCTGTGGCGCCAAAGCGCGCGCCCGTCATGCATAGCTGCCAGTAGTACTCTCATTCTGCTTTGCCCTTTCACGCCGAGTGCGTTCAACGTATCCGCTTTGGCGAAGCGCTTGAAGCGGATCCTCGGGGAGTCCCTTGCTGCGGCGCCACTCGCGCATCGCTGGACGCACATCGTGCCAGAACGCTGTACGCAGACACTCTTCTGCCTCAACGAGACGGCAAGCATCTTGCAGGAGTACGAGATGTTCACGGTCGACGAGGGCGGCTTTGGCGAAGAGCTCCTGTGCGGCGCAGACAGTTTGCACCATCGCTTCCATCTTGCCTTTCAGATTGTGACTCTGGTCGATCATGAAAGCGGTCTGCGCGAGCCCGTCGGGGTCGCTAAAGAGTTCGTGAAAGATGCGAAAGATCTGATACGGATCAATAGATCCGAGAGTGAGGTCGTCATCGGCATACCGCCGGTCGTTGAAGTGGAAGCCGCCGAGGGTACGTTCGCGCAGTAGCCATGCGACGATCTGTTCGATGTTCTGGCCCTGATAGTGGTGCCCGGTATCGACCAGCACGAATGCCTTCGGTCCTGCGTGACGCGCGAGCAGCAGCGCCATACCCCAGTCGGCGATGTCGGTGTGATAGAAGGCTGGCTCGAAGGGTTTGTATTCAATCAGCATGCGCTGGTTGGCTCCGAGGCGCGCATGAGTGGCTACCATGGCTTCCATCATCCAGTCGATGCGGCGGCGCATTGATTGCGTGCCCGGGTAGTTAGAGCCGTCGGCTACCCAGAGCGAAACATCGCGTGAGTTCAGCGCCTTTCCGATTTCGACGGACTCAAAAAGATGGTCGATCGCAATATTGCGGACTTCCGGACTGGGACTGCAGATGGAGCCGAATTTGTATTCCTGACGCTGGAAGAGATTTGGATTTATGGATCCGGAGCGGATTCCGAAGCGATTTTCGAGAGTTCGGATTGCATTCACTTCTCTTATGCCGCCGGGCAGGTCCCACATTACGTGCAGCGCCAGTGTAGGGCTGCTGCCAGTGAGAGCGTTGACCTGTGCTGCGTCGGCGAACTTCTGTTCAATTGAGGATGCGGCTTCTGACTGAATATATTTGCCGAAACGCGTGCCCGTATTCGCGAATCCCCAGGAGGGAAGCTCGATGCGGAAAGAGTCGAGCGCCCGAGCTATCCTCTCGTATTGTGCGTCCATTGTGAGGCTCCAATGCAAGGTGAAATAAACTCTCTATTGAAACATTGAAGATGGTAAGTCCCTTACGCCGTGGAAGTCAAAAGCAAAAACAATACAAGGGAAGTCTTCGATCTCGAATGACGAGCGGTATCAAGGCGGCTCCGCAGTCGCCTGATAGGATGGCTCTCGATGAAGAATTCGGAAATTTTCCGCCGCGATTTTCTTCGCTTCGGCAGCCTGGGGCTGGCCGCGGCGGCCATTCCTGAGATGTCGTTTGCCGCGCAACGACCCGAGGCCCAGCCAGGTCCCGCCATCTTTCCCTTCGCATTTAATGTGCGCGACTACGGCGCCGTTGGCGACGGAAAGAGTCTGGATACTCAGGCAGTGAACCGCGCGATTGAAGTTGCAGTAGCGGCGGGCGGCGGCGTGGTTGTGTTTCCGGCGGGTAACTATTTGTGTTTTTCGATTCACCTGAAGAGCAACGTCCACCTGCACCTGCAGCAGGGCTGCACAATTATTGCAGCCGACTCGCCGCTGCCAGGCGAACAGACCGGCTACCGGGGTGGGGTCTATGACGCCGCCGAGTCTAATGCTCCGTGGGAAGCCTACCAGGACTTCGGCCACAATCATTGGCACAACTCACTGCTGTGGGGTGAGGACATTCACGACTTCAGCATCACCGGGCCGGGACTGATCTGGGGCAAGGGACTGAGCTTTGGGGCGAATCACGGCGCCCGCGGGGATTATCCCATTTACGTTGCGGAGCAGGCAGGAGTCGGCAATAAAGCCATCGCGCTCAAAAAGTGCCGCAACGTGTTGCTGCGTAATTTCTCAATTCTGAAGGGCGGCCACTTTGGCTTGCTGTTGACCGGCGTGGACAACCTTACGATCGATAACTTGAAGATCGATACGGACCGCGATGGGATGGACATTGACTGCTGCCAAAATGTGCGCGTGAGCAACTGCACAGTGAATTCACCCTGGGATGACGGCATTTGTCCGAAATCGAGTTATGCGCTCGGATATGCGCGGCCCACGAAGAACGTGACGATCGCAAACTGCTACGTGACGGGCACCTACGAGCTTGGTTCAGTGCTGGATGGTACGTTCAGGAAGTTCCCGACCAACGCGAGAGCGTGGTACACGGGACGCATCAAATGCGGCACGGAGTCGAACGGGGGCTTTCTTAACATTACAATTACTGGCTGTGTGTTCGAAGGGTGCCAGGGCTATGCGCTTGAGACTGTGGATGGTGCGCTGCTCGAGGACATTACGATTTCGAATACCACGATGCGTGACTTGTATTCCGAGCCAATTTTCATGAGGCTTGGAGCGCGGCTGCGCGGCCCCAAGGAGTCCACCAAGGTGGGAGTGTTGCGCCGCGTACTCATCAACAACCTTGAGTGCTACAACGCCCCCGCAAAGTGCTGCTCGCTGTTGAGTGGGATCCCTGGTTATGCGATTGAGGATGTGAAGCTTTCGAATATCTATGTTGAGAGTGCGGGTGGCGCGCCTGCATCTGCTGCTTCGATTCAATTGCCGGAGAACGAGAGCAAGTATCCCGAGCCAGACATGTTTGGCATGACGCCGGCGTTCGGCTTTTATCTGCGCCATGTGCGTAATGTGGAGATGAGCCACGTGGAGATCGCGACGCGATCGGCTGATGGTCGGCCCGCGTTTTCGTTGAACGAGGTGGAGCGTGCGGACTTCCTTGCCGTCACCGCGCCGCGTAACACTCAGGGCGCATTTGCGCTGCATGGTGTAAAAGACCTGCGCATTGGCTGGAGCCGCGCCGCAGCAGATGTGAACCTTAGCAGCGTTGCAACCCGGGTGCTGTAACGCTTTTTCGGCACGCTGGTTGATCCAGGGTGCGGCCGCCTCCACAATTGCCTATTTGCAGCTGTGAACTTTGTTGTCACGGTGCCCATGCACAGCGCATAGTATATTTACTCAACTTCCGCATTCCTGAGTCGCGAACCGAATGAATAAGGCAAAACGCAGCAAAAAGAAGGGCACACCCGATATTTATGCTGTCGCTCGCCTAGCCAAGGTTTCAATTGCGACCGTATCTCGAACAATTAACAAAGTGCCTACAGTGGATCCCAAGTTGGCACAAAGAGTCTGGAAGGCAGTCGACAAGCTAGGCTTTTCGCCAAACACACAAGCGCGAGCCCTCGTTTCCGGGCGAAGCCATCTACTCGGCCTCATAGTTTCCGAGATCACCAATCCTTTCTATCCGGAGATGGTTCAGGGCTTCCAGGATTTCGCTGTAGAGAGTGGCTATGAAGTCCTGATTGGAACTACGAACTATGATCCGCGGCGAATGGAGCTTTGCGTGCAAAGAATGCTGGAGCGCAAGGTGGACGGCGTGGCACTCATGACCTTCAGCGTCGAGGATCAACTGCTGGAGCAGCTAGCCGAGGGAAAGATCCCTCTTGCATTCGTCGGCGCCTACCCAACGGAATCAAACTTCAGCACCATCGAAGTCGACTATTACAACGGTATACGCGAAGGGGTACAGTACCTGGCGGTCCTGGGACACCGGAAAATCGGATTTATCAGCGGTCCTCTCCATTCGCAATCGTCGGCAGCGCGCAAGCTTGCTTTTACCAAGGCGATGGACGGAATCGGATTACCGATGCGCGACGAATGGATGCCAGAAGGGAATCACACGCCGGAAGGCGGCATTGCGGCTACCAAACGCATTTTGGCGGGCAGGGAGCTCCCTACCGCCATTATGACTTCGAATGATATGACGGCCTTTGGCGTACTACGCGCTCTCTTCGACGCTGGGCTCCGCGTGCCGGACGACGTCTCCGTCATCGGCTTTGATGACGTGAGCATGGCGCAATTTACCCTTCCACCCCTCACTTCCGTTCAAATGTCTCCGCGCGAGCTGGCGCGCTGCGCCGTCATGGCATTGCGCGATCGTCTAGAGCAGGAGCATGGAGTTAAGCCGGCGCACTATAAGGTCCAGACAAAACTCACCGTGCGTCAGTCCGCCGGAGCGCCCCGTCAAGAATCGCCGGCGAAGAAGGGGAATCCAGCTAATAATGGCGTCCAATCATCTTCAAGAGGGCCATTCCCCTCCGAGTCCTCGGTTCAACCTTGATGCCGGGGCGATGACGATTTCTCGTGCGAGATCAATTTAGGGACGAATGATTGAGCGCTGATCCGACGAGTTCATTGGGCAGTGAGGTCGGCGTTATCAAATGCGATTTCTGGACGGAGCAGGTATTCCAGAGATGCGCAATCGAGCCTGAGCAAGGTATACAATTATGAGCCAGAACAACTCACTGCTGAGGGGGTGGGCGTGATGCAGTTCCGCGACGGGTCTGCGGATGAGACCGTCGTCACGACGTCCGCTTCGAGCTCTGGCTCCGGCGCGACCTCTCCGGGTATCACCAGCGCGGGAGCTCCGACTGACTTGGCGATGCGGGCGCGCGCGGCCATGAATCATGCCGCAATACTGGAGCCCGGAACCATCCTCGGGGAGCGCTACGAAATCCTGGAAATGCTCGGCCTGGGGGGCATGGGCGCGGTCTACAAGGCGCATGACCGGCAGATCGATCGCGTGATTGCTCTCAAAGTGATCCGGCCGGATCTGGCTAATAATCCAGAACTATTGGCCCGCTTCAAACAGGAATTGCTGCTGGCCCGCGAAATCACCCACAAGAACGTCATTCGCATTTTCGACTTGCACGAATCCGAAGGAATCAAGTTCATCACTATGGAGTTCGTCGCCGGCCGCGACCTCCACAGACTTCTGATCGAGCGAGGCAAACTGCCGGTTACCGAGGCGATTGAAATCATCCGGCAGGTTTGCTCGGCGCTGGACGCCGTGCACGCGGAAGGCATCGTGCACCGGGACCTCAAGCCCAGCAATATCATGCGCGAGGCGAATGGTCGGATCGTTTTGATGGACTTTGGCCTGGCCCGCACGGTAGCCGGTGATGGGATGACGCAGTCAGGAGCCATGCTCGGCACCATGGAGTATATGAGTCCGGAACAGGCCTTGGCTGAGCCACTTGATGCTCGTTCTGACCTGTTCGCAGTGGGACTGATTCTGTATGAATTGCTCACCGGCGCCACACCGTATAAGGCGGAGAGTGCCATCGCCAGCCTCCTCATGCGGTCGCGGGAATCAGCGCCTCCGCTTTCCCAGCATGATCCCACCCTGCCGTTGTCTTTAGCATCGGTGGTCGCGAGGTGCCTGGAGCGCGAGCGGGATAAGCGCTACCACAGTGCGACGGAGTTGATGGACGCACTTGATGTGGTTCTCGGCAAAAAGCCCGTTTCGGTTCCGAGCGCACCAGCAGTGGCCGCGCCTCGCCGACAGTGGATTTGGATCACAGCCGTTGCTGTTCTGGTCCTGGCGGGAGCCGGAACTGCGGCGACATTTTGGCTTCGGTCGCGGGGAGCGCCTGCGGTGCAAAAGCCAGTCACCGTTCTGGTGGGCGATTTCCAGAACTACACGGGCGACCCGATCTTCAGCGACACGCTCGAACCCATGATGAACATCGCGCTGGAAGGCGCGAGTTTTGTGAACGCTTTTAACCGCAGCACAGCGCGCAACCTTGCGCAAAAGCTTCCGCACCCGACCAGTACTCTCGACGAGCAAACAGCTCGGCTGATCGCAATCAGCCAAGGCCTCGGCGACGTGGTCACTGGAACTTTGAATCGTCGTGGAAATGGTTACGAGCTCTCTGTCGAAGTGGTGGATGCCACCACCGGAAACATGATCGCAAACAGCTCCGTGACCGCGGCGACGAAAGATGACCTGCTGCTGGCCATTCCGAAGCTGGCTGTACCTATCCGCAAAGCCCTCGGCGACACCACTCCGGCTTCCGACCAGGTCGATGCTTCGCGTGGCCCATTTACGGCTTCGTCGCTGGAAGTAGTTCACCTGTATGGCGAGGGAATGGAGCAACAGGGATCAAATCTCCAGGGTGCTCTCCAGGCCTTTACGCAGGCGGTCCAGCTCGACCCAGACTTCTCTCGCGCCTATGCTGGCCTGGCGTCGGTAGAAGGCAATCTGGGACAGACACAGGCAGCCGAGAAGGACATCAAACTGGCTCTGCAGCATGTAGATCGCATGACGGAGCGCGAGCGCTACCGCGTCCGCGGCCTCTACTATGCGAGAACCGGGGACTGGCAAGACTGCATCGAAGAGAACTCCGAACTCGTCAAACACTTCCCATCTGACGATATTGGCCACAACAACCTTGCTTATTGCTACAGAAGCGGTCGCAATTATCAGAAAGCCATCGACGAGTTGAAGCAGGTACTCGCGATTCTTCCGAAGAACCAGCTCGCCCGCACAAATCTGGCTCTTTTCGCCGCATATGCCGGGGATTCCCACACATCCCAAGTGGAGGCGCGGCAGCTCTTGAGCGTCAACCCGACCTCCGAGTTCGGCTATGTCGCTCTGGCGTATTCAGAGGTGGAAGGAAACCAAATACCGCAGGCGATTGCGACTTATCAGCAGCTGGAAAAAATGAGTGCCTTTGGCCAGTCGATGGCTATCCCTGGTCTGGCGGATATTGCCGTCTATGAAGGGCGGTATAAAGACGCCGCGCAGCTCTTCGAATCAGGAGCAACGGCGGACCTGAAAGCCGGACGGCTGGACTCCGCCGCGGCAGATTTCACAGGGCTGGCCGATGTTCGGCTCAGGCAGGGCCAGAAACGCGATGCTCTGCAAGCCTTGCAACAGGCGCTCGCCAACAGCAAATCTCCTTCCGTCCTCTTTCGCGCGGGCAGAATCTACGCCGCCAGTGGAGACGTTGCCCGGGCGCGCCAGCTTGGAGGACAGCTTGCGTCGGACCCCCAGCCGGAATCTCAGGTATTCGCGAAATTGATCGAAGGGGACGCTCTTTTGCAGGAAGGCAACGCGCGTAAGGCGGTTGAGATTTTTACCGCTGCGAACAGCCAGCTGGATACGTGGCTTGGGCATTTCGATCTCGGACGCGCCGACCTTCAGGCAGGTCTGCTCGTGCAGGCAGACTCCGAATTCGACAAGTGCCTCGATCGCAGCGGCGAAACCCTGGATCTGTTCGATTATGTGCCGACATATGGCTATATGCCAGACATGTACTACTACCAGGGCAAGGTCCGCCAGGGTTTGGACAGCCCTGGATACGCCGATTCCTACGTGAAATACCTGAGTATTCGCGGGGCGGCCAGCGAGGATCCGCTGCTCGCGGAGGTACGGCGCGGTGCGGCAAAACAGGACCGGAAGTAGTACGATTTAAATCGCATTTGACACGGGCCGAAGGCTCAATCACAATCAAATGTCGGTTGTTGTTCCGGGCCTCTCCCCTTCCAAAAAATTCCGCGACCAGGATCAGAGACTCCAGCAAGAGTCCGACATGACTGACCTCTCTCCCGATCTGTTTGCGGCAGGAGAATTGGCATGCCTTGGCAATTTAGTTCCTTCGCCCCCAAAAAGAGCGCTTTCGCGCGGTGTCGTCGTGGCCAGTATCAGATTGCTATGCTCGGATTGGCAGTCTTAATGGGCTTGACTGCCCCGGCCCTGCACGCGCAAGCGCAGGAGCCACTCTCGATATTCGCGAACTATTTCGTCACCGGTGATTACGTTGTTGGCGGAGTAGGGTTGCAGGGATTGGGGGACAGCACCGGATACGCCACCGGCTATATTCACATCCCCGATTCCACTGTTAGTCCAGTCACCGGTGGAGTGCAGCCGAACGAGCAGCACCCGATTCCTGCGGGCGCGGACATCGTTGCCGCATTCCTTTACTGGGAGACGGTCGAGAGCCCGCAGTTTCCGAACGCTGGCCAGAACGGATGGTTCAACGGTTTCCCTATCAGCGGAACATCGCTGGTGAGCGCTTCCAACGCGCCCGTTTCATGGAGTAGCGGCGGGTGCTCCGGTAGTGCGAATGGCTCCAAATATGTGACCAGCTATCGGGCCGATGTCCGCCCGGACTTGAACATCGATCCATCAACAGGTCGGGTGCTGGGAAATAGTCCCCTAAATGGGCCTTACAGTGTGAAGCTGCGCGACTCTGGAAGCAACGGCGGCGGCATACCGTTGACCCTGGGCGCAACCCTCGTCATCATTTACCGGGTTCTCTCGCCAAACGTGCCGCTGAAATCCATCGTCATTTACGACGGCGATTACGCTCCGACGAATCAGGCTTCGACTATGACCCAGCAGATCGAGGGGTTCTATGACGCAACCGGCGGGTCCGTCGCGGAGCTGACGCATATTGTTGGCAACGGCCAACCGAAGAAGCTGGAAACGGTGGAGTTCAACGGAAGTCCCCAGCAAACGCAATCGCTCTATGGTGCGTTGCCACCCTTCCCGGGCTTTTACAACGACTCATGGGATAACCCGACATGGACGGGCTTGAATGTCGGAAACGGCGACTCTGTGGAGACCGCCTCAGTTACGCCGACCGGGACCAACGGTGGCTGCGAGGTGTGGGGCGCGGTGATTTTTGGCACAACCGTGCAGGACAGTGACAACGATGGATTGCTCGATGCCTGGAAACAAGCCAAGGGATACACGGATGTCATTACGGGCCGCCAGGTACTGCTTCCCGGTGCTACGAGCGGAGAAAAGGATGTCTTCGTAGATCTGGATTACCTTACCAACCTGAGCAAGCCACTCGCGGGCGCATACATCCATTCCCACCTGCCGAAACAAGCAGCCATCGACGAGGTTGGACAGGCATTTGCGAATGCCGGGGTTCATATTCACTTCGACGTCGGGAACGTCTACCAGGACGTTCCGCCCGATCCGTACATCATCACTGACGGCTCCAGCAATGCGATCACGGAGAGCTCATTGATCTGCCAGGATTCCCCAAACGCGCTCTGCCAATTCCCAAATCAGGTTGCCGCGGGATGGAAGGCGGGACTGCTCTACGTCGAAGATGCAGCTGTTTCTCCCAACACGACTCCGACGGTTGGGTACTTCGACCAAGCGAAGAAAGACAGCTACCATTACGTCCTCTTTGGGCACGCTCTCGGTCTACCGCTCTCCTGGTGGACCACATTCGGCGCGACCACGAATGATTCCACGGTGGCGCAGTTGACCTCCATTGTGGTGTCGGCCAATACCGCAACGGTAACGCTGCAGACCCCAGCCAACTGTGCCGGATCAACTCCATCGACCTCTGGGCCGTGTTACGTCTATCCCGGCGAAACGATTCCTCCCGATAACCCCGCTTATGGGGACACGAATCTCGACCGCATTACTGTCGTCGACGCGATCAATTTCCCGGCGCTCAACGGCGTATATAAATTCTCGAATGCAAATTCGAGCACTTCGAATAAATCGACGACCACGACCTTCACGATCACAACATCCGGCGTGGCGAACGGCACCTATACGTTCGCGAACGAGCCGCGGCTCGCGGTGCTCTTCGCGGGTCCCAGCAGCAGTTCGGGACATTCTGATGTCGGTGGAGGTGATTCACTTATCACCTTCGGCCTGTGGCCGGCAGACGATGCTCCCGGATGCCAGCCGATCCCGTCAATGGCTCTCGCAGCCGGGCAGAGCTACTGCGATAACGAGGTCGGCAACATACAGGCGCAGGCTGGCACGCTCATGCATGAGCTCGGACATTCCTTTACGCTGACTCACGGTGGAACATACTACCCCCCGGGCTATCCGCTGACGTCTATTGCAATCGACGGGCAGAACTGCAAGCCGAACTACGAGAGCATAATGAATTATCTCTTCCAGGTTCGGGGCTTCCCGGAAGGCAGTCCCATAGACTACTCGAGGCAAACCCTGCCTGATCTTTCCGAGGACCTGCTGAGTGAGTCGATCGGCCTTGGCGTGGACTCCACCAACGCCCCAGCGATGCACGCGACTCGCTGGTTTGCGCCACCGAATAGCTTTGACAAGAAGATCGGAAATCGAACGGCGCCGGTTAACTGCGATGGGTCGCCATTGATATTTGGCGAGCAGGGCGAAGTTGCTGTGGACAATGCGGGATATACCGGAGTCATACTTCCGGGAACCATCACGACCCCCTATTCCGCGCCAATCGACTGGAATAACGATCTGGTGACTGCGGACGCGGATGCGTCCATCGACATAAACCTCGATGGAGTGATCGACAGCTCGACGACGAATCCGCCAACACCTCTCCAGGGGTTTAACGACTGGAACGATATCGATTTCCGGCAGATCGGCGCACGAGCCGGAGCTGGAGGATTTTCCGGTGGCGTCGGTTTAACTGGTGGCGGCGGCGTTGGACTGACGGGCGGCGGTTTTCGGTCTTCCGGCGGCGGCGCTCCATCCGATTTGGGTGACGGCGGCGGCGTAGGACTGACGGGCGGCGGTTTCCGGTCTTCCGGCGGCGGCGTTGGACTGACCGGCGGCGGCTTCCGGTCTACTGGCGGCGGTGAAGTTGATTTCGATCTCGCGAATTCCACGGTCGATCCGCCTACCCAATTGAGCGCCATAATGGGTACCAGGGCGGTGGTTCTGAACTGGAAGTCGCCGGCATTCAGCCAGATTCGCAGCTATCTCATCTATCGCCTGGTTGGCCTCTTCGACCCGAACAGCAGCGACAAAACGTACAATCCGCTCACGAATGCGAAACTGATTGCCACGGTGAAGGGAACTCCGCCGGTAACCACGTATACCGACACGACAATAAAAAACAAGACGACCTACACCTATTTCGTCGTTGCTGCACTGGGAAATGGTTTGCAGAGCCCCGCTTCCAAAGGGTCTTCGATCTACGTTGTCTTTTAGTCGCGTTGATGCTGTTCGCGTCCTGATGTAGTTTTTGCAGGGCGCGAACTCTATTCTTCGCAGTCAAACGAAATCCGCAGTTGCCAAGACTCGGGAGCCGGTAGCCAGCCTACCTTCTTTCGCTCGATTGTTGGAATGTGGTGGCCAGAGACGGGATCGAACCGCCGACGCCGGCCTTTTCAGGGCCGCGCTCTACCACTGAGCTATCTGGCCTTGGGGTGGGTTCCACAAGGGATGGAAAGGTATGCGCTGAACTTCGTGTCAGGAACCTGGCTGGCGCCGTTTCCCGCGCACGCAAACTTCAAAACAACCTCAGTCAGTATAGCAAAGGTTTTTCGCTAACTCCGCCCCTGGATAGGCAAACAGCAAGGGCGAGCCGAGGCCCGCCCTGCTGGTCAATCTCCAGTAACGTGTTTAAACTGCTTGCGTCAATTAGAGAGGCTGGACGTCCGATGCCTGCCAGCCCTTCGGCCCCTTGACGACGTTAAACTGAACGGCTTGACCTTCCTGCAGACTCTTGAAGCCACTGGATGCAATGGCAGAGTAATGCACGAAGACATCTTCCCCATTCTGGCGGGAGATGAAGCCGAACCCTTTTGCGTCGTTAAACCACTTCACAGTACCTTGTTCCATTGTGATGCTATTTCCTGTTCTGAATTGCGTTGGAGTGAAACGGAGCCTGAAGGACAAACCCGCAAAATCCGGTTCGGACCTGACGCGCCTACAGTCTACCAGAATTTGTCAAACGTCAAATGATGGAAGTTCTTGATTTTTAAGAAAAATTCCCTGCCGACGCTCTGAGCGGTTCTGATTCCTTCGGTCGTCCGGGATCGGGCAGGTCTGCTAGCGGGCGTCTTCCGCCAAGTCCCGGAAAGCGCGGTAGACGAACGACCCTAAGTACCATCCATCCATGAACTTATAGGGGGTTTCCCCGGTTGTGTAATGGCCGCACGGCAGCACTTTGGATTCGAAGTCGACGCCCAGGTCCCGGAAGCTTCGCAACACCTCCTGCGAGTATCTCTCCAGAAAACTCAGGTCATATCGCGCATGCACCACCAGCACCTTCTTCGGATGTTCCGCGAGCCTCCGCATGTAGCTCACGGGGCTGATGCAACTCCAGGCTTCGCGCAGTCCCTCTTGCGTCATTCCAGCGTCCTCGAATGCTTGCCGGATGTGCCGCGTGCTCTGGCCAGTCCACACAACATCTCCAAATGACGTTGAAGCATGGTTGAACGCGTTCACCCGCAGTCGAGCGTCGTGAGCACTTGCAATGAATGCGTAGCATGAGCCGAGGCTTGTGCCGAGCACGCCAAACTGCTCATAGCCCTGCAGTTCGAGCCAGTCGAGGCAGCATCGGATATCAACCACTGCCTGTCGGCACGCCGCAATCGTCCGACCGATGTTTGAGCTGACCGCATAGTCGGATCGCTCCAATTCCGCTGGCCGACGAATGTCATGGTAGGGCTTGCTTAGCCGCAACGCCGAAATGCCAAATCGATTGAACAGCGAGCAAAGCGAGTTATGGCTGAAGGCGTCCGCATTCCACTGCGGCATCACTATGATCGCCTGCTTTGGCTTGCCGGCCATTTTCTCCGGAGGAGCCTCGAACCACCGCGCATTCACTAGATCATTCTCCGGATAGCCGGTCCGCACTGGCGACGTGAACCGCAGAAATGGGGTTGTTTCCATTAATCCCGCGGCCATCTTGCGCTTCAGTTCCGAGTCCCGCCGCAGTGTTTCCGGCCTCACATTTGTAGGGAATAGTTGTGGGCAACGGTGCTCGAGAGTGTAGTCGCGGGGAGGTTCGTATCCAAAGAATGCATCGCTGCGCTCAATAATCGCGGCGTTCAGCGCGTCCATCTTCTTTTCGTTGCCGTCGATTCCGGCAAGCATGTCGCCCAGGCCGGCTTGGGCGATGAAATCCGCGACGCACTCAAAGCCCCACTCCACGGGCCGTACCACTCGATTCTCGTCTTCGGTGGTAAGCGCTGTCTCCCAACGGTACATCCATTTTGCGTAAAGGCCCTGCCGCATCGTTCGCTAATCCACCATCACGCGCAGAACGCGGGCGTTGATATTGCACGTGACCTCATAAGGAATCGTCGCTTCGATGTCAGCGTGCTCGTATGCCGTAATGTTCTCTGTGCCTTGCGTACCAATCAACACGACCTCATCTCCAATTTCCACTCCCGGAACATCTGTTACATCCACGATCGTTAAATCCATTGAAACTCTGCCCGCAATTGATGCCCGTTGCCCGCGCACCAGCACGCTGCCTTTGTTTGACAGCAGCCGGTTCAGCCCGTCGGCATAACCCACCGGAATAAGTGCCAGCCGGGTACGTCGCGTGGCCTGAAAGGTCGCGCAATACCCTGCAGTTTCGCCTGGCTCAATCCAGCGGAGCGATGCTACTCGTGTTTTCCAACTCAGCACCGGCTTCAGTTCAGAGGCGGCCTGCGGCTTGGATCCGCCACTGAACCTTGGCGCATAGCCATAAAGTGCCAGTCCCGGCCTGAGCATCGCCCTGGCGCCGTACTTCCTGGCGAGCGTAATGAGCGCGTCCGCGCCGGGCTCCAGTAGTGAGGCCGAGTTGCCGGCATGTAGCCACTTGGGCCTCAGGCCCCGCGATGCGATGATCTCCAGCGCTGTCACAAAACGCACCATCTGCTCTGTGTTTGCCGCGCTCTCCTGCATTTCTGGCGAGTGGAAGTGCGTCATAACGCCTTCCAGCCGCAGCGACGGCGTCTTCCGCAACTGATCCAGGAGTGCAGGTAACTGCTCGAGTCGCACGCCCTGGCGTGACATTCCTGTGTCAATCTCAAGGTGGACAGCCATAGTCGAGCCGAGCCGAGCCGCTTCTTCCAAATGCGTTCGCTCCCAAACCACAGGAGTCAGCTTGTGCGTTCGCGCTGCCTCCGCCTCGCCCGGCCACAGTCCACTTAAGGCTAGAATTTCTGCATTTGGGCAAGAACTACGTAGGGCCACGGCTTCGGTGACGTCGGTCACGCCCAGCCAGTGCGCACCCGCATCTTCAAGCACGCGCGAGCATGCCACGGCGCCATGCCCGTAAGCATTGGCCTTGACGACAGCCAACAACTCGGCGGACGCAGCCAGCTGTCGCAGCAGTCCAAAATTATGCAGAAGCTTCGAGCGGGAGATCTCCGCCCACACCGGTCGCGTACTCATTAGAAGCGGGACTTCTTCTTTCGGGACTTCTTACCCTCTTCAGCCTGGGGGACTGCCGTGCGCTGTGACTGCACACACTTCCACGCATCACGATTGCGTTGGTAAATGTGCGTGAACACGCCCTGTTCCTCACGCTCAACCCCGTTCAACTTGGTTGTCTCTGCATAGGTGCCATCCACAATCGCCACATCTTCAACCACGCGCACATCCACCACGCGCTGCTGGAGGCTTTGGGCGCTCGGCACACCCTTCTCGAACATCGCCGCGACTTCCTGGTTATAGCTTGAAATCTCTCCTGTTGAGGAGATGTCCACAAACGAGGGAGAGAGAATCGTCTCGAGCGTGAACTGATCCTGATGCGTCAGTGCTGTGCTCCATTGATCCTCAATCTTCTGGAACTGAGGAACCAGCCCGTTCGGCTGCGTTTGCTGCGCCGATTCCTGGGCCCATATCGTTGGGGAAAGCGCCGTAGCGCCGACTACGAACACCAGCGCTGCCAGCGAAAACACAAGTCGTTGTATCTTCAAGGCCAAAGCCCTCTCCCCAGATCATAAATGCGAAGCCAGCGCTCATGCTCCATTTCAACATAGCAAGCCAATTTTGCACGGCTGCGACGGCCTTTTTTCGGCCTAAACTAAAGTCAATGTCCACTGCTTCTGACGTTTCCTTCGAGCGCGGTCTTCCCGCGTCCATTGACGCCGAGCGATCCATCCTGGGCGCCATTCTGCTCGATAATCACGCCTTCAACGAGGCTGCCGAAAAGATCCGCGCCGAAGACTTCGCTCTCGACTCACATCAGCGCATATTCGCGCGAATGGCCGAGCTGATCGATGCGGGCCGGGCCGTCGATATCGTAACGCTCGCGGAAGAGCTTGCTCGATACAAGGAAGTCGAAGCCATTGGCGGCGTGGCCTATCTTGCGTCCTTGACGGAGGGGCTGCCCCGTCGCCTCTCAATTGACGAATACATTCGAATCGTCAAGGACAAGTCTTTACTGCGCCAGCTCATTCGCATTTGCTCTGATTCGATCACGCGCGCCGCGGATCAGAGCGAAGAAGCACTGGAGGTTCTCAACGCCGCCGAAACTAACCTGCTCGAAGTTACGGAGAAAGGAATCACGCGCGGCTTTGCCGGAATTCCGGAGATCGTGCGGGACTCTTTCGGCAGCATTGACAACCTGTACAAGGAGGGTCGCGAGGTCACGGGCCTTGCCACCCACTTTGATGAGTTTGACCGCATGACCAGCGGGCTCCAGAACTCCGAGCTCATCATCATTGCCGCGCGCCCTTCCATGGGCAAAACCGCGTGGGCCATCAACATTGCGCAGAACGCCGCAGTGCGAGGAGGCAAGACGGTGGCCGTCTTCTCCCTCGAAATGAGCAAGGAGTCGCTTCTCCGCCGCATGCTGGCTTCGGAGGCGTTGGTGGACTCGCAGAAAATCCAGAAGGGGTTCCTAGGACGGGATGACCACGAGAAGCTCTCGATGGCACTTGAGCGTCTCGTGGAGGCACCCATCTTTATTGATGACACCCCCGGCATCTCCCTCACGGAGATGCGGGCCAAAGCACGCCGTTTGCGCCAGTTGCGCGGAGGGCTGGACCTGATCGTGATCGACTACCTGCAACTGATGGCAGGGAGCTCTCCCGGGCCAAGCCAGAAGCGCTATGAGAACCGCACGCAGGAGGTGTCGTCCATCTCGCGCGGACTGAAGGCTCTGGCCAAAGAGCTCAATGTTCCTGTAATCGCCCTTTCGCAGCTCTCGCGTGCCAGCGAGCAGCGCGGTGGCGATAAAAAGCCCATGCTCAGCGACCTGCGCGAGTCAGGCTCCATTGAGCAGGACGCCGATGTCGTCGCGTTTATCCATCGCGAGAGCTACTACAACCGCGACGAAAATGGCCAGCCCGACCCGGACACGGCCAATAAGGCCGAGATCATCATTGCCAAACAGCGAAACGGGCCGACGGGTTCCGTGCATCTGGCCTATCTTTCCAAGTGCACTCGCTTTGAGAACCTTGCCTTCGGAGATGACCAACAGTATTAGGGTTAGAGTGGCCAGACGGGCTCTTAATCGGTTTGGGCCAACCATATCGCGACCTCGGCCGGAGTCCGTTCTGCCCTGATTGGCCTTCTCCACATCAAATCCACTAGCCTTTTCTTCAAAACAGGAGCATCATACTTAACACAGACGTTCGCCCGTTTCCGTAAAGGAGGCTCCCAATGCGAACGCTACACCGGGCCCATCCAGCAACGCTC
The DNA here is from genome assembly GCA_035945555.1 of Acidobacteriaceae bacterium. Classification (GTDB taxonomy): domain Bacteria; phylum Acidobacteriota; class Terriglobia; order Terriglobales; family Acidobacteriaceae; genus Silvibacterium. The sequence goes on from DASZAG010000217.1 coordinate 28,654, forward strand.
CGCAGTTTCTTCCTTCTACTTATTGGGTCGCTCTGTGTCTTCCTCTTTGCGCGTCTCGCAAATTCGGAGATGAACCCCGACCTGCCCGCGCCATCGGAGAGCCCCTTTTACTCCGCATTTGGAGCAGCGCAGGAGGGAGCTACCGTCCACACTGGAAGCATAGGAGTTGCTCAGCAGCGAGATGTTTACTCGGTGACGCCGGAAACGCTTGGCGATCTGATGATGATCCACCAACGTTATCTCGCAGCCATTGCTGCCTATCAGCGCGCGCCCCACGATTCTGCCATCGTCTGGAACAAGCTTGGTATCGCGTATCAGCACATGTATGCGCTTGACCTCGCCAAACTCCAGTATGAAAAGGCGCTCACCCTCGATCCTCACTATGCCGAAGCCATCAATAATCTCGGCACTATCTTCTATGGCCAACAGAACTATCGCAAGGCGGAAAAGTATTACCGCAGTGCAATCAAGCTCAAGCCGAACAGTGCCTCGTTCTACAGCAATCTCGGCACCGCATATTTCGCCGACCGCGACTACAAGCACGGCTTGGAAGCGTATCGCAAGGCGTTCTCACTCAACCCGGAGGTCTTCATGAGCGATCCGCTGGATCGCGTAGCTGAAGTGGGTCCTCCCGATGAGCAGGTCGCTCTGAACTATGCACTAGCTCGTCTCTACGCCCAAGCTGGCATGGTCGAGCCGGCCATTCACTATCTGCGCATAGCTTTTATGGACGGCTTCACCGACAACAAGAAGCTTATGCAAGACACGGCTTTTGCGCGTATCCGGACCACTACGCAGTTCCGCCTTCTGCTCACTGAGGAGCATGTCAAGGAAGGGAACACCGAGCAGTCACTGGTGGTTCGCGACAAGGCGACCATGCAGTAAAAACCTGTTGAGTGTCACAAATTTCCGCAGATGTCTGGACGTCTTCCTTGGTGTAAATTGCGTCCTACAAACCATGGCGCGAAAAATCCGGGAGATATCTTTGCGCTCGTCCCCGGCGCGTCGGAGGAAAACACCATGAGAAACACGGTTTGCACTCTCGCGCTAACCGCCTTACTGGCTGCCGGATTGACATGCAGCGCGGCAGCCCAGGATGACGCAGGCGCAAACGCCCAGGCCACTACCCCGACGACCATGTCGCATCATCACGAGATGAATGCGGACCGTGATCTGATGCGGATGACCAAACGTCTGAACCTCACGCAGGATCAACAGACGCAAATCAAGCCCATTCTTGAGAACCGTGACCAACAACTCAATGAGCTCTCGCAGGACAGCTCAATGTCCAAAACCGACCGCCGCTCCAAGTCCAAGGACATCCGCGAGGATGCGAAGGGCAAGATTGACCCGATCCTAAATGACGAGCAGAAGGCGAAGTTCGACTCTATGGGATCGCGCCATCACCATAGCCATCATGGGCAGCAGTCCGCAGCCGGAACCGAAGGCACTTCGCCGCAATAGCGGATAAACGAAACGTTTCAGAGGCAAAGAATGGGGCTGGCGTGTACCAGCCCCATTTCGCTTTTCCGATAAGTTATGCCGTCAGATTACGTTGTTGACCTGGGCTTGACCGCCATCATCTGCACCGGAACCGGATTGCCATTCGCATCCACCAGGCCGGGGTTGATGGTCTGAGTGTCGGTCAAAGTGGAAGGATCGACAAAGTGGACCAGATCGTCGCCCGAAGTGCTGACGAAGAACAGGGTGCTATTCGGCGAAAAGATGCCAGCGATCGGAGCCTTGGCGCCGCTGGAGAGTTGCACCGGAGTGATAGTTCCGGTTGCGGGTGAGTAGGCCGGCAGGATTCCCGTGCCTGAACCCGAATTGTTGTTGTAGAGCACGAAGGCCACGCTCGAGGTCGGTGAAGCCACGACCTGGTCAATTTCCGATGCGGCAACTCCGAGCGAAACCTGCGTGTGTGAAGGCGTGAGCGTAAGCCCCGATTGCGCGGTATTCCCCGAGGCGTCGCTGGTTGTTGACGGGCACATTCCCGTGGGTATCGTGACTCCGAAATCGGTGAGGTCGTTGTCGGCGATGTCCGCGCCCAGGATGTGCGCTCCATCAGCCGTTGCCGTGAGGGCGTCTGTGCGGATGCCGGCGACGCTGGCGGCCTGCGGATAGTAGATCGGCGCATTCGGATTGCTGACGTTGGGGCAGAATCCATAGGCCGTAGTCGGCGACCCGCTGACGAAGGCTGCCACGCTGGGAACCGTGAGGGCGACGTTCGCTCCGCAGAACGGGTCGAAGGTGCCGGATCCGGGCGTGTTGTTGTCGAGATTGCAGGCCGTGGTGGTGGGGCCGGGCGGCGTGGTGTTCAGAGTGTAGGTGCTCCAGCCAGTCGCGCCGTTATGTACGTAGAGAGTGTTGGGGCCGACGATGTAGACATTTTTGCCGTCGGGCGAGAACTCGGCGCGTGTACCGACCCCGGCGATGCTGCTGACGGCGCCGAGGCTGGTGGAATACAGATAAATGACTTGGCGCAACTGGTCGTTGATGATGAGTTCCGAACCGTCAGGCGATATAGCGAGGACTACTCCGGGGACGCTAGTGTCTTCTTTGCTGAGCGCATCGGTAGTGGCGCTGTAGATCATCAACTCCCGGTAGCTGCCGAAGTAGAGGTTGGAACCGCCCTGGTTCATCACCATCGAGTTTGGAATGTAGGGTAGTCGGATAGGGGAGCCGGGCTTGCCGGTGGTGAGGTCGATGGACGAAAAGAACTGCGATTGTGTGGACGCCATCCACAGGTAATTGCTGTTGCGGCCCGGTGAGGTGAAGGTGAGGGTATTGCTGACGACGGGCGTCCCGTTGCCGAAGACTCCAATTTGGCCGATGGGCGCAGGATTGCAGGAACCGGGCTGGCAAATGGCGGTGATGGAAGCTTGGCCAGGCCATGTGGCCGTGACCTGTCCCAAGGTGCTAGAAATGATGTTCTGCGGCTCGGTAGATGTGTAGTCGAGCTGAAGCCCGGTAATGGGATTGCCGCGCGTGTCAGTTACAGCGGCGCTCATGATGACGGGCGTTCCTGTGGTGACTTTGGTGGAATTCGGCACACTGCCCGGCTGGCCTCCAACAACGGAGAGCGCGATGGATTTGGGCGGGCAGGTGTAGAAGTAGCCTGCGGCGGAGCCGGAACTAGTCTGCGAAACTGTGGCGTTGATTACGGTGGAGCCGGGCATATTCGCTGTCGTAGCTCCGTTGACGCCGGTGCCAGAGGTACTGGTGTTATTGATATTGACGATTCCGCTCGTGACAGGCGTATAGCTGATGGTGCCGATATCGGCGGAGGGAATGGGCAGGCCGTTGGGACCGAGGACGGTGACGTTCGCGGTGGATTGTCCGGACAGCGGGACGGGACTTAATACCGGGCCGGCCTGATTTTGTGAAACACAGCCCATTTCAGGCGAATTTGGAGCGTTGGGCACAAAACTTATTGACGTTATGGGCGGGTGGATGAAGACGGGCACCGGATTACTGGTGACGGCCCCGGCCGAGGCCGTCATCTGCACGATGCCGCAACTGGTCGAGGTGCAGCTTCCTCCACTGGAGCCGGCGGGCGGAGTGCAGATGGTGTAGTCGGCGATGCCGCCGGGGCTGTTGCGATTCCATGTGCCGGCGCAGATCGAGCCACTGGGCGAGATGTCAGCGAGAAAGAGATTGCTGCTGCCGTAGTTGTAATGGCTAACGGTGGCGGCCGCGCCCTTGCAGGTGCTTGCCGATGGAGAGCGGAGATTTCCGGTCTGGCCCCAGGCGAGTGAGACGCCCGTGGTCTTCGGCTCCAGATCAATAGCGGCGATGTCGGTGGTCTTCGGCCCATAGCCGAGGCCGTTGCAATAGTTGCCCACTGGGGTGAGGCAACCGGTCATTGAAAGTCCCGCTGGAATGGAGACAACAAGTAGAGCAAGAAGGGCGAAAAACCGCTGCATGGAACCGAGTGTAACAAAATACAGCCGATTCACGGGCGCGCGAGATGAGGGGGACGGTGAAGTGGTTGCCGTCTTTTTGTGGATTAACCGCGGGCAGGGAGCGGCCTTGCCAAAGGCGATCGGCTGAGTAGAATGATCATGCGATCTGAGCCAGCGAGGCATGCTGATCTTGTTCCGCCTCCATTTTCGGATGAGGAGGAAGTGCCATGCTGAAGAAGTACGTGATTGAACGTGAGT
>DASZAG010000218.1:0-18810 GCA_035945555.1 Acidobacteriaceae bacterium
GGACCATCTCATCGACGCGGTACGACCTGATCCGCCTTCGCAACACGGAATGAAGTTGCTGGTCCACGAATATCTGACCAATCATGATCAGGCGACGGGCGAGAGGTTGGAGGGCATCTTTGAGCGCTGGGTCACCGCGGGCCCCGGCGCGCAGAAGCTCATGGAGAACGCTCCTCTGCTGCAAGCGGCTGAGCCTCGCGCGCAGCAGTTGGTGGTTCTGGGCAACATAGGCATTGAAGCGCTCAACTACATTGGGAAGAACCAAGCCGCGCCTGCAAACTGGGCACAGGAAAAGCTTGCGCTGATCGATCAGGCGCAGAAGCCCGTTGGATTGGTTCGCTTCACTGTCCTCGACCCGTTGCGTGATCTGGTGAAGGCAGTGCAAAAGTAGAAAGAGAGCGGCTGCGCATCCAGAACATGGACGCGCAGCCTGCTCAATTAGACGCGTTCTACCTGTTGGCTCGGCAACGCGCGCTCACCCTTGGGCAGCGAAATCTGCACATCGGGTATACGAATGATCCTGTAGACCCCAGCCGCCACCGCCCCGCCAATCAATGGCGCGACGATGAACAACCAAATCTGGTCCAGCGCCCATCCGCCCACGAACACCGCGGGGCCAATGCTCCGCGCCGGATTGACCGACATATTGGTGACCGGGATGCCCACCAAATGGACCATCGTCAGCGCCAAACCAATGGCGATTCCGGCGAAACCAACTGGGGCCTTGATGTCCGTTGAACCGAGGATCACGAGAACCAGAAATGCGGTCAGCACTACTTCAATGACAAATCCGGCAGCCATGGAATAGTGGTCGGGCGAGTGCAGCCCAAATCCGTCGGCTCCCAAGCCGGAAGCAGACGCACTGTAGCCGCCAGCGATTCCCTGAGCAACATACAAAAGGACGCCTGCTGCAAGAATGCCGCCGATGATTTGAGCGATTACATAGCCAATCGCATCTTTGATGCCGATTCTCTTGCTCAGCCATACCCCGAACGTCACCGCCGGATTGACGTGGCATCCGGAAATTGGGCCGATGGTGTAGACCATCACCAGCAGCGCCAACCCGAACGCCAGAGCGACTCCGGCGAACCCGATGTGGCTCCCCGCCAGCACCGCGCTGCCGACTCCTATGAACACCAGTACAAAGGTCCCAACTAATTCCGCAGCATATTTCCGCATCGCGTACCTGCCTTTTTAGAAAGGATTGGTTAGAACTGGTCTCACAATTGGATTCAGCGGTTCCGATGCTGCATGAGACCCGCTTTGGAAGCGGGTCTCAAACAGGCGTCTCAACAGGTGAAACGAGGTTATGAGACCAGTTCCACCGCGATGGAAACTATACGCCCCTTTCAATGAGGTGACACGGCGGAGTTTCACGCTATTTCAAGCTGGAGGTCGCATACTGCTCGCGATACCAATCCACAGTGAGGCGCAGCCCATCCTCAAACCCCACCAGCGGTTCGTAGCCAAACGCGTCGCGCGCAGCCGAAATATCAGCCAGGGAATCGCGGACGTCTCCGGCGCGAGGCGGCCCGTAGATTGGTTCCTGCCGAAAATTCATCAGCCCGGCAAGGGCCCGGAAAGTCTCATTCAGCGTATGCCGCTCGCCGCATGCCACATTAAAAACGCGCCCGGCGATCTTCTTTGCGGGGGCTGTCATAGCCTGAAAGTTCGCCGATATAACATTGTCAATGTATGTAAAGTCGCGGCCCTGTTCGCCATCGCCGAAAATTGTAGGGCGCTCGCCGCGCAGTATTTGCAGCGCAAACCTGGCCATCACGCCGCTGTAGGGCGAGTCCGCGGCCTGTCGCGGGCCGAAGATGTTGAAGTAGCGCAGGCTCACTGTTTCCAACCCATACACCTGCCAATAGCTCGACATGTAATATTCGCCCACAAGCTTTTGGACTGCATAAGGGGAAATCGGAGCGGGAGCCATCGTCTCGCGGCGTGGAAAACCCGGCTGGTCTCCGTAGGCCGACGACGATGCGGAATATACCACCCGCTTCATCCCCGCCGCGCGAGCACCTTCGAGCAGATTGAACGTGCCCTCCACGTTCGCCGTGTGGCTGGTGCGCGGATCCTTTACCGATCGCGGGACTGAGGGCAACGCTGCGATGTGAAAAGCAAAATCCACGCCGCAGCAGGCATCCGACACCGCATCAGCGTCGCGCAGATCGCACTCGATAAATTCAATTTTGTCGCGAAAGGCGGCGAGATTCTCTCGCGCGCCCGTTTCGAAATTGTCCAGCCCGCGAACAGTTTCGCCGCGTTGTAGAAGAGCCTCAGTAATTGATGATCCAATAAAGCCAGCGCAGCCGGTAACGAGATAAGTAGCCATTCTCCCTGTATAGTACCCGCTGCGGAGTGCGGCGACAGCGCCAACTAGGGCATACTTGGAATTGCATGGATAATCTTTCTCCCTTTCGCCTGGAGCCTTATTTCCGAACGCGCATCTGGGGCTTTCACGATCTTGCCCCCTGGTACGACTACAAAACCTCCGGCGAACCAATCGGCGAGGTATGGCTCACCGGCGAAATGTGCGCCGCAGCCACAGGCCCGCTCGCGGGGCAGTCGCTCAAAGACATAACCGCGAAGCACGGCCGAGGATTGCTTGGAAATAATTACGGAGACGGCCAGTTTCCGCTATTGATCAAGCTTCTGTTCCCCAAGGAAAAGCTCAGCGTGCAGGTGCATCCCGATGACGCCATGGCACAGAAATACGGGGAGCCCAGGGGCAAGACTGAGTGCTGGTATGCGCTGAGCGCCGAACCCGGCGCGCATGTTGCGCTTGGTATTAAGCCTGGAGTTACACCTGAAAAAATCCGCGCTGGGATAGACGGCGCCACGTTGGAAGATCTGCTGGAAATGGTGCCGGTGGCCAAGAATGACATGCTCTTTGTCGATGCCGGGACCGTGCACGCCATGGGCCCCGGAGTGGTCATTCTGGAAACTCAGCAAACCAGCGATCTGACCTATCGGATGTACGACTATGGCCGGCCGCGCGAGCTGCATCTGGACAAGTCATTCGAGGCCATGCGACTCCGCACTCGCGCTGGGAAAGTTGCGCCGCGAACCGTTAACGGGCACTCGGTGCTGATTGACGAGAAATATTTTGAAATTGAGCGCTGGCCGCTCGACCTCGCCAAACCTTCGCTTGGTCTCACGGCAAATACCGGCGGCCTTCAGGTCCTGTTTGTCGCCGACGGGAAAATTTCCGTCGCGGCGGACGGAGGAGAATCATTCGCAGTCAACCGCTGCGAGCTTGCTGTCATCCCAGCCACCAGTCGCAATGTGCGCGTGGTTGCCGACGTGGGCGCGGGTTCCGCCACCGTCATCCGGATTCAGCCGCGCGCCGTGTGACTTGGAGGCCGAAAGAGGACGTCTTGCAGCAGATAGATTTTCGACCCATCATTCTTGCCGGAGGCAGCGGCACCCGCTTCTGGCCGCGTAGCCGCAAGTCGCGGGCCAAGCAAGTGCTCGCTCTCGACGGCGAACGAACCATGATCCAGCGCACTGTGGACCGGCTATCGCCGCTCGCTCATCCACGCGATTTTTGGGTCATCACCAACGATCTCCTTTCCGGGACAATTACAACGCAGCTCGAACGGGTTCCTGAAGATCACATCCTGCGCGAGCCGGTCGCGCGCAACACGGCCCCCGCGGCGGGACTCGCCGCCTTTCTACTCGAGCAGGAGGCAAACCCGGTACTCGGTATGTTCCCTGCCGATCACACCATTGCCGACGAGCCGACGTTCCTCGCTGTGATCCAAAAAGCGATTGCCATTGCCGCCGCGGGAGAGAACATGGTGGTGCTGGGGCTTAGGCCCACCCGCGCTGAAACCGGCTATGGCTACATCGAAACTGGTGAAACCGCGCCTAATGGATCGCTTCGTGTCCGCCGCTTCACTGAAAAGCCCAATCGCGAGCGCGCCACCCAGTTCGTGGAGGCGGGGAATTACCACTGGAACAGCGGCATCTTCGTTTGGTCCGCGCGCACTCTTGCAAACGCTATGCGCGAGCACCTCCCGGAGACGGCTCCTCATCTGGAAGCAATCGCGGCCGCCTTTGGAACTCCGGCCTTTGAGCAGGTATTCGCGGAGCGCTATCCCCAATGCGAAAACATCAGCCTGGATTACGCAGTTCTCGAGCCGCGCTCCGCAAAGGGCGAGCACCACTCCGATCTCTATTGCCTGCCCGCTGATTTCGGCTGGAACGATCTTGGCTCCTGGGCCGCGCTCTACGAGCACCAGCTCGCTGCGCAACGGGGAACAGATTCCGACCGAAATGTGACCGAAAGCGCCGGCAGCATGACCATCGACGCGCACAGCAATTACGTTTACAGCCCTAAGAAGTTCGTTTCGCTGGTCGGTGTTAGCGACCTGGTTGTGGTCGAAACTGAAGACGCGCTCCTCATTACAGCGCGCGACCGCTCGCAAGACGTGGGCAAGTTGGTGAAATTGCTCAATGACCAGGGCCGCAAGGACCTCGTTTAAACAAGAATGAACAAAATGGCAAATCCCTCTGCAGTAAAGTTCGGGACAGATGGTTGGCGCGGCCTCATTGCCAACGACTTCACTTATGAGAATGTTCGCAAGGCGGCTGCAGCGATTGCCGGATACGTTCTCAACGCTCAGGATCCGCGCGAAAACGCTGCAAAGGGCATCTGCATTGCTTATGACACGCGCTATGGCTCTGAGCGCTTTGCGCGCGTTGTTGCAGAAACCATCGCGGCCGCTGGAATTCCGGTAAAACTGGCGGATCGCATAACGCCGACGCCCGCTTTGTCTTTCGCAGTACATCGGCAGGGTGCCGCTGGCGGTGTCATGATCACCTCCAGCCATAACCCCTACCAATGGAATGGCGTGAAGTACAAGGCGTATTACGGCGGCTCAGGAAGCCCTTCAATCATCGCCGCCATAGAAACTTTTCTCGATAAGCCGCTCCCCACGCCAGCAAAGCCGGCGGCCATTACTGAAGTCGATTTTCTTCCTCCGTATCTGGAGGCGATTCGGAAGTTCGCCGACCTCGATTCGATCGCCAAGTCCGGCCTCAAGTTCGCGATTGACTGCATGTATGGCGCGGGTCGCGGAGTTATTGCGGGAATCTTCCAAAGCATCGGAGTCCATTATGTGGAGATTCGTGCGCAGCATAATCCGCTTTTCCCAGGGATCAATCCCGAGCCAATCGAGCCCCACATTCGCGCCCTGCAGGATGCCGTAATCGAGCACAAATGTCACGCCGGCTTTGCCACCGACGGCGATGCCGATCGGATTGGCGCAGCCGATGAACATGGCAATTTTGTGGACCCGCACAAAATCTACGCGGTGCTGCTGGAGTGGCTGCTCACGCGCAAGAAGTGGTCCGGAGACGTTACCCGCGCCTTCAACACTACCGGCATGCTCGACCGCATCTGCGCTAGACACGGACGCAAGTTGCACGAGCACGGTATCGGATTCAAATATGTCTGCGATCTCATGCTGGAAGAAGACATCCTGATCGGCGGAGAAGAGTCCGGAGGAATTGGCATCTCCCGGCACCTGCCCGAACGCGACGGCCTGCTCAATTCCCTGCTGCTTGCCAATGTAATGGCGGAGGAAGGCAAAACGCTCGGCCAGTTGGTACAGCAACTTCAGGAACAATACGGCGAACATCAATACGGGCGTATCGACCTGCACATCAACGACGATTTGAAGAATGCGGCCATCGCTCGCGCCCGCGCCGGAGTGAAGGAGTTTGCCGGCATGCCGGTCGAACACGTTGACACCCTCGACGGCATCAAGTTTTTTCTCGACAATCCCGAGGCGAAAACCAAACCGAATGCAGCCCGCACCTGGCTGCTGCTGCGCGCCTCCGGCACCGAACCGTTGCTGCGGATTTATTCTGAATCCTGCTCAAAGGAATCGGTATCCACACTATTGGAAGCCGCACACCAGTTTGCCATGAGCAGCCTGGGGTAGAACCCGGCACATTTCTACCGCAATTGTTAAAGCCGCAAAGGAGAACTATGACCACCGCAAGCACCACTCCGTTGACGCAGCTTCCCGCGTGGCAGGCGCTTGATGCGCACCACGCAGTCATCGCATCGCAGTCGCTCCGCGACCTCTTCGCTAAGGACCCTGCCCGTGGGACACAATTCGCGCTCGAAGCCGAAGGCATTTACTTCGACTACTCCAAACACCGCATCACGAGCGAAACCCTAAAGCTGCTTCTCCAGCTTGCTGAGCAGAGCGGTTTGCGCGCCCGCATTGATGCCATGTTTCGCGGCGACAAAATCAACATCACAGAAGATCGCGCCGTGCTGCACGTCGCATTGCGCGCGCCTAAGGGCGCAACTATCAATGTCGACGGTAAAAACGTTGTCCCGGAAGTTCATGAGGTTCTCGACCGGATGGCCGCCTTCTGCAACCGCGTGCGCAGCGGTGAGTGGAAGGGCCACACCGGCAAGACAATCAAGAACATCGTCAACATCGGCATTGGAGGCTCCGATCTTGGCCCGGTCATGGCCTACGAAGCGCTACGCCACTACAGCCGCCGCGACATGACCTTCCGCTTTGTCTCAAATGTCGATGGAACGGACTTTGCCGAGGCCACCCGCGATCTCGATGCCGAAGAGACGCTCTTCATCATCTCCTCCAAGACCTTCACCACACTTGAAACCATGACCAACGCGCACACCGCACGGCAGTGGGCGCTTGCACGCCTCGGCGACGAGAAGGCGGTGGCAAAGCATTTTGTCGCTGTCTCGACCAATGCTGAAGAAGTGAAGAAGTTCGGCATCGACACGGCGAATATGTTCGGCTTCTGGGACTGGGTCGGCGGCCGCTACTCCATGGACTCGGCAATCGGTCTTTCCACCATGCTGGCCATCGGACCGGACAATTTCTACCAGATGCTGTCTGGCTTCCATGCCATCGATGAACACTTCCGCACCGCACCTTTTGAGAAAAACCTGCCCGTGCTCATGGGCCTGCTCACCGTCTGGTACACCGACTTCTTCGACGCACAGACTGTCGCCGTTCTCCCTTACGACCAGTACCTGAAGCGCTTCCCTGCATACCTCCAGCAACTCACCATGGAGAGCAACGGCAAGCACGTCACCCTTTCGGGTAATCGCGTGAATTATGAGACAGGGCCCATCTTCTGGGGCGAACCAGGCACTAATGGCCAGCACTCCTTCTACCAGCTTATCCACCAAGGAACGCGTCTCATTCCAGCCGACTTCATCGGCTTCTCCAAGACCCTCAATCCACTCGGCAACCATCACGATCTGCTTATGGCCAATGTCTTCGCGCAAACCGAGGCCCTGGCTTTTGGCAAGACCGCGGAACAGGTACAGGCCGAGGGCACCCCGGACTGGCTGGTTCCTCATCGTGTCTTCGAAGGCAATCGACCTTCCAGCACGCTCCTGCTCAATGAGCTGACGCCGGAGTCGCTCGGTAAACTTGTTGCCCTCTACGAGCACAGCGTCTTTACCCAGGGGGCTATCTGGCAAATCGACTCATTCGACCAGTGGGGGGTGGAGCTGGGCAAGGTGCTGGCCAAAAAGATCATTGGCGAGCTCGGGGGAAAGGATTTCAACCCCGCCAGCCATGACAGCTCAACGAGCACCCTCATCGCTCGCTACCGCAAAAACCGGGGATAGTGGCTTTTCCTAAATTTCGTAGGCTCCGGAGGCAACCGGCCCCCGGAACTTTTTCGAACCCAGCGGGTTTGTACCGGTAACGCCGGTCGGCCAAACTGCGTCCATGTGTAATAGGAGACGCGCAGGAGTCGTGACGCTATGTTAAACAGAACAAACCTTCTTCGAACCGCAGGTGTGGTGCTGCTGGCTGGGTCTGTATGGCTCACCACATCAACCGCTGCTCTGGCGCAAACGCAGGGGCCGCGCTCAGACAGCGCGATCCAGCAGGACGTTATGTCGTCCTTTAGCCAGGACACCTCGCTGACGAGTCAAAGCATCACCGCTACAGCCAACAAGGGTGTCGTCACGCTTACCGGTAGCGTGCAGACCGAAGCTCAACGCCAGGCGGCTGAAACGGACGCTTCCAATGTAACTGGCGTGAGCGGCATCATCGATCACGTGACGGTGTCGAACCCTGACTCCTCGAATTCGTCCGCAGGTCTCGATGCCCAAGCCTCTGCAAACCAGGTCAATCAGGATGACCAGAACCAGGCTCCCGAGCAGAGTGGAAACCAGGCCGAACCGCAGGGGCAGCCGCAGCAGAACGGCGTTCCGCCGCCACCGCCCGACCAGAACCAGCCCCAGCAGCCCAATCAGCAGCAGCCTGAACAGGGACAGCCGTATCAGGGTCAGCCTTATGACCAAAATCAGGCTCCGCCACCCCAGCCCTACGGCCCTCCGCCGCCGCCGAATGGCCAACCGCCTTACCAGCAGGGATACCCGCCTGGTCCGCGCATTCCCTATTACCAGACGCCCACTGGGCCCGTCACGGTTCCCGCTGGAACGCTCCTGCGTGTGCGGCTGAACGAACCGCTTGATACCGCGCACCTGCAGGACGGAGCAATCTTCCAAGCCACCAACGCTGTCAACGTTTACGAGAACGGCATTCTCGCCATACCAAGAGGAGCCGCACTGACTGGACGAGTGGTCGAAGCCAAGAATGGCGGCAAGGACAAACTCGCCGGTTCCGCAATGCTCGAACTGCAACTCACGAACCTGAATCTTGCCGGCAATATGTTCCCTCTCACCTCCGATGTCTGGTCGAGCCGCGGCCCGAACAAGGCCGGCTACACGGCTCGTAACACGGCCGGGGGAGCCGTTCTGGGGGCAATTATCGGCGGCATAATTGGTCGCGGAGCAGGCGCCGCAGTCGGCGCAGGAGTAGGTGCCGTCGGCGGACTTGCAGCCTCGTCCGCCACCAACGGCCCGCGCATCTATATTCCGGCTGAAGGGGTGCTCGACTTCCACCTATCCGCGCCCGCAACCGTGCAGCCCGTGTCATGGCAGGAGGCGCAGCGACTAGCGTCAACTGTGCCAACGCTGGTGCAGCGTCCGCGGCCCATGTACGTGGCTCCGGGCCCTTACTATCGTCCGTATCCTTACGCCTATCCGTATCCCTACTAAGTTTGCAGTAACTACCAGCACCCCGCGCTTTGACCAAGAGCGCGGGGTTTTTTTACGCGCTATATCGCACGTAAATGCGTAGCGGCCATTTTCCAAATCGTCAAAGCATCCAACTTTTCAGTGGCGTATTTATCATAGAAAAATGGACGTTTCTGTCGAGGAGCGAAAAATTCGAAAAGGGATCACCCGTCGAACCTTTCTCAAGGCCGCGGGAATAGCGGTTATCGGCGTTCCACTCTATGCTGCTGAGATCTCTCGCCATGAAATCAGCATCGAGCGCCATAACATCCGCCTTGATCGCCTTCCGGATGAATTTCGCGGTTTCCGCATCGTCCATATCACCGATTTCCACTACGCGGAATATACGGAACCGTACTTCATTCGCGACGTAGTGGAACGCGTTAATCGCCTGAATCCCAATCTCGTGCTCTTTAATGGCGACTACATTACGGAAGGTTTCTTCCCGCGCCAGCGAACCAACCAGTTCGCATATCGATGCGCGGAAATCCTGAGCTACGTAAAGTGTCCGCTGCGCTACGCCGTCCTGGGCAATCATGACTCAACTTTCGCCATGCCCGCGGTCATTGACGCCTTCAAGGTTCACAACATCCCTCTACTGAACAACGCCTACACGCCCATTGAGCAAAACGGCGCACGGTTTTGGCTGGCTGGAACAGAAGACGCGGTTTACAAGCATATGGACCTTGACAAGGCTGTGCCTCCGCCTTCCGTCGCCGGAAATGAGCCGGTCATCCTCATGGTGCACGAACCGGATGTGCTTCCCCAAGTCGCGCACTACAACGTCGACCTCATGTTTTCCGGCCATACGCACGGCGGCCAGGTGCGCTTTCCGCTTTTGCCGCCGTTCAATCTACCGCCGCTGGGCAGAAAATATGTCGAAGGGCTGTTTCGACAGGGCCGCACTCAACTCTACGTCAACCGGGGCGTCGGCACAGTCGGCATCCCCATGCGCTTCAACTGCCCGCCCGAAATCGCCGAGATTACGCTGGTATAGAGATAGTTTCGCTATTAGCTTCTTAGCTGCCTGTCGGCCCTGATTTATACTTGAAACAAAGGTTCCCACCCATCCATGATTCGTTTCTTTCAACAAGACACCAAGGTCATGAAGGTCATTTTCTGGGTCATCATCATCGTGGCTTGCGTCACGATGGTTATCTTCCTGGTGCCCGGACTCTTCAATGGCGATACTTCGTCCACGACCACCTATGCGGTCATCAATCGCAGCGGCATTCTAGGCCGCTTCCTGCCCGCTGAAGACTCCATTGCCACCAGCGACGTGCAGAACCGTGCCGCGCGCGCCTTGCAGCGGCAGCAATTGCCGGACCAACTCATGCCATACATGATGCAGCAGGTCGCCCAGGGACTGATCTCGCAGCATATTGAATTGGTGGCAGCCAAACGGCTCGGCATCACCGCTACTGACGATGACGTGCGTCACTTCTTGCATACCGGCCAGTGGGGTATGCTGCTCTTTCCTAATGGCAAGTTCATCGGCGATGCGCAGTACGCCGAGTTCGTCTCCGACCAGTTCGGCATGACGCGCGAGAACTTTGAGAGCGAAGTCAAGAACGAGATTATCGACCAGCGCTTGCGTGCGCTTATCACCGGTGGCGTTACGGTGTCCGATAACGACGTCCGCTCCGCTTATCTCTCGCAGGGAACCAAAATCAAATTTGACTACGCCGTGATCGACTCCAACTCGCTCCGGAACCAGATTAATCCTACAGACGCCCAGCTTGAGACCTACTTCAAGCAAAATGCGGCGAAGTATGCACAGGCGATTCCTGAAGCCCGCAAAATCCAGTACGTCGCCTTCACTGCCGCGAATCTGCCGCAGGCGCCTGCGCCGGTTACGGATGCCGAAGTGCAGCAGTATTATCAGCAACACCAGACCGATTATCACGTGGACGAGCAGGTGAAGGTTCGCCACATCCTCATCGCTGTGAACTCTCAGGACCCGAACGCTGACGCCGCTGCGAAGGCCAAGGCGCAGGGCATTCTTGACCAGCTTCATCACGGTGGCAACTTCGCCGAGCTTGCCAAGAAGTACTCCGATGACCCCGGCAGCAAAGCCCAGGGTGGCGAGCTTGGCTGGATCAAACATGGCGCAACGGTTGCCGAGTTTGACGCAGCCGCTTTCTCGCTCCAACCTGGACAGACCTCCGGCCTGGTTCGCTCCAAGTTTGGCTATCACATCATCCAGACGGAAGCAAAGCAAGCCGCGCACGACCAGCCGCTAAGCGATGTGAAACCACAGATCAGCGCGACCCTCACCCGCCAGCATGAGCAGTCGGCAGAACAGAACTTTGCCCAGCAGTTGATGGCGGAATCCGTGAAGAGCGGGCTGGCAGCGACCGCTACTGCGCATCATCTTCCGGTCGTCACCACCGACTTCGTCTCGCAGGCGTCTGTCGTGCCGAATATCGCCGATAGCACACAACTTCTCACCGGGGCATTCAGCACAAAGCAGGGTGCCGCTCCGCAAGTCGCCTCTACCGGTGATGGCTTCGCTATTTATCAGGTCACCGGAGTTCAGCCCGCGCACGCGCCTGACTTCGCCAACTTCAAGTCGCATATTCTTGACGACTACCGTGATGAACAACTTCCACAGTTGCTCGCCACCAAAACCAACGAGCTTGCCGCGCGCGCCAAGTCTGAAGAGGACCTGGCCAAAGCGGCGAAGGAACTCGGCGCTACTGTTAAGTCGAGTGACCTCGTAGGTCGAGATGCGCAGGTGCCCGACATCGGCGCGCTTGCCACTACCGCGCCTCAGCTCTTCGACATGACCGCCGGCCAAGTCAGTGGGCCGATCAATAATGGACACGACGGCGTTGTCGTTAAATTGACGGACAAGCAGTCGCCCAGCACCGAGGAGATCGCAAAGAACTTTGACGCGACCCGCGATAGCCTCCTCGATCAGCGGCGCAACAACATGTTCGAGGTCTTCATGTCGAGCCTGGAAAACTCATACGAGAAAGCGGGCCGCATTCGCTTGAACGGTAAGGCGATGCAGCAAGGCGCGAAGGGCTAACGAGGTTTAGCATAAAGCAACCGAGGCCCGCCGTTCCGAATCTTTCGAGCAGCGGGCCTTTTTATTTTGTCCCCAATATTACGAATCACGGCCGCAATTCGTCTTAAAGTGAATGCGGCCCTGCGAGACGCTTTCTATGCCCTTTGACCGCTCTTCGGGACTGCTGCTGCACATTACTTCTCTTCCTTCCAACGGAGGCATCGGCGACCTCGGTCCCGCGGCCTATGCATTTGCTGATTTTCTTCAGGCAGGTAAGCAGCGGCTTTGGCAAGTGCTGCCGCTAAGCCCAACAGGATTCGGCAATTCGCCTTATGCAGCGCTCTCGGCCTTCGCCGGCAATCCCCTGCTAATTTCGCTAGATCTGCTTGCCGATCGCGGTTGGATTGCGCGTGAGCGAATCGTCGAGCTTCCTGGCCCCACATCCAGCGTGGATTTTGACGCCGCCATTGCCGCCAAAACGCCGCTCTTGGAAGAGGCCGCCCGCAATTTCCTCCATAGCCACGAAACAGCCGCGTGGTCGCGCTATGAGGCATATACCCGCACCAACTGGACATGGCTCGAGCATTACGCTCTTTACGCCGTGCTCAGGAAAAAATTCAACGGCGCTGCGTGGAACGAATGGCCGAAGGAACTATCGCACCGCGACCGGAGTGCTCTTGAAAAGTTGCGCCGAGACCACGCCGACGAAATCGCCATCCAGCAGATTTTGCAATTTGCTTTCGATGACCAGTGGAGCGCGCTGCGTGCCTACTGTTCACAGCGCGGGATTAAACTCATCGGCGACATTGCCATCTTCGTTAACTACGACAGCGCCGATGTCTGGACGCGCCCCGATCTCTTCGAGCTTGACGAGAATCTCTACCCCGTCCGCGTTGCCGGCGTGCCTCCCGACTACTTCTCTGCCACGGGCCAGCGCTGGGGCAATCCGCTTTACAAGTGGGACCAGATGCGCAACAACGGCTTCAGCTGGTGGATCGACCGCGTTAGCCGCGCTCGTTATTTGTACGACATCATTCGTCTGGATCACTTTCGCGGCTTTGAAGCCTATTGGGCCATTCCTGCCGCGAACCAGACCGCCGAGCACGGCGAATGGATCAAGGCCCCGGGCCATGAACTTTTCGAGAGCATTGGCCATGCACTTGGCGAGCTTCCCTTCATTGCCGAAGATCTCGGCGTCATCACGCCCGAGGTAGACGCGCTGCGCGATCGCTTCAGCCTGCCCGGCATGCGCATCCTGCAGTTTGGATTTGGCACGCGCAAAGCGCACGATTACCTTCCGCACAAGTACACCACCAACTCCGTGGTCTACACCGGAACGCACGACAATAACACGACGCTCGGCTGGTGGGAAGAAGAAGCTTCAAAAACCGAGAAGGCTGCGGCCAAAGCCTACCTGGGAGCCAGTCGGCAGAATTTCGTCTGGGCGATGATTCGCGCCGTCGAAACCTCCGTCGCGGACATCTGTATCATCCCCGTGCAGGACCTTCTCAACCTTCCTGCGGGCTCGCGCATGAATATGCCGTCGCGCCCTGACGGAAACTGGAGCTGGCGCTGCCCCGACGGCTCGCTTACACCAGATATCGCGGCCCGGCTCGCGGCGCTCGCCGAAGCTACCGACCGCGATCAGCCCGTGGTACAAAGCTAAATCGGCTAGCGAATCACAAGCTCTGCAGCATTGCTACTGGGAATTCACCAAACAGTCGCGCGAGGGCGACTCTTCCGTCTGATGGCACTGTGATCTCCTCGTCGGTGAACACATTTCTCATTCGCATGTCCGCGCACTCTTCGGCAATCAGCGCGCCTTCTCCCCAGGCAGCGCCGAGCGGTATCTCTGCCCTGTGGTTCATCAGCGTGCAGGCGAATCGCGGAACGGCGGCGAGCACACATTTCTCATCCTGCCGCCGCACAAATGCAATCACGTGCTGCGCATGATCGTCCGTTGTCCGCAGAGGCACATATGCACCGCGATGAAAGACCGCGGGCAGCGCCGCGCGCGTTTGCAACATGCGATGCGTCGCCCACAGCTTCATTCGCCCATCATCCAGCGTCGCCATTATCCCGCGGCATACCGACGGTGCACCTTCGATTTCTGCCTTGCGCAGCATCGCATCCAGCGCCTCAGCCCGTACGCCGTAATCAACCTGACGTCGATTGTCCGGATCTACCAGGCTCAGGTCCCACATTTCACTTCCTTGGTAAAAGTCCGGAACCCCCGGCGATGCCACCTTGAGCACCACTTGCGCCAGCGAGTTGACCGCGCCAAAAATCTGCAGCAAAGGCAATAGCATGTCCAGCGCTACAACAAATTTCCGCTCAGTCTCATCGGCGTCCGGAGTCAGGATTGCTGCGATAAACGCGTGCACTGCCGCCACGTATTTCTCATTCGGATTCACCCAGCTCAGGTTGATCTTCGCTTCGCTGAGCGCCTTCGTCATGTAGTGCTGAAGCCGCTCAATGAACTGGCGCCGGTCCTCTGCCGAATCCATCTTCCACGGCCATGCTCCGGCAATCGTCTGGTAGATCAAATACTCCTCGTTCGAGTCCGGAGCGATGCGGCCATCCTCGAGTGTTTGCTTGTAGCGCGCATTCAGCCGCTGCGCGCGCCGCACAAACCCCGGCCAGAGCCGTGCCATCTCTGAGATCACATTAAGCCGATTCCGCACGTCTTCGCTGCGCTTCGTGTCATGCGTCGAGGTCGCAAGCATGGCGTCGGGGGAATTCTGCAGCCGCTCCATATTGCTCGCATGGAACGTGTCCACTGGAATTCCGAACGAGCGCATCGAGCTTCCAACTTCATTCGAAGAAATAAACCGGTTGAATCGATAGAAGGCCGTGTCCTCTACGCCCTTGGCCATCACCGGTCCGGAAAGCTGCTGGAACTTGAGCGCAAAATATAGCTCTCGCTGATCAATATCCGCGCCGCCGCGCTCGTGCAGCAGCAGCGTGTCGCGCAAAAAATCAAATGCGGAAGCATCGGTGTCGGGGCTGCGGTATTTGGCCCGCGCAATCGCTTGATGAATGTACAAACGATCACGCTCGGTGTATTGCCCGCGATCGTCAATGTAAGTCCTGTAGACCGGGAAGCACGCAATCGTCTCACGGATAACTGACCCCAGAAGATTGTCGGTGAAATCCCGCGCCCGACGATCGGCCGACCCCAAGTGGCTCAGCAGATTCGTCAGCACATGCGTCTCACTCGACAGCGCGTTCTGCATCACCTGCTGCTTCGCTCGATAGATCACTTCCTCCGGATCGGGCTTCCGCCCAATCATCGACGCGTAAAGATCATCGAAACGCTTCCGATTTTCTTGCTGGATAAATACCTGGTTTGCAAAATGTATGAAGTCGTAGCCAGAGGTGCCGCGTACCGGCCACTCACGCGGCAGCGTCTCGCGTGGCTCCAGAATCTTCTCCACCACCACATAGAGCGGCCCTTGCACGAGCGTCCAGTCATAACCGCGCACAGCGTCGCGTACTATGTCCTCTATTCCGTTCTCGCCCACCGGCCCCGACGGCTCAGCACCGCAGCACTGGCTCGCAATGTGAAGCACCTGCAGCCGAATCAGGTATTGCCGCGGATTGAACATTCCGTCGCAGTGGTCCACGCGCAGCCCCGTAATCTTCTCCTCCGCGAGCATTCTGCGGATGAGGCAATGCGTTGCGGCAAACACCGCGGGGTTCTCCATCCGCAACCCCACCAGGTCATTGACGTCGAAAAATCGGCGATAGTTGATCTCCTCTGCCGACACACGCCAGAACGCCAGCCGGTATGGCTGCTCTTCCAGGATGGAGTGCAGCCGGTCAAAGCTGCGGGGATCACCGGGTCTGCCATTCACTTCCTTCAGTGCAGACGCAATCGCGAGTTGGTTTTCAGGATCGGCCAGCGCATCGCGAACACGCGGCAGGATTTCCTCCAGCTGCGTGCGCCGCTGCGCAGCAAGGCTGCTGTCCGCCGTGCTGTTTGGCGGAACATGGGACCACAATTCGCGAAGCAAATCGCGCAAATTTTGAGGTAAATCCATCTGCTCTTCAGGAAATATCAGCGGTAGCGAGCGCGGCGCCAAAGGCATTAGGTGATCAAAGTACTTCACCCTGCCCAGGCCATTTTCAAATGAAATCTGGATCCGTCCGCTCTCCAGCTCATTTCCGTACTGATCGCCCAAAATCGGAAGCAGCAGCTTGCCATTCATGTCAGATTTGAGCGGGTCCCAGTCTATGTCAAAGTAATTCGCGTACTTTGACGCGCGGCCATTCTCAAGCACGTCCTGCCACCACACGGAGTCATTACCGACGCCCATGTGGTTCGGAACAATGTCCAACAGCAGCCCCATGCCGCTCTCGCTTGCCGCATGCGATAGCCGCGCGAATCCTTCGTCGCCACCCAGTTCAGGATTTAACCGATCATGCCGGGTTACGTCGTAGCCGTGCATCGATCCAGGCCGCGCTTCAAACACCGGAGACAAATAACAGTCGCCAATTCCCAGCCGCCGCAAATACGGCAGCAGGGCCTCCGCATCCGCAAAGTTGAAGCCTGCATTCAATTGCAAACGATAGGTCGACAGGGGCGCGCGGGCCTCCGCGTGGAGCGTCTTCTCGATGCAATTTTTAACAGGAGATTCCCCCTGCGATGAGGGAGCGCTTGCGGCTTGCATCCCGTTTTCGATGCCAAATTTGTAAATTGTGTTGCAGGCAACAACGCGGCTTTACTTTGGTCGCCGCTCTCGGGGAGAATAATCCCAGACCAAATCAATTTCGCATAATTCCGATCCGAGGACCACACACATGCCACTCTCCGGCGAAGCCATTCGCATGATGAATTACGTTGATGACGTTTGCACTACCATGCGCCGCATTCTCTCGCTCGTCCCCACCCTCACGGCTGAGGAGCGGCAGCGCGTCAGTGAATATCTGAATCACGCTAACCCCAACACTGAAACCGTGCTCAAGGCGCTCAAAGGCAATCAATAGTTCCAACCAAGTCGCAGTGTTCGAGGTGATCTGCTTTGAATCGAACCGCCCTTGCAGTTTCTCTCTTCGCAGTGCTCACCCTCGGTGCGCCCGCGCAAAGTGCGACTGCTCCCGCGTTGACGCCATCTTCAAGCCCAGCACTTAGCCCACCACTCGGGTGGAATAGCTGGGACTCCTACGGCCTCACGATCAATGAGGCGCAGTTCAAGGCGAACGCTGACTGGTTCCACCAGCATCTCCAGCCCTACGGATGGCAATACGTCGTCATCGACGAGGGTTGGTATCTTGCGAACCCTGACAACGCGCACAAACCTGGTTACACGATTTCGCGTGACGCCCTCTACCTTCCTGCAGTCGATCGCTTCCCTTCGGCTGGCACGGAAGACAGCCTCAAGCCTCTTGCCGATTATGTTCACTCGCTCGGCCTGAAGTTCGGCATCCACATCATTCGCGGAATCCCGCGCCAGGCAGTCGACAAGAATCTGCCCATCGCAAATTCGTCCTTTCACGCCGTCGACGCCGCCGACCGCAGTGACACCTGCCAATGGAACTCCGACAACTATGGTGTGAGAAACAACGCCGCCGGACAGGCCTATTACGACTCAATGCTGCGCCTGTATGCCTCGTGGGGTGTCGATTTCCTCAAAGTGGACTGCATTTCGTCGCCCTACAAAGCGGCTTCCATACACATGATCGATGAGGCGATCACAAAAGCAGGCCGTCCCATCGTCCTCAGCCTGTCACCCGGCCCTACTCCGCTGGCCGATGCGGAAGACGTCGTGCGCAGCGCACAGCAATGGCGCATCTCAAACGACTTCTGGGACCTCTGGTCTTCGCGGCACGGTGATAATGGCTTCCCGCAGAGCCTCAAGAACCAATTTCAGCTTCTCGCCGCATGGGAGCCTTACGCCAGCCCCGGCCACTGGCCCGATGGGGACATGCTTCCCATCGGTTACCTCGGTCCGCATCCCGGCTGGGGAAATCCGCGCCAGTCGCGCCTCACGCACGCTGAGCAGCGCACACTCATCACGCTATGGTCCATCGCGCGCTCGCCTCTTATACTCGGCGCAAACCTCACTCACATGGACGCAGCAACTGAATCGCTTCTCACTAATCCTGAAGTGCTCGCTGTCGATCAGCGCTCTTCCGGCAATCACGCGGTCGCCGAGGCCCAGGGCAGCAAAATCGTCTTCTGGGTTGCGCGGGAGGGCCCTAATCCCATTCTCGCTATCTTCAATCGAACCGACGCGGCGGTGCGCGTCAACCTGCCGCCATGGCAAAAGCTCGGTGATCAGTTCGGCTTCGACAAAGCGACGTATCGTGTCCGCGATTTGTGGGAGCGTAAAGACCTCGGCTCCCGCGCCTCTCTGTCCGTCGCATTGCCGCCGCACGGAGCCGGCTTATTTCGCATGAATCCGTAATTACTGCTCAACATTATTGAGATAAAAGACTTATTTTCATCAATTTATACTGAATTCATGATAAATAGATTGAGCAATTAAAAATTCTCGCTCCTGTGGAAAACCGGGCAGCCCATAGCCATCACGCTTGCATCTTACCCAATAATTCATAGAGGCAGCTACAGGTGCAATACCCACCTAAGTTGTGAAATCTACCTGGTTGTATGCCTGCTGCTTTTGCAGGCTCTCTTCTGGAACGACTCTCTCAATCCTTCCTTCCAAACATTGCCTCTGGAGCGGGCCCG
>DASZAG010000219.1:0-6999 GCA_035945555.1 Acidobacteriaceae bacterium
CGCCGACTCACTCCGCGAACTGGGCCTTGGAGGCTCCGCCGTCGGCACCGGAATCAACACGCATCCCGACTACCGCGCCAAAGCCATCGCCAATCTCGCCCGCATCTCCGGCCAACGCCTCATCCCCGCCGAAGACATGCGCTGGGCCATGCAATCCAACGCCTGCATGGCTGAAGTCAGCGCCGCGCTGCGCACCATCGCACTCGAAGTCATCCGCATCTCGAATGACCTGCGTCTGCTCTCCTCCGGCCCCAACACCGGATTCGCGGAAATCACCCTGCCCAGCCTTCAGCCCGGTTCATCCATCATGCCCGGCAAAATCAATCCCGTCATGGCCGAACTCGCCGCCATGGTCAGCTTTCAAGTCATAGGAAACGACACCGCAGTCGCTTATGCCGTGCAGGCCGGACAGCTCGAGCTAAACGTCATGATGCCCGCGATGGCCTACAACGTTCTGCAAAGCATCACCATTCTCGCTAACATGCTCCAGGTCTTCACCGACCGCTGCGTGCGCGGCGTCACTGCCAACGCCGATCGCTGCAATTTCTACGCGCAGAGCACCGTCTCGCTCGCTACCGCGCTCAATCCATATCTTGGTTATGCAAAGGCCGCGGAGCTGGTCAAGCAATCCATCGCCTCGGGCAAATCTATCATCGCGCTTGCACGCGAAAAGAAATTGCTCAGCGAAAAGGACATCGCGGAAATCCTCAACCCTGCCAGAATGACCGAGCCCCACTCCCCGCTCGCCGCTGCCAAGGAACGCGACAAACCTAAGTCATAACTCTCGCCCGCAAAATCTCTTCCACTCTCCGCAGGTCCTCGTCCGTGTCCACGCCAATCGTGTCGTACGGAGTCTCCGTCACATAAATATCCATCCCGTTTTCCAGGAAACGCAATTGCTCTAACTTCTCCGCGGCCTCCAGCGCCGAGGGCGCCAGCTTCGGGAATCGCTGCAACGCCGCCCTGCGATAGGCGTACAGCCCCAGGTGCTTTCGATAGGCAATCCCGCCGCGCCCGTCGCGATCAAACGGAATTGTGGCTCGCGAAAAATACAGCGCGCGGCCATTCGCCGCCGTCACAACCTTCACCGCATTCGGATTATTAATCTGGTCCGCCGAGCAGGGCGTCGCAATCGTTGCCACTTCCACTTCGGGCCGCGCAAACGGCTCCAGCAGCGCCGTAATATGCTCCGGCCGCAACATCGGCTCATCGCCCTGCACATTCACATAAATGTCCGCGGGAATCGCCTCCGCCACCGCATGCACGCGATCCGTCCCGCTTGCGCAGTCAGCAGGAGTAAACACTGCCGGCATCCCGTTCTCCCGTGCAAACTCCATCACCTCATCCGAGTCCGTCGCAATCAGCACCTGGTCCAGCAGCGTGCACGCTTTCGCTGCGCGATACACCCACGCCAGCATCGGCTCGCCCGCAATCTCGCGCAACACCTTGCGCGGCAGCCGCGTTGAAGCAAGCCGCGCCGGAATCACCGCAAGGGTCCGCACTCGCGGTTCCCCGCCCCCAACAGCATCATCTTTCATCAAATTGATTCTCCGGCAACTGAAGCTTCCCTCACGACCCCGTCCGCGTGCCCGAATTTGCACCCGGAGCGGTCCGGTCCAGCGGCGCTCCCACTTCTTGCGCTTCCACACCGTCGGGCTGCACCCATCCCGGCAGGTCCTGGCTACCAGTAATCAGCCGCGCGCCGTGCGTGAACGTAAAGTAGTTCCAAACCCAGTCAAACAGCACGGCAATGCGATTCCGGAACCCGATCAGAAAAAAGATATGGATGGTCAGCCACGTCACCCACGCCGGAAACCCGCTGACATTCGCCTTTATCGGCCATTTGATCCGCGCCACCGCCGCCATCCGGCCGATCGTGGCCATGTCGCCCTTGTCGAAATAGTGGAACGGCGTGCGCGGCTGGCGGGCCAGGTCCTGCTGGATCATCTTGCCCACGTGGTCGCCCATCTGCATGGCGGGCTGGGCTACCTCCGGAACCTGATGCCCATCCTGCTCGAAATGCGCCAGGTCTCCGCATACAAATATCTCCGGGTGCCCTGCCGGATTGAGCGTTTGGTTCACCATCACGCACCCGCGCCGGTCCGTTTCCACGCCCAGCAGCTTGCCAAGCGGAGAAGCCTGCACGCCCGCCGCCCACAGCGTCACAACTGACTCCAGTCGCCGATCTCCCGCCACTACATAGCCAGGCTTCACATCGGTAATCGACATGCCGGTGTGCACTTCCACTCCCAGCGCCGTGAGCTGTTCCACGGCCTTGCGCGATAAATCCGGCGGATACGCGGCCAAAATGCGCGGCCCTCCCTCAATCAGCAGCACCCGCGCCTGCCCGGGATTGATGTGCCTGAAATCGTGCCGCATATAGAGCTTCGCAATATCGCTGATCGCCCCCGCCAGTTCTACCCCCGTTGGCCCTCCGCCCACCACCACAAAATTCAGCGCAGGGTGGGTCCCCGTCTCCAGCATCTGCCGCTCCGCCAGCTCAAATGCCAGCAGCACCCGCCTTCGAATCTCGATGGCATCCTCAATCGTCTTCAGTCCGGGAGCATCATGCTCCCATTCGTCGTGACCAAAATAAGAGTGTGTCGCGCCCGCCGCTACCACCAGGTAGTCGTAGTCCATCGTTGCGCCGCTTTTCAGGTGGAGATTCCGTCCAGCCAGATCGAACGCCACAACCTCATCCATCAGAACTTCAACATTCGGCTCATGCCGCACAATCGAGCGGATCGGCGAGGCGATATTCGCAGGAGAAAGCACCGCCAGCGCCACCTGATACAACAGCGGCTGAAAGGTGAAATGGTTGCGGCGATCAATAATCGTAATGTCCACCGGCAATCTCGCCAGCGCCTTCGCCGCATGCGTTCCCGCGAATCCGCCTCCAATAATGACCACGCGCGGACGATGCCCCGGAACAACTCTGGGAGCCCCAGCGCGCGCTGTCGCGGTTTCGGCCATTCCTT
Source organism: Acidobacteriaceae bacterium (assembly GCA_035945555.1). Lineage (GTDB taxonomy): Bacteria > Acidobacteriota > Terriglobia > Terriglobales > Acidobacteriaceae > Silvibacterium. The sequence continues at coordinate 2,979 of DASZAG010000219.1, forward strand.
ACCCCCCGCCTGAATCGCCTTTCTATGTTAAGGGATGCGGGCCGCGGGCGGTGCGGGACACAATCGATTCACTCTTTTGAGCAAGAAAAACGGGACGAAGCCTTCGCTCCGTCCCGTCCCTGAACGAGCGCCACCGAAATCAGCGTCTGTGCTCGTGCCCGCTGTTATCATGCCCGCTCGGCTTTGATTCCTGATGCCCCTGCGGATGGCTCTCCGGCCGCGCATTGTTGTTAGGTCGCGCGTTGTTGTTGGGCCGCGCTTCCGGACGATAGTTGTTGTTCGGGCGAGCATTGTTGTTAGGCTGCGCCTGTGGACGATAGGTGTTGTTCGGCCGGTAATTCTGGTTCGGGCGAGCATTATTCTCGGGTCGATATGTGTTGTTCGGCTGTGCCTGCGGACGATAGGTGTTGTTTGGTTCGGCAGGTCGAACATTGTTGTTCGGGCGAGCGTTATAGTTTGGCCGAGCGTTGTTCTCCGGACGATAAGTATTGTTCCGTGCGGCAGGGCGAACATTATTGTTCGGCCGTGCGTTGTTGTTATTCGGGTGATAGCTATTGTTCGTCCGGTTGTAGTTGTTCACGTTGTTTACGCGGGTAATGTTGTTAATGCGCGTGATATTGCGCGCATACACCGTGTGGTTGTAAACCCGGGCTTGGGGATCGCGGTCAAAGTGGCCGTAATACCCATGATTCACCACATGCACGCTGTTCGAGATGTACACATTCCGCTGGTAGACCACGGTTCGGTCGTGCCATCCCATGCCCCAGTTGTGCCATCCCCATCCCCAGTTGTTCCAGTGGCCAATCGCAATGCCTACGCCAAAGCCAAGCGCGATTCCGGCCGCAAAATACAACCCCACCGGACGCGGCGCCACATAGTAGCCGCCCCACGGCGAAATAGGTGCTCCGTAAACTACCCAGGGGTTGTACCACGGCACATAAACCACTTCGGGGTTTACAGGCGCAATCACAATATCTCCCGGATCGTATTGCACCGAGTAATACTGCCCTGAGCGAAGATTTCCAGATTCATAAGCCCGCGCGCGCATATCCTGCACGGCAGACATCACATCCTGCGGCTGGTTGTAATATGCGTTGCCCAACTGGCTGGTCCAGTCCAGGTTGCGGTCCAAATTGTTCAGAACCGTCGGAAACGCAACCAGTGCCTTCACACTCGGGTCCCAATCCATCTGGTTCGCCATCGCCCCAAGCTGGTCAGGAGGCGCCCCGGCATTCGACTGCACAAAATGGTCCGCATCGGCCACCTGCGACGGGAAGGTCGAAGCGGCCAGTACCTGCGCCACCAGCGCGTCCGGATAGAGCGCAATCGGCGCTACCAGTTGGTCCAGCTGCTCCGGAGACAGCGCGTTATAAGCCTGCGGCGGAGGGCCCTGGTCGTCCTGGTCGGGCGGTGGAGGAGCCTGGTCATACTGTCCCTGGGCCGTTGGCTGAGGCACGCCCTGCGCGTACAAATCCCCAATCCCCAGCGGGATCATCAGATAAGCCAGCCCGCAGGCCAGCACTTTCCGGCTAATATTCAGGACCGCTGCACCAGCTGTCTTCGGTCCCTCGGTGGAAGATTCGAGTTGGCGTTCAACGTCGCTCATATTTTTATTCTCATCTTTCAGGCAAGTCGCTTGCCATCTGATCAAACACTCAAAGCCTATGCCGAGTTGCGCTGATTCGTCCACAGATAACTGAACCCGGATCGGAAGGCTCAGTTCCGGCCCTCGCTCGGATGCGTCATTCCCAGCCACAAAGCAATTCCTGCAATCTCCGATGCCGCAATCCCTATAAGCACCAGCCCAATCCGTGTGTTCAGCACCATTGGATCAGCGAACGTCATCGCCACCAGCCCAACCGCAACCAGCGCCATCGCCGTCAACAAACCCCATTGCCGTCCATGAGATCGAACCTCGGTGTTCTCCTGGCGCAATCCCCGCGCCGTCTCCCGCTTCCCCGGCACCGCCGCCGCCACCCGCGCCGCAAAATCTACCGGAATCTTCGCCTCCGGCTTCGACTCCAACCCATAACAGACCCACGCATCCAGGCAGGCCTCGCACGCTTCCACGTGCGCCCACTCCGCCGCGGTTAATGCTCCACCCCGCGCGACCGCCGACCTTAACTGTTCGCAACTTAAGCCCTGCATACCGCCCTCCGTTCGCCCAGTCGTTCTTTCAATCTTTCCTTCAATTTTCGCCGTCCGCGATGCAGATGCGTCCGCACAGTATTCAGAGGCAGGCTCAGCGTCAGAGCAATCTGCTCATAGGTACACTCTTCCTGGTGAAACAGCACCAGAACTGCCCGCTCTGCGTCGTTCAATTCACCCAACGCCCTGTTCAACGCGGCCATCGATTCGCTCCGGCTCAGGATCTGTTCCGCGTCACCCTCACCGCCGGAAATCCGTTCCGCCCAGCCCGCATCCGGATCATCGAAGGAAGTGTTTACCTGCTCCTTCTTCCTGCGCTTCCATTCGTCCTGCGCCACGTTCAGAGTGATGCGATAAAGCCAGGTCGTGAGCTTCGCCTCGCCGCGAAAGTCATCCAGTCCGCGATACAGCCGCAGAAACACCTCTTGCGCCAGGTCTTCCACGTCGCTCGCCCCCGTGAGCCGCGCCAGCGTGCGAAATACGAACCCCTGGTGTTCCCGCACCACTTCTTCGAATTGGATTTGAGTCGACACGCGCCTCGCCGAATCTTCTCAGACCTCTACTCTGCGCCAAAAGTTTCATCTCCGCACATGAAACTTTCACGTCGCGCATCGGTCTAAGGTTCGCGAATAAAGGAGAAACCACCATCATGAGAGCCGATACTGGTCCATTTTTAATTGTGCTTGGCGCGTTTGCCATGGTGCTCGGCATCGTCATCGTTGCCAAACTCGCCGAATACCATAACAAGAAACTCAAGAGCGAAGAGCGTCTTACAGCTATCGCCAAGGGGCTTCCTTTACCTCCGGATATCGACAAAGTTCCTGGCGATCGACGCCCCACAGCAGCTGGAATCCGCACCGGAGGTATCATCTGCATCTCCACAGGGGTCGGACTCGCCGTCTTCTCCTTCTTCCTCGCGTGGATCGTGCAGGAACATGATGTATTGTCCATAGCCGCCGCCGGACTCATTCCCCTTTTCATCGGCATTGGACTTCTCATCGACTATGCCTTGCGCACCCGGAGTGCCAGGGCCGAAGCAAATCAGCCTGCAGGCGTTCGCGACTAAAGACCGCTTGCGCGCGGCTCGCAGGAAGCGCAGTCCGTGATTCAATAACCCTGTGAGCCACGAATTCGAAGTCGGCCCCGTCCACGTTGGCGGGGGCAAACTGTTCCTCATCGCCGGGCCTTGCGTAATTGAGAGTGAGGCCCATGCCCGCAAAATGGCCGATGCCATTCAGCGCATCACATCTGACCTGGGCGTGCCCTACATCTTCAAAGCGTCCTACGACAAGGCCAACCGCACTTCGGTAAAGAGCTTTCGCGGCCCCGGGCTAAAAGAGGGTGCTGCCATCCTGCGCCGTATCGCCGAATCCACCGGCCTGCCCGTCCTCACCGACGTGCATGAGCCCTCACACTGCGAAGTTGCCGCCGAAGGCGCCGACGTCCTCCAGATCCCCGCCTTCCTCTGCCGCCAGACCGACCTCCTCATCGCCGCCGCAAAAACCGGCCGCGCCGTCAACGTCAAAAAGGGTCAGTTCGTCGCGCCGCAGGACATGAAACACGCTGTTGAAAAGGTCACCGAATCCGGCAACTCCCGCGTCTTCCTCACCGAACGCGGAACCACCTTCGGCTACAACAATCTCGTCGTCGATATGCGCTCGCTCGCCATCATGCGCAATTTTGCGCCCGTCGTCTTCGACGGAACCCACGCCGTCCAGACCCCCTCGGCGGCCAACGGAGTCTCAGGCGGCCAGCCCGAATTCATCCCTCTGCTCGCCCGCGCCGCCGTCGCCGCCGGCGTCGACGGAGTCTTCCTCGAAGTCCACGACAACCCCGCCGAGGCCAAAAGTGACGGGGCCAACGCGCTGGATCT
>DASZAG010000220.1:0-17623 GCA_035945555.1 Acidobacteriaceae bacterium
CCAGGCCGTTGAAATCTACGGCGGCTACGGCTTCGTCAAAGATTACCCAGCGGAGAAATTCTTCCGCGACTCCAAGATCGGAAAAATCTACGAAGGAACCTCAAACATGCAGTTGGCAACCATTGCCAAACTAGCACTCGCTGCGGTGAAGTAGGGGCATGGTAGGCGAGGCGGGAATCGAACCCACAACCCCCGGCTTAGAAGGCCGGTGCTCTATCCGATTGAGCTACTCGCCCATGTTTAAGGCTGCGCTGCTGATATTGTAGCGGCAACCGCGGCCCTCAGCGCCGCCTGCCACGCGCTAATGGCATCTGCGTCACTATTGCCGCAACCCGCGACGTAGATGGTCAATCCGAAGCCTTCGGACTCGCTGAGATGCGCACGTCGGACAACCACATCCACTCGAACATCTCTTAGATCGACGCCGCGCAGAGCCATTGCGATCCTGCGCGCTCGCTGCTCCTGAAACTCCAGGGACTGAAGCCGCGCGGCATCATGTTCCAGAACATCTATGTAGCACGCAAACCCCACGCGCGCCGTATCGCTGCCTGCAGAAAATTCGTCGGGATCGATTTCGTCGCCTGGGATCGTCCACACGTCGCACTTTGTCGTGAAAACCGCCGACCCCGCGCCATTCAGTCTAAGCAGCGCATCGCGCAGTGCCGGATACAGCCGCACTTCCTCTATATCTTCAACTGCTCCAGGAAAACTCCGAAGGTCCACGAATCCATCCCATGCGCCGTCGATCTCCGGCAACTCTGGGCCAATCTCAACTGACCAGTCAGCTTCCATTTGTGTGCGCCAGCAGAAACCCGACCAATGTCCTCTCCGCCCATCGACCGTCATCGCCGTTTCTGTTTGCTTCAAGAAAGGCGCAGTGGCCGCCGCGCTGCGTCTCCACAAATCTCACATGCGGATTATGGATTAATGCCTCTCGCGTCGACGGCAGAAGCCGGATGAAGGGATCATCAAGCGAATGCAGTATCAGTGTCGGAACATTCAGTCGATCCGCAAACCGCGAGCTGGCCACCTTGTCGTAGTAGTCCTCCGCATTCGCAAAGCCTCCGTAGCGGGCAACGATATGGTCGTCAAACAAACGCAGACTGCTGATCTTCTCCAGCTGCGCGTCGCCATAAATATCCGGATATAGCTCCATCCGTCGCCGCACGCGCGCAATCATGTTGCGGAGAAAATGCCATTCATACGCCCGGTTTTGGCGCTCATGCAATGCGGCTGACGACACGTCGAGGTCCATTAGCGGAGAAACGCCCACCAGCGCCTTCAGCTGCGGCGGAGGCGCCGATGCAACTTCGCCGGCATATTTGAAAATGAGGTTTCCGCCCATCGAGTATCCAATGAGAGCGACCGATTCGAGCGCATGCTCCTCCACGATGGTTCGCAATACGGCTCCCACATCACCGGAGCGCCCCGAGTGATAAATGGTAGGGCAAATCTCGTCGGTGCCGCCGCAGCTTCGCATGTTCATTCGGACTACGTTGAAGCCCGCGGCCAGCGCACGCGCCGTATTGCCGATCATGTATTGCGAATTCGATGAACCTTCGAGCCCGTGTATCAGGATTACGGTAAGGCGCTTCGAGCGTACTTCTTCCGGCTGCCAGTTACAGTGGCAAAGCACGTAACTGGGGCCGTAGCTACCCATGGGCCCATCAACTTCCACCAGCAGTCGTTCCGGCTCAGGCAGCACCAGCTTACGCGGCAAAAAGTTTCCTGCCAGCGTCTGAACATGGCCATTCGCCATAAGCCGCCGCGCAAGAAAGGGAGTGAGCCAGGTTTCCTCGAGTTTGTTCAAGCGTGGCGTACCCTCGCGAGGACTTGTGCTGCGCGAAGCGCTCCTTCCGGAGTCTCCTCATGCTTGAAGTAGGCGAAGACGTCGCCCAGCGCGGTGCGGCTTTGCAGGGTTGTTTCAATTGCAGTAAGTTCGGCTGCGGAGCACTCACTCCGCCGAAATCGATAGCAACTGAAGGGCGCGGTGTATTCCTGGGGTGTGGTTAGCTCATCGCTTTCGGCAATGCACAGTGCGGCGGAGTGCGCTCGCAATGCTGCGTAAATCTCCGGCGCAAACCAGGATTCATGCCGAAACTCAAACGCCATCCGGAACCCGAAATGACGCGCATCATTCAGAAATGCCTTGAGCCGTTCCTCGTCAGCCTTCATATTTGGTGGAAGCTGAAACAAGACCGCGCCTAGCCGGTTCGCCTTCGCAATTGGAGCCAGCGCACCCGCAAACCGCTCTAGCGCCTCAAAGCAATTCTTCAACCGGAGAATATGCGTGATCCGCTGATGCGCCTTGAAGGAAAATCGGAATCCGTCGCCCGTTGCTTCCAGCCACGACATAACTGTTTTCTCTGAAGGAAGGCTGCGGAAAGTGTAGTTCACCTCTACCGAGTTCAGGCGCGTCGCATAGTAGTCCAGCAGCTTTTTCGTGGGCGTCGCCGCAGGGTAAAAATCAGGTTTCCAGGTCGGGTAGGCCCACCCGGAGCACCCGACGTAAATCTGTCCGGACTCTTCTGCGCGCTTTGTCATGCCTGTCACAGGATTAGAGAGAAAGGAGCACTTTGGGGCGGCTAGTGGGGATCGAACCCACGACATCCTGAGCCACAGTCAGGCGTTCTGCCGCTGAACTATAGCCGCCGTGCCAAGCCTGATTATAGCATTGGAAATGAGGCGATTTACCTGCGCCGCGTCGTCATGAACCCTGAAGTCCTCCCTCCCGGCGAAGAGCCGTTTGCATCGCGCACACGCGTGGGTCGCTCTGTCTTTACAGACGAAAATCTCGACCTTCTCGCGCATGTGCTCGATGACTGCTTCCGCCTTCCCGGCACTTCCATTCGCTTCGGCCTCGATGGACTCATCGGCCTCGTGCCATTCATCGGAGACGTCCTCGCCGGCCTCGCCTCATGCATCATCGTGGTTGCTGCATGGTTTCGGGGAGTGCCCTATGTAACTCTCGCGCGCATGGTCATAAATCTGGGGCTGGATGTGCTGATCGGCTCAATCCCAATCCTCGGCGACGTATTCGACATCGCGTGGAAGGCGAACCGCCGCAATTACAAACTGCTGGCTCGGCATCTGAGCCAGCCGCACCGGCACACCTGGAAAGACTACGCGTTCTTACTTTGCATGGCACTGATTGTCTTCGCGCTCTTCGCAATTCCGCTGGTCGCCTTGGTATGGCTCACGACGATGCTGATGCATCGCTTATAGCGCCGCCTCGCTGCGATACAATTTCAGAAGTCGGGGCGTAGCGCAGTCTGGTAGCGCATCTGCTTTGGGAGCAGAGGGTCGGGGGTTCGAATCCCTCCGCCCCGACCAGTCTTTGCCGGTTTCGGCTCTCATTTTCCTAAAACCTGAATCGCGGCTCTGGCCAACCGCAAATGCAAGTCCTCCGCTCTGAGAGGTCATGCCATTCCTGCGAGGGCTGTTCAATGATCAACCGGACAATACCGCCGAAGAGTCATCGGTAGGGCACCCATTCTTCTATTCACCAGAGGAAGTTGAGCCATTGCCATTGGAGTACTTGTGAACCAATTCATACAGCCGCGAATTCTGGTCGCCGGTTTCGGGAACATCTTTCTAGGCGACGATGCCTTTGGCTGTGAGGTCGTGCGCTTGCTCGTTGATATGCAGGTTCCTGACGACGTGGCGATTTGTGATTTCGGCATCCGTGGCTATGACCTGGCCTATGCGCTGCTCGAACCTTGCAAGGTCATCATTTTGATCGACGCAATCGCCCGCGGATTGCGACCCGGCACCGTCTCGGTTCTCCAGCCTGCCGACAGCGCCGATCCGCCCAGTGTCTCAGATATATTCGATCCACACTCCATGAATCCCGCGCGCCTCCTTTATGTGGCGCGGACTCTAGGCGAGATCACCGCGAAGATCTACATCGTAGGTTGCGAGCCCTCAGACTTCAGCGATGAGCTGGAAGACCGCATGGGGCTTTCCGAGCCCGTCCAGTCGGCCGTTCCAAAAGCCGCACAGGTCGTTATGGAGTTGATTCAACGCGAATCCGGGCAGCCGGAGACAAGCGCTGCATCGGAATTGCGCTTGGAGGCATAGAAATGGCGGAAGCAGTCGAAATGGGTTGCTTCCTGTGCGCGTGCGCCATTGCTCTAAAATCCAGTTATGTCTGAACAGAACGACCTGCACGCTCGTGCCCGCAGAATAAAGCTGTTTCTCATGGACGTCGACGGGACCCTCACTGATGGAGGCGTGTGCCTTATTTCAACGCCCGGCGTCGAGGGCTACTCCGAACTGAAAATCTTCAACGCCAAAGATGGAGCCGGGCTGAAGCTCGCCAGCATTATGGGAATCCGAACCGGATTCATCACCGGCCGCAAATCGTTCGCCGTTCAGCAGCGTGCCAACGAGCTTTCAGTTGACTACGTCTATATGGGCCAGGCGACAAAAATGGAGGCGTTCGAAGAATGTATGAGGCGCGCCGGCGTCACCGAAGCTGAGACAGCCTACCTCGGCGACGACCTGCCGGACATGGCGGTGGCTAGTCGCGCCGGGTTCGCAATCGCAGTCGCCGATGCCGCTCCGGAACTGAAGGCCATCTGCCACCATGTCACCCAGGCAGCCGGAGGCAAAGGCGCGGCCCGCGAGGCGGTCGAGCTCATTCTCAAGTCACAGGGCCGGTGGGAAGAGGCAGTTCCTAAATCTGTGGCATAGCGTCAGCCCGGGCAAGTCAGCTCAGGGCCGCAACTCGTCTGTTTCGTTTATCCTCAATGTATGCGTTTCCGTTTCGTCCTGGCCTGTGGCCTTGGCCTGCCGCTCCTCGCTTCCGCATTCGCGCAACAGTCAGCTCAACAGCCGACAGCGTCCACTGCTCAGCAGCAGTCGGCTCCTGCGCAAAATTCCGCCCCGCCTTCACTCCAGTTGCATGATCTCGCGCCGGAGCCGCACACCCCTACACCGCAGGAACTTGAGGCGCAAAAGGAAGCTCGCCTCCGTATGCAGCTAGTCAACGTAGCTCGCGCCCAGGCCCGTTGGGGCCCGGCGGAGTCGGCCACCGGCATGACGCTCAATCTCAAGGAGACGGGACGACAGAAGACAGCCGCCGGAACCGAAATCACCTACCAGATCACCGGAACGGGCTTTACGCCGGATATGCAGCTCACGCTTGTTCGCTGGCCGCTGAATCAGCCCGTTGAAAAGGTGATGTCAGGCATTGTTGTGGACGCTCAGGGAACTGCGGTTTGCGGTATTGCTGCTCCCGGACCAGCGGCCCCAGCCAACAGCACGGCTGCGAGTGACGGCCCTGCCGCCCCTTCATGCACCAAGACCATGAAGCCTGGAACGCCCATCACCATTACCACCACAGCTGCCAAAGGTGAAGCGGAGCGTGTGGCGCTTATTGCTAGCGACCACAAGCACGGAGCCGCGGTAAGCTATGTGCCATTCCCCATGGAAGGCTCGGACCACGGCTGCAAAATTCAGGTCATTCTCGGCTCAAAGGATGCAGAATTGGTGCTTGTGGAGGGCCAGGGCTTCCAGCATGATACGACCTACACGCTCGGCACTGAGTCCTTCGGCCAAAAGCACCCCCTGACTGCGACAATCAATCCGAAAGGTAGCTTTCTCGCCGCGCTTACCCCCTGGGCTCCGAACCACACCGTCGGAGACACCGTGGTCTATTACCAGAGCAGCACTTGCGCCCCGACCGTAAACATCCACTGGGGCAAAGACACATACAAGCCGGAATAGACCGGCAAAGTAGAATAACGCTCGTTCGTTTCCGGAGAACACCACCCTGTCCGATCTACTCGCATCGTCGTTGACTCGCCTGCAAGGAGCGGCGCAAGCGCTCGCCTTTTTTCAGGAGAGGACAGGGCTTCGGCATTATCTCCGCTACCATTACGGCGACCATACCTTCGAGCACCTCTATCAATGGAATTGGTTCGACGCGTCGCTGCTCATCCCTTACTTCGTCGTCATGGTGCTGCTGGCTTTTTACGGCGTCCATCGCTACGAGCTTGTGTGGCTCTATTACAAGCACAAAAAGAACGCCGCCAAAGAGCCTCTTTTTACGTTTGAGAAACTGCCGCGCATCACCGTTCAGCTGCCTATCTTCAACGAGCAGTTCGTCATCGATCGTCTAATCGAGGCTTGCAGTCAGCTGAATTACCCACGCGAATTGCTGGAAATCCAGCTTCTCGACGACTCCACCGATGAAACCAAAGATGTCGCTCGCGCCATTTGCGACCGATACCGCGAACAAGGTTTGCCGATCGTCTATATCCATCGCACCAACCGGCACGGTTTCAAGGCCGGCGCGCTTGACGAGGGGCTAAAAATCGCCACCGGCGAGCTCGTCGCCATTTTCGACGCCGACTTTGTTCCACCGCCAGAGTGGCTCATGCAGGTGGTCCACCACTTCGCTGAGCCCGAAATCGGCATGGTGCAGACCCGCTGGACGCACCTCAACCGCGACTACAGCTTTCTCACGCAAGTCGAAGCCATTTTGCTCGACGGCCACTTCGTTCTGGAACACGGAGGTCGCTCGCGCGCCGGGGTCTTCTTCAACTTCAACGGCACCGCCGGCATGTGGCGTCGTAACGTCATCAGCGAAGCAGGCGGTTGGCAACACGACACGCTCACCGAAGACACCGACCTCAGCTACCGCGCTCAGCTCGTCGGCTGGAAGTTCAAATACCTCCAGCACGTCACCTGCCCAGCCGAGCTGCCCATTGAAATGACGGCCTTCAAAACGCAGCAGGCGCGTTGGGCCAAAGGGCTCATCCAGACCTCGAAGAAAGTCCTTCCGCACGTCTTCCGTAGCGATGCCGACCTGCACACCAAGATCGAAGCCTGGTATCACCTCACTGCAAACCTCAGCTACCCGCTGATGATCGTCCTCTCCGTTCTCCTCATGCCCGCCATGATTATTCGCTTCTACCAGGGCTGGTTTCAGATGCTGTTGATCGACTTTCCGCTCTTCATGGCATCCACTTTTTCCATTTCGTCCTTCTACCTCGTCTCGCAGAAGGAGCTTTTCCCGCGCAAGTGGTATAAGACGATCCTCTACCTGCCGTTCCTCATGTCGCTCGGTATCGGCCTCACCATCACCAATACCAAGGCCGTCATGGAAGCCCTCTTCGGAATCCAGAGCGCCTTCAAGCGCACGCCGAAATACCGCGTGCAGAAGAAAGGCGAGAAAACCACCGCCGCTAAGAAGTACCGCAAGCGGCTCGGCATTGTCCCCTGGATCGAACTCGCCATCGGTTGCTACTTTGCTTTAACCATCTGGTACGCCTGGACGAACGACAACTACTTCACCATCCCATTCCTTCTTCTGTTTGTCATCGGATACTGGTACACCGGACTGCTCTCCCTCTTTCAGGGCCGCTTCGAGCGCTGGCGTTCCGGCGTCAACCTCGAAGAATCCTCACCCAAGCCCTTCCCCGTCGGCGTCTAGAGGGGTTTTTTTCAAGGGGGCGCTTTTCAATTTGACAAGTTTTCAAAATGAAAAGACAATAAATGCATGCACGTGGTCACGCTGAAACATCTGAACGGAGCGTCGGCCAAATACCCGGATGCAAAAAATGAGATTGCCGCCTGGTTTGAAATCGTCAGGCACGTCCGCTGGAGGAACTTCGCTGACGTGCGGAAAATGTTCAAGGATGCCGATGCCGTGGACGATTATGTCGTCTTCAATATTCGACACAACCGTTACCGGCTCATTACCGTTATTCACTACGCCAGAGAACGCAATGGAAAGCAAACGATGGGACATGTTTACATCCGTTCTTTCCTGACGCACAAGCAATATGACAACCCCGCCAATTGGGACAAGGAGTACAAGAGACCATGAAATCGGCGCTGGCAAGTCTGCCCAAGATGATTCGGAAGGGCGCGCCACATCTCATTCGAAACGATGAGGAACTGGCCGAATACACCGCCGAACTATTCAAGCTCACGGGCAAAGCGAAAACCACGCGGGAAGAGGACCAGGCGATCGACCTTCTAACGCTCCTCATCGAGCACTACGAGACGGAGCGCTACCCCGTCCCCAAAGCCGACCCCGTCACAGTTCTGCGTTTCCTGATGGAATCGCATAGCCTGAGCCAGAAAGACTTGAGCCGCGAACTTGGCGTCGAGAGCACCGTATCACTGGTCCTGAGGAAAAAGCGCAAACTCAATGTGAAACACATCGCAAAACTGAGCAGGAGATTTCAAGTCTCCCCCGCGGTCTTCTTCGCGAATTGAGTGAAGAAGACAAGGGGCGATTCCAAAATTCACTCCACCACACAAATCAGGCACTTCAAGTATTCCGTCTCCGGAATCGTCAGAATCACAGGATGGTCCCCGGCCGCGCCGCGCCGCTCAATCAGCCTCACGCGTCTTCCCGCATCGCCAGCCGCAGCCGCCACCACAGCATTGAAATCCGCCATCGATACGTGATGCGAGCACGAGCACGTCACCAGCACGCCGCCCGGACGCAGCATCTTCAGCGTGCGCAGGTTCAGTTCCTTGTAGCCGCGCAGCGCGCCATCAACCGCGCGCTTCGACTTCGCGAACGCCGGCGGATCCAGCACAATCGTGTCGTAGGCCGCGCCGGAATCGCTCCAGTCGCGCAGCAGATCGAAGGCATTTGCCTCGATCCACTCCACCTCACCACGCAGCACGCCACGATTTGCTGCAAGATTCTTCTCCGCCACTTCGAGCGCAGCGCGGGATACATCAATTCCCGTCACCCGATCGCATGCCTGCGCCATATGCAGCGCAAACCCGCCCTGATACGTACACACATCCAGTGCCTCGCCGTGCGCGTACCGCGCCGCTGCCGCATAATTTTCGCGCTGGTCCAGGAATGCTCCGGTCTTCTGCCCCGCTCCCGCGTCGTAGTGGAACCGCAGACCGTTCAGCATGAACTGCGTCTGTAATTCCAGCTCGCCACGAACATACAGCGGGGCCGCGTCCGGTGGCACGCTCAACTGCTCCAGCTCGCGAATCCGCGCGTCCGGCCTTTCTACAATCACTGCCGGGTTCAGTTCCTTCCTCAGCACGCTCGTCGCTACGATTCGAACCGCGTCATTGTCCAGGGCTTTGCTGAGTAACTGCAACACGATCAGGTCGCCATACCTGTCGGCAATCAAACCCGGCAGACCATCCGCCTCGCTGAAGATCAATCGGCAGGCATTCGTCTCTTTCTGGGCCAGGATCTGCCCTCGCGCCCGGATCGCCGCCCGCATCCGCTCGGCAAGAATCTCCAACCATGCAGCCTCAGACGCTATCTCCTCGCGTGAGACAATCCGCAGAGCAATCTCTGAAGTTGGACTATACAGTGCCGTTCCCAGCAGCGTGCCCCGCCCATCATGAACGGGCAGCAATTCCGCGGCGCCCTCCGGAATTGCCGTCACATCTGACCGGTACACCCACACATGTCCCGCTCGCAGCCGCTCCGCAGCCCGGCGAGTAATCACCGCAGCGTTGCCGCTCTCTATTGCTTTTGGCGAATCCTCGTCCGCATTCTGCCTGCTGTGCTGATCGCCACTTCGCCTCTGTGTCATAGCCCCATCGTCGCACATCCGCTACTCGATCCCCGACGAACCCGAGGGCCAGTTTCGTCTGCTTTGTATAAAATAAGATATGGCGGCGACGCACACCCCTCCGGTCAAGACCGGGCAGAATCCCGGATCAGGTACTGAGCTGTTCGCGGACAAGTTCCACGAATTACTCGCCACCGTGCGCGCCAATCGCCCTTCTGACGATCTCGAGATTATCCGCAAAGCCTGGGACTTCTGCCTGGAGCACCATAAGGGGCAGCTTCGCGCCTCGGGTGAGCCCTACGCGCTTCATCCGCTGGAGGTTGCGATGGTGCTGGCCGAGATGAAGCTCGACTCGACGGCCATTGCGGCAGGTCTGCTTCACGATGCCGTCGAGGACACCCCTGTCACCACCGAGGACATCACCGCCAAGTTCGGCGAACAGGTCGCCCACATCGTCGAAGGCGTCACCAAGATCGACAAGATCCAGTTCGCCAATCGCGAGGACCGCCAGGCAGAGAATGTCCGCAAGATGCTGCTCGCCATGGTCAGCGATGTCCGCGTGGTTCTCATCAAACTTGCTGACCGCCTGCACAACATGCGCACCCTGGAGCACCTGCCTGCCGAGCGCCAGCAGTCCATCTCCCGTGAGACTCTCGACATCTACGCTCCGCTCGCGCACCGCCTCGGTATGGGCAAAGTCCGCGGAGAGCTTGAAGATCTCGCCTTCCGCTACGTCGATCTCTATACCTTCGAGCAGGTGCATGCGGCCGTCGAAGCACGCCGCACTGAAGGCGAGCAGTTTCTTGCCGGGGTCGAGGCGTTGCTCAAGGAAAAGCTCGCCGAGAACAAGATCAAGGCGAGGGTAGAGTGGCGCATCAAGCGCCTTTACAGCATCAATCAGAAGATTCTCAAGTCCAAAATCTCCGTTGATCAGGTCTACGATCTGCTCGCGCTCCGTGTTATCACCGCCAACGTGCAGGACTGTTACGCCGTTTTCGGTCTCATTCACAGTCTGTGGCGTCCCGTTCCCGGACGAATCAAGGACTTCATCGCCATGCCCCGTCCCAACCTTTATCAATCGCTGCATACCACAGTGATGGGCGAGGGCGGGCATCAGTTCGAGGTGCAGATTCGCACCGAGGAAATGCACCGCATCGCTGAAGAGGGCATCGCGGCGCATTGGAAATACAAGGACAGCGGATCGCCCATCAGCGCCCGCGACGAGCAGAGGCTCGCCTGGGTTCGCCAACTCGTTGAGTGGCAGCGCGAAATGACCGATCCCAACGAGTTCCTCTCCACGTTGAAGATCGATCTCTACCCTGAAGAGGTCTACACCTTCACGCCGAAGGGCAAGGTCGTTGTTCTTCCAAAAGACGCCACGCCGCTCGACTTCGCCTACTCCATCCACACGGAAGTTGGAAACACCTGCGTCGGCGCAAAGGTCAACGGCCGCATTGTGCCGCTGCGCTCTCGCCTACGCAACGGAGACATCGTGGAAGTCGTTACCCAGAACGGCCACACTCCAAGCCGCGACTGGCTCACCTTCGTCAAAAGCTCCCGCGCGCGCAACAAGATCAAGCACTGGCTCAATGAGCACCAGCGTGAGCGCGCCATCGACATCGGACACAAGCTGCTTGAGCGCGAGGCCCGGAAGTACAAGGTCTCGCTCGGCAAGTTCGACGAGGCCGATTACGCGCGGGTGGCCGCCGACTACAGCGTTGCCACTCACAGCGATCTGCTTGCTGCGATCGGATTCGGCAAGTACTCCGCACGCCAGGTACTCAATCGACTCAACCCAGGACTCATAAACCAGCCCGCGCCGGAACCGGAGCAGCAGGTTGCCGAAGTGTCCGATGCCGTGCGCCGTGTCTCGCTCAACAGCGGCACGGATTCGCTCCAGGTTGAGGGGCAAAACGAGCTCCTGGTCTACCGTGCCCGCTGCTGCAACCCCATCCTCGGCGAGGAGATCATCGGTTACGTCACGCGCGGCAAGGGCGTGGCCGTCCATGCGCGCAACTGCCCCAATGTCCAGAACCTGCTCTACGAGTCTGACCGTCGCGTCACCGTAGAGTGGGCTCGTCCAGGGGATGAGGCCACGGCCCGCCGCCAGACTTACCCCGTTCGCCTCACCATCTTCTGCGACGACCGCACCGGCATGTTGAAGGAGCTCACCGCAGTCATCAGCGATGAGAACGCCAACATCCGCACCGTGGATTCGCGCACCGGCCCCAATGACGGAGCGCTCGTCGAGTTCGTCGTTGACGCTGAAGACGTCCGGCACCTCACGCGATTGGTGCAGGGACTACGCCGCGTTCCCGGCGTCCGCGACGTGCAACGCTCAGCGAAACTGTAGAGATCTGATAAGCAGCAACGGGGTGCAGGCCCACTGTATA
Organism: Acidobacteriaceae bacterium; assembly: GCA_035945555.1. GTDB lineage: Bacteria > Acidobacteriota > Terriglobia > Terriglobales > Acidobacteriaceae > Silvibacterium. The sequence continues at coordinate 11,909 of DASZAG010000220.1, forward strand.
ATGTTTCCATGAGCCCAGAAGTCTTGGCATTTGCGAAAAAGCTGGCCGAAGGCGCAAGAGCCAAAGCGCTAGAAGATCAGCGCCGCCTTCAGATCATTCGCAAAGAGAAGGCCGAAAAAGAGGCGGCTTCTCATCAAGGTCATTGAAGCCACCGTCTCTCACGTTCATTGCCGGCCCTAATGGGGCGGGGAAGAGTACGCTTACTTCGGGCAATCTGGACATTTTCTCGTCTTTTCCGCTTCTTGATCCCGATGCGTTTGCAAATATGATCCAGGCGGACAATAGGAACAAGAATCCACTCGCCGCCGGTCGTGAGGTCCTTGAGCGCATTCAGGAAAACCTGAATTGCAGACGCGCATTCGCCGTTGAGACGACACTCTCCGGGAAGATGTATCTGCAAACTATGGTTAATGCGCGGAATCTCGGCTTTCACGTCAATCTCATCTACGTTTGCACATCCGACGTGAAAATCCACCTCGCGCGTGTCGCCGCGCGGGTTGAGCTTAGTGGGCACAATGTGCCCGAAACAGATGTTCGCCGCCGTTACCAGCGCAGCCTCGATAACCTGCCAGTCGCCGCCCATCGCGCTAACCTTGCATTGATATTCGACAACTCTAGACCGGTGATTGAGAACCCCGGAAGCCACGCCTACCATCTCGCGGCAGTCATCGAAAACGGCCAACCCACCTGGTTCCCGCCCATCCCCGCGTGGCTCGCTCCGCTCCGCGCTTCTTTCGAGGGCTAAGCATTCCCCATTTGCCCGCGCCACATTCCAAGGCTCACAATCGAGGGATGAAGAACGCCATCTCCACTCCGAAAGCTCCTGCCGCCATTGGGCCTTATTCGCAGGCCGTACGCATCGATAATCTGGTCTACACCTCCGGTCAGGTTGCTCTTGATCCTGCTACCGGCCAGTTCATCTCCGGCGGAATCGCCGAGCAGACCGCGCGGGTGCTGGAGAACCTCAAGGCCGTGCTTGAAGCCGCAGGATCCTCGCTTTCTGCCGTCGTTAAGACCGTCGTCTTTCTCAAGGACATAAATGACTTCGCCGCGATGAACGCGGTGTACGGGCGCTATCTTGCTCCCGAAGGCGTTGTTGCTCCCGCGCGCTCCACTGTGGAGGTGGCCCGGCTCCCGAAGGACGCTCTGGTCGAGATCGAAGTCATCGCCCGGCTGTAACTGTTCCGCATCACGAACATCCAATCGAGAGGAGGACGTAATGGAAAAGATCCATAAGACCGATGAGGAGTGGCGGGCGAAGCTCACTCCCGAGCAGTACCACGTCACGCGGCAGAAGGGCACGGAGCCGGCGTTCTCCGGCGCGCTCTACCACAACCACGAAGACGGGACCTACGAGTGCGTGGCGTGTGGCGCCAAGCTGTTTACCTCCGACAAGAAGTTCGAGTCCGGCAGCGGTTGGCCCAGCTTCTGGCTGCCCGCCGACACCAGCGCCATCGAGACCCACGAAGACACCAGCCACGGCATGCGCCGCGTGGAAGCGACATGCGCCCGCTGCGGTGCGCACCTGGGCCACGTCTTTCCCGACGGACCGAAGCCCACGGGCCTGCGCTACTGCATCAACTCCGCCGCACTTACCTTCAAGGCCGAGTAGCCCCGTGACGCCGAGCAGCTCCGCACCGGATCGTGCCTGTGACCGGCGGCGCTTCTGCGGACTGTTGCTTGCATCCGCTGCCGCATACCTTGTCCCGGCATCCGCGCAGCGGCAGGGTCCGCCATGGCGTCAGCCTGTTGCCTCGACGCGAACCATCAACATTGGCGGCGCGGCCATTCAGATAGACTTCAGCTCCGGTGCGGTCGATCTGCCGGAGTCGGCCATTATGCAGTGGATCGAGCATGCGGCGACCGCCGTCACCACCTATTACGGCCGGTTTCCCGTTCCTCGCTACCGCGTCCTCGTCGTCTTCGCTGAGGACCGCCAAGGCGTAGGCGGCGGCACCACATGGGGCGATGTGGGAGGGGTTCCCGCGTTCACGCGCATCCATGTCGGCCAGCACTCAACTCAAGACGACCTCACCGATGACTGGACCATGACCCACGAGATGGTCCACACGGCCTTCCCCACACAGTCTGACGAGCACCACTGGATCGAAGAGGGGCTGGCGGTCTATATTGAGCCGGTCGCGCGCGTGCAGGCCGGTTATCTGCGGCCGGAGAGAATATGGTCCGACATGGTGCGCGACATGCCCAAAGGCAATCCGCAACCGGGCGACCAGGGCCTGGACCGCACCCCCACCTGGGGTCGCACCTATTGGGGCGGCGCGCAGTTCTGCCTGTTGGCCGACGTGACCATCCGGCAGCAGACCAAAAACCGCAAGGGCCTTCAGGATGCGCTGCGGGCAATCGTGGATGCAGGTGGCACAATCGATCAGGAGTGGCCACTGGAAAAGGCGCTGACGACCGGAGACGATGCCACCGGCACGCAGGTGCTGATGGACGAGTATCGGCGGATGGCCAATGCTCCGGTCACCGTTGATCTGGAAGAGCTATGGAAGAAGCTTGGAGTCGAAGCAGCTCCCGGCGGCGGAGTCCGGTTCAGCGACTCGGCCCCGCTGGCGGCGGTCCGCAAGGCTATTACCAGGAGGCGGGCAGTAAAAAGCCCGGGCAAGTAAAGTGCCCGGGCCCTCAGCCGATGATCTATGCTTTTACGACTTTGCCGCTCTTGATGCAGTTGGTGCAGACGCGCATCTTGCGGGCTCCGCCTTCGACCTTCGCCTTGACGGGGCGCAGATTCACGCTCCAGCGCCGACGGCTGATGTTGTGCGCGTGCGAAATGTTATTGCCGAACTGCGGGCCTTTGCCGCAGACTTCACAAACCTGTGCCATGACAAGCTCCAAAAAACCTGAATTGTTCGTGCGTATCGCCAACCCGCTGTATTCAACGGATTGCGACGGACAGGGATGGTGCCCGCCTATAGCGCCGAATTCTTAGTTTAGCCGATTATCGTGGCTCACATCAACCGGTCTTCTCATTTTCCGGGCCTATTCCGTGGCGTCTCCATTGACCTTCGGGCCGTATGCCCGGTAAACTTAACTGGTTCGGCGATTCTGCCTTTCGCTCCGTGTTCAACCCGCTCATTCTGGACTGAGTTCTAGGACGAGTTCGATTATGGGGACCGGGCGAGCATGTATCGGCCCAGCTTAGAGATTTTGCGCGTTCGCCTGTGCGGACGCTCGGAGGAATTATGTACGCGGTTATCCGCACCGGTGGTAAGCAGTATCGCGTCGCACCCGGCGACGTGGTGAAGATTGAGAAGGCGACGGCCAACGAGAAGGGCGCACTTGAGTTCAGCGACGTGCTTTCGTTCTCCGGCGACAACGGCTCCGTGAGCCAGCCCCAGGGCGCAAAGGTGCTTGGCACCGTTGTGAACGAGGGCCGCGGCGACAAGATTCTGGTCTTCCACTACAAGCGGAAGAAGCAGTACAAGAAGCTGCAGGGCCATCGGCAGGACTACACGCAGGTTCGCATCGACTCGATTCACGTGAACGGCAACACTTACAGCGCGCACTAGCGCGTGGCGATATTTGAAAAGGATCCACTCCAATGGCACATAAAAAAGGTTTAGGCAGTTCGAAAAACGGTCGTGACTCCAATGCGCAGCGGCTCGGCGTGAAGGCCTTCGGCGGCCAGTTGGTCACCGGCGGCTCCATTATCGTGCGGCAGCGCGGAACACCGCTCAAGGCCGGGCAGAACGTAGGCCGCGGCAGCGACGACACGCTCTTCGCCAAAGTTGACGGCCGCGTGAAGTTCGTCGATCGCGGACGGCTTGGCCGCTTCGTGGCCGTGGACCCCGTCTCCGCCAGCTAACGGAAATGATTTGTGGGAAGCGCCCCGTCTCCAGTTGGAGATGGGGCTTTTTCATTGGCTAGGGGCCGGTTAGCTGGTGAAGCGGGTCGCCAAGCTCCTGCCCCACATTTATTCTGGTTTGCCGACCACAGGCAGGTACGCAAAGCCACCAGCGGATTCTTGCCGCGGAGGACTTCCTATCGGCTCAGCGCAGCCCACTGTGTCAGATAGCCGCTGATTGCTCCGCCAATCTGCTTCTGTTTGTCCGCGTCTGTCCAGTCCCTATTCCAAGCCACATACCCGCCTGGCAGTGTTAGCATTTTTTCTTTGCTGATGATAGCGCTCATCACGGTCACGCCCAATGCCCGAGCCTCAAGCTGGAACAGGTCGCGCCCCATCGGCGATTCGCGAAGATCAGCGATATGCGTTCCCAAATGCGCCATCGCTTCGCTCATGGTGTTTCCCTTCGCCCGGTCGCCATCGATCGTCACGATCAGGAGAAGGCCATCGGGGGAGTTTTCGCTACCCTTGACGCCATCGTCTGTCCTCAACGAATTTGTTCCAGTGAACCCTACGTCAACCCCATTGTCTTCGCCGGGCGCGCCAAAAGCCGCGGCCGCCCGCTTGAGTTGATCGGCCGTCAGCCCCAGTTCTACATTTCCATCGCCGAGTGCCGCAGGCCTTGAATAGTCGATATCATTCTTGCTGACGCCGGCTACCGATTGGATTACCAACCGCGCAGGATACCGAGCCAGGTTCCCAAATCCCTTCACCGCCGTGAACATCGATCCGGTTTTCTCGAGCGCAACCGCGTCCACAGCATCAAGCCGCCCGGTCAGGGTCGCAGTCACTGTCGAGCGCACACACCCGAGACACCGTCCCGGCGTTTTTGCAGATGCCGACAGGATCGAGTCAAACTTTTTTAAATCCCCGCCCGTATCAAGCTTCACTGGTGTTGCTGAATCCGGCGTGGCCTGCCCTGGGCTGTTCTTTGCCAACTGGAGCGAGACCACAGCCATCGGCCCAGCTTTTTCTTTCGTTCCCGCAGGGTAGTCGAGCCAGATGGCGTTCACACTTTGCTTGCAACTGGTGTCCCTGATCACGAACTCGTCAAATCCGGCGGCAACGGTACCCGTGATCCGCACCATCTTGCCGTCAAAATCCTTAGGGTGGGCCAGAACATCGCAAACATTGGTATTGACAATCTGCGCGCCCGCGGTAGCCGCACCCAACAAGAGACACACGAATGCGATAAGAGTTCGTTTCATAGATTGGCTCTCGAGAAATTGTGAGCCATTATAACCGGCTGCGCTGAACCGCAGATGTCGGTCCAGTTTTCTTTGTTAACTATGGTGTGACTGGCTATACCGAAACCGCATTTCCTGGGGCTGCGCACTTTGCTTCATCTACCCCGTCTCCGACCTCGACTCGCCATGCCTCGCGAGTGCCGCAGCAAATCGAGAGGGTCGTGTTTTTGCGGTGCGGGCGCGCTTGCGGGTTCTTTGTGTGTGGGTTCAGGCTCTTCGGATGCCGCGAGTCTGATCTTCATCTCGTTGATTTCTCCCAGGAGCTGCTCCGCGTCCAGATCGCCGCTCGAATCCGCTTCGCCGCTCTCCGCAGCTGCAAGAGCCGCTTGTTTCAGGCTGGCGTCGCAGGACTTCAACAGACGATGCAACATATTGGCCGTCTTGAGATTGATGCGCCCTTCGTTTAAGGCTTGCGCGATAAGGAAGTAATTATGAACCTGGCAGGCGTAGTTGGTGGGGAATATGAGCGGCAGCGACGGGGGCGCCTCTTCGGCTTCAGCGGCCGCGACTGATTTGCGGACGACCTGGTGATGGCGGCAGTAGTGTCCACCGTTGATTGCCGCCTGCTCGCACTGTTGGTCGCCGTCAAGAATGTACTTGCAC
>DASZAG010000221.1:0-20104 GCA_035945555.1 Acidobacteriaceae bacterium
TCGTCGAACTGATAATTTTGCTGAACGCTCTGGTCTTCGCTCTCGATATCTTTGTCCGCGATGCCCGCCTTGTGCAGCGCATCGATGATCGCATTCGATGTCTGCGATCCGGCGGCATAGGCACTGCCAGAGTCGGCGGCAAATGCCTGAAACCCGATGTGCACCGTGGCAATGTCAGCGGGTTCCGTGGCCTTGTCCGTCACTGTCACCGCGATGGTGCGATTGCCCTGGTTCACCTGAATGGTCTGTGCAGCGCCCGCGCATGCCAAAGCCACAACCGCCACTGCCGCGCAGATTCTTCCCAACGCCATAGATCTCATGCCTAGCTCCTTACCGTTTTCCAAACTGCCTTAACTGCTCCAGCTTGTCGCGCACCGCGCCGGAGTCAATCGCCTCCGCCGCCAGCCGCGCGCCTTCTTCAATGGACTGCGCCACTCGACCCACGTGCAGCGCCGCCGCCGCGTTCACGACCACGATGTTACGCTTTGGCCCGCGCTCACCCGCGAAAATCTTCTCCAGCACCGCGGCATTCTCCGCCGCCGAAGCGCCGCCCGCAAGCTCGCGCACCGCGCACCGCTTCATACCGAACATTTCCGGCCCGTAGCGCGAGCGCGCTACACTCGGATGCCCATTGGCCCCGCGCATGACCGCGACCACATCCGTGACCGAGAGCGCAATTTCATCCATGCCGTTGCGGCCGTGCGCCACCAGTCCACACTCTATGCCCAGGTGCGCCATGGCTTCAGCAGCGATCATCAGCTTTGCCTCGGAGTACACACCCATCACCTGCGCAGGAGCGCCCGCCGGGTTGGTGAGCGGCCCCGCAAGATTGAAAATGGTCCGAAAGCCCAGCCCACGCCGCACATGCTGCACGCGCTTGAGCGCCGGATGCAGCGCCGGGGCATAAAGAAACATAAATCCTGTAGCACGCAGGCACGCGACAGCATCGTCCGGCGCGAGCGTTACCGGAATGCCGAGCGCTTCCAGAACATCCGCCGAACCACATTGCGATGTGACGGCACGATTCCCGTGTTTGGCTATGCTGGCGCCGGCGGCCACGGCCACCAGTGCCGCGCCGGTCGAGATATTGAAGGTGCCCAGCCCGTCGCCGCCCGTCCCGCAGGTGTCTACCAGCCGCGCCCGCTCCGCATCGGCCAGCGGCAGCGGGACGGCGAGCGATCGCATGGCCTGCGCCACGCCGGTCAGTTCGTCTGCCGTTTCGCCGCGTGTGGCGAGCGCCGTCAACAGCGCGGCGATTTCCATGTCTGAAGGTGCGTCGACCGCGTCCGCAGGCGTCAGAATCTGTGTAATGAGCCCTCGAGCTTCCTCGCGGCTGAGAGTCGCACCCTGCTCCACCACCAGCTTCAATGTTTGTCGAAAACTTGCCATGAGCTTTCAGTTTAACGGGACGGGATTAACCCTGGGACAAAGCGCAAAGGGAAAAGGGTAAAGGGAGCAGATACGAGGAAAAAAGAGAAAGGCCCCGTGAAGAGATCACGAGGCCATTGTTCGCTATACCCTTTTCCCTATCCCCTTGCTTTACCTCACTCCAGCGGCCAGCAGCGCGGTCGGCATCCGGTGCTCCTGTTGCGACTCAGGCATGTATGCCTTGTAGACCGTAATGTGGAAGCACGATTGATAGAACTCCTCTTCCACATCAATCTTGCCCGCAGCTTGCAAGGGCAGCAGATACGCCCTCATCCACGCGATCTCCGACAACGAAAGCCCTTTCTTTGCGATGTCGATCGTTGCGCCCGAGAGGTGCGGAGAGGCAATATCGCCAGTCGCCGGCGCGGCGTTGCCGTTCACCCGGATAAGACGGCGCTGGTACGCCACCGTCCGTACGGCGGAGGTAACCTGAAGCGAGCGTTCGAAGCGCACGTAATGCGCATGAGAAAGGTCCGCCAGAAACTTCGAAGTCCACGGGCGCGTGCAGCGGCGATCCACAGGCAATTGCGGACTCACCCGCAATCCGGTGCTCACCGGAATCGCAACCAGCTCTCCGGCGCGACGCATTTCATTTAACTGTGCCGTGTCCCTTATGCGCGAAAGCCCTTCCGCATTGTCGCGGCGGTTCTGCCGCTCCAGCGAGGCCAATGAGCCCACCAGCGGCGGAGGCACATACAAACGGCCGCCGCGCATCGGAATCGGCGGAATCGTCTCGGCTACATCGCGATATTCCGTCTCCGGATGCCGCGACATGTGCTCGGCAACTCCGTGCGGATGGCTAGTTTTCTCATGCATCCGCTTGTTGCGCTTCACTGCCTCGCGGGCCTCAATGGAGCCAACCGGCACTCGGCCGTTATGAGCCTTGACCTTGCGTTCTTTAATTTTTACAGTGTGCCGAACACGGTGCCGCCGGTGCGCAGCAAAGGCAGATGAAGGGACGGCCAGCCCACAGGCCAGCGTCAAGGCGACAGCAAATCGAAAGTACCGCATACAAGTGGAGTGCGGAGAACCGCAACAGAGCTCTTTCAGAGTACCCAATCCCGCAGTTCTGCGGGAGTGGACATCTGGATTCCCCCGGTGGAAATCCAGCACGCCGTTTGTATTTTCAATGACTTGAATATTTTTGCCTACCCGCTTAAGTCGATGGAACGCGCCCACCCCGCCGTCAGCGGCGGACCGCCAGAACTTCAATTTCCCTCTTACATTGCCGCGGAGTACAATTCCCGCCAAACGAGAATCCCCTAAACTCATAATTGAGAACAAACAAGTTCCGGAGAGCCACCTATGACCGACACCACCGCAACTGCGCCCATTCAGGCGCCACTCAGTGAGACCCAGCGCTGCATCGACGTCTTCACCTCGCCCTCGAAGACCTTCACCGACATCGGCCGCAAAGCGACGTTCTGGGGGCCGCTGATCATCATGATCATTGTCGGCGTCAGCTACAGTTTTTCCGTGCAGACGAAGATCGGCTGGCCGCAGGTGTTCGAGAACACCATCCACCAGACACCGGACAAAGAGGCGAAAATCAATGCTGCGCCTAACCCGGAGCAGATCAAGGCCATATCGGCCAAAGTAACGGCCGGCTTTTCCTACGGCTACTTCGTGCTTGCACTCATCATCACCCTCGTCACCTCGCTGCTCTTCTGGGCGACGGTGAACTTCGGATTTGGAGGCACCGCGAAGTACAGCCAGATTTATGCCGTGAGCTTCTACGCCGGTCTGGTGATGAACATTAAATACATACTGGCGATCATCGCTGTTTTTGCCGGCCTCGCGCCTGAGTCATTCCTGATTCAGAATCCTGTCGGGACCAACATCGGCTATTACCTCAGCACCGATGCGCCTCGCTGGCTGTCATCATTGTGCATGCACCTCGATATTTTTGAAATCTGGTCGCTGGTGCTTACGGTCATCGGAGTGGCCATCGTCGCGAGAGTTTCGCGAGGCAAAGCCGCCGCAGTCGTCATCGGCTGGTGGGTCCTCATTGTTTTGATATCCGCCGGCGCTGCCGCTATTTAGCCGTTTGTTTCAGATTCACTCCCGGCGGGAGCGGAACTTCTCGCGTCCAGCTCCCGCACGCGGGCCAAAGCATCGCGCAGCGTCGTCACAATGGCGTCTGGACGCGCGTTTCCAAACCGAAGTCGAATCGCTTCCACATCTCCAAGGTCTCCCCAAAGCCCCACCACCACGGGATTATTCGGCAAGCTTTCGCGCAGCCTCTGCGCCAGCCGGCGCGCCCGCGTGAATGCGAAGGGCGGCACGGCCGAAATGCAGATGACCGTCCGTGGCTCTTCAGCCAATCGCGACAAAATTTCTTCCGATAGAGCAGATGGCGGCAGCAACATCGTCTGGTGATCGAACCTCTCCAGCAGTTGCGCAAGCATCGTTCCCGCGATCTCGTCGGCCTCATCTTCAACCGGCATGCAGGTAACAGGGCAGGCACGCTCCGGCGGGTGCTCGAGGCCCGGAACCACCGACGTCTCAACAACTGCGGCTTCATCCATACCAGGAGCGGGCCTGTATTCGCTCAACTCCGCCACCAGTTCCGAGGCGGAGTGGTAAAGCCACCCGCTGTGTACCTCATCCATCGCGCCCTTTTTGCGATCCTGCTCGCTCGCAACGATCGCGGGCAACATCACCATGTCATACAGCTCGCTAAGGGTATGCTCCTCGAGGAATTCGTCGGCAACAGTGCGTGCCTCCTGCTGGTCCATCGCCAGCAGCCTCTCATAAAAGTGCGCCTGCGGAGAGAGCTCCGCATCCTCGCCCAGCAGGGTGTGCAGAAACGAGAGTCGCGGAATATGCCGCCCCATCACGATAAGGCACACCGTCATTGGCGTGGACACAATTAGCCCCGGCCAGCCCCATAGCAAAGTCCACACGATTGCCATAACCACAAGCGCGAACGCGGAAATCCCGGTTCCGCGTCCGTATACGTGCGGTTCAAGAAAGTACGCAACCAGGAATTCCAGTCCGGCAAATATCAGCAGCACCCAGAGTGCATGCCACCAGCCGCTGAAGACGGCTAACGTAAAGGCCACAGTAACAGCCGCGCCAATCAATGTGCCCGCGTAGGGAATCATCCGCAGAATTCCCATAACGGTGCCCCACAACGTGGCATTGGGCACTCCCAGCATGTAAAGCGCCACGCCGAACACAACACCGTAACAAGCGTTCACCAGCACATTCAGCACCAGGTATCGGCTGATCCGCGATGCGGCCTCATTCAGTGCCTGAGACATCAGGTTCAGCTGCCCCATGCCCCCGAGCAGCAGCAGGCGGTTGCGAAGGCTCTCGCGCTTGAGCAGCATGTAGAAGGTGAAGATGGCCACCATCAGCACAAAGCCGAGCGGCTCCAGCGCAGGTCGGGCATAGCGAACAAAGTATTCACCCGCGCTGGGCGGCGGGGTCACAACCGTTACCGGAACCGGTTGCTTCTCCGCTTCCAGTCGAGCCCGCTCGCGCTCGCGACGCGTCCGTGGTTCCACCTCGGGCTTCCGCTCCTCCTTCGGTTCGGTCGCGTTGGAGACTTCGGCCCCGATCTCCCGAAGACTGGTAATCGTGCGGCCAAAGGCACCGCTGGTCGGCGGATGTAGCGACGTCAGCTTCTCGTGGATGTTGTCGCGGTAGTTCGGCAGGTAATTGATGACCGCAACCACCTGCCGCGCCACAATCCAGCCCACTCCGCCGACAAGCGAAAACGCCATCAGCACAACCAGCAGGACGGCCAAAAGCCGGGGGATCTTCACCCGCTCTATCTGCATCACCGCGGGGGTCAGCAGGAAATTGAGCGAAAGCGCAATCGCGAGCGGAATCAGCACAATGCGCGCGAAATACAGCGCGACGAGCCCCAGAGTGATCATGATCAGCGGTGACTCGGCCACCACGCCCAGGCGAGAACGCGGCGACCCCGGTACGGTCGCAGGCCCTACAAGGGGAGCCGGACTAGGCGGCGGAGTCGGAGCCGGGGTGAGAGCGGACACGTTTCGGTAGATGCGATTTTATACTTCCCGGCATGCCCGCGCGTCTCCCATCAGAATCGGAAACTTCCCTCGCATGTGTACATTGCGGCCGGTGTATGTTCAAATGAACGCCGCCGGAACCGCTTGCCTCTCACTTGCGTATTCTATGCAGTACGGCTCGAAGGAGACTCGTCCATGATCGCTGCATTGCCCCCCACCGCTTCCACCTGGAATGATGAGCAGAGGGCACTCTATTACGCGAACATGTCCGCCTGGCAAAAGGACGAAGTCGTAGGGGTCCTGCTGGCGCTCTTCCTCGGAACATTCGGCGCGCACCACTTCTACATGCGGCGGCCGGGACTGGGAATCCTATACTGCGTTTTCTTCTGGACGGGAATTCCCACCGTGGTAAGCCTCATCGAGTGCTTCTTCATGCCGGGGCGCGTGCGTCAGTTCAATCTTGCGCTCGCCGCATACTTCGCAGGACAACTCGGCAACCCGACCGTGATTATTAACAATCCGCCCACACCCGGCGCCGTTCGCTCCTGCTCCCGCTGCGGAGGTTCCCTTCTTGGCGGAGCAAAATACTGCGGGCAATGCGGATCTCGGGCCGACTAGCTGCAAAAGCACGCAGGCCTATCCAACTCGCAGAAGAGCATACTTGAATTCATGGAACTCAGCGGCAAGGACAGAGTTTTTGTTCTGACCGGTGCCGGCGTCTCCGCTGAAAGCGGGCTGGCGACCTTTCGCGGATCGGGCGGCCTGTGGAATGGCCACCGCGTCGAAGAAGTAGCGACCCCCGAGGCATGGCACGCGAATCCAGAGTTGGTATGGCGGTTCTACTCCATGCGGCGGCGAGACGCCATGGCCGCAGAGCCAAATGCCGGGCACCGGGCCCTGGCATCCCTCGAAAAGGGGCTGAACGATCGCTTTTATCTCTGCACGCAGAACGTGGATGACCTGCACGAGCGAGCCGGCTCCCGCCGTGTACACCACATGCACGGAACCCTCTTCCAGTCGCGCTGCGTGCGTTGCCGAGTGCCCTTTCCTGACCGCGCAATGTTCGAGTCAGAACGGGATCTGCCCGTTTGCGAAAAGTGTGGCTCGCTGGTGCGTCCGCACATCGTTTGGTTCGGCGAGATTCCGCTGGACATGGACGGGATATACCGCGAGCTGGATCGGGCGACGGTTCTCCTGGTTGTGGGCACGTCGGGATCGGTTTATCCGGCAGCGGGATTCGTGAGCATCGCCAACCGGCGTGAAATTCAGACGATTTATGTTGGACCTGAGGAGCCGCTCAATGCCAGCGCCTTCGACAAAATCCTGTTGGGAACGGCTGCGGAAGTTCTGCCGAAACTGATCAGATGATTTTGTTCGCGAAATGTGAAAGGGCACGCTTTCGCGTGCCCTTCAGTCTTTCCGGAACTACCGGACTATTCAGCCTTGGCGAGGAACTTATCGACAACCTTCTCCACATCTTGGAGGAAGAAAGCCGACGAGGTCGCTCCCAGAGCCACATGAGCTGGACGCTGTCCGAGCGCGCTTGCAATGGCGTTCCAGCGCAACAGCGGAGACGTAACCGGCAGTGTGACGGGGGCGCGGTCCTCTGCAGTTTCAGGAAGCAGGAAGTATGTGCCCCAGATGCAGAGAGCGGCGATACCCGCGGACATAAGAAGTACGTTTCCGAGAGACCACATGGTCTCCGTCCGGGTCAACATAACAGAACTGATGAGCTCGCCAGCGGCTTCCAGGCCAAAACCAAGCCCGATGCCGAAGACCCGGCCTCTGAACGACCGGCCCAGCGTGTGAACTGAGAACGCCAGGAAGACCAGCAGCCCAATCTCAAGCACGGAAACAACGCGCATAAGCTCGATGCTGACCGAAGATGCAAGCCAAATTCCGTGTTCGCCATTGCGCGCCGGGAAAGGCACCATTACGAGCACGGCAACCAGCATGACGACGCTTGCCCAGCGGAAAACCATCAGTCCCAGGCGCTGCAGGCCGGGAACCGGGTCCATCGCGGCTTTGAAAACTTCCTGAAGCGCGACGAAGACTGCAATCGCACCTAGAAAGTAGCAAATGTCATACGTGTAAATGTAGGTCAGGGTCTGGGTCCGCGCACTGACAGTCAGGAAGTTTGGCACTTCGAGAATGCAAAACAGGATCGCGTCAGTAAAGCAGCGGAATCCCAAATACGTGGTCATCCCGGGGAATCTCTTCCAGGACTTCGACCGCAGAAGCACCAGTAACGCAATCAGGTTAAGCCAGGGCTCAGCATCAACCAATGCGTGAAGTAACGGTTTCATCCAGATCATAGGAACACCTATCGTGAGACAGGCTACTATCGTAGCCCGACCGGGCATTCCTAACAATCGAAAAAATCCGCTTTTTGTTTAGTTTCGGGGCACCTAGTGCGAAATCGGGCCAAAACCGCACTGCTGCGGGCTACCGCAATGGGGGACAGCGGGCATGATCCCCGAGACCACCTGGTGACTCAACGCAACGTTCTGGGCGGTGGCATTACGATGCGGAGCAAAGCCCGCTACGAGACTGGCCACAGCGACGGAGAGAATTGAAGCACGAACAAACAGTTTCATATTAGTAACCCTTTGAGTGTCCTATTTGAAAAACTTTTGTCAATTACCGACAACTCGGAGTATAGTCAGAAACTAGCCCAAATAGCTTTGGAGTCAGTAATATACCGACTATCCAATGCTGTTGTGACTACAGTAACGGCCCTTTGGTAATGTTACTTATGGGTCAAATTTCCTAAAACTCAACCCCTAAGGGAGTGAGTGTCCCATTCTGATGCGGGGTCCCCTGGAAGGGGTTTTCCAAAACCACCGAAAAAGTTTTTTATTTTCAAGGGAGAGGTCTCGACGACCCAGATTTGGACCCAATTCAACACTGAGAGTCCCCGTTTGGGGCCCCCTTCGTTATCCCTCCAAAGGTCGGAATTTGACCCCAAAGAGGAACCAAAGTAGTTACCTCCGAGTGTGGGCAATCTCCGGAGTCTCGTCAGATTCGGCCTGAACTTCCTGTTCCAGGTGGTTCTGGGTCAGCCCATCCTTCAAAATATTGAAGGCCTGGTCGGGTGAATCGGCGAACTGGAAAAGCTCGCGATCGCGTGGCGATATGGCCCCTTTATCAACCAGCACATCCATGTTCAGAACCTCGTTCCAGTAGGACGATCCGTACAGAACAACCGTGATTTTCTTGGCGAGCTTCTGGGTCTGGGCCAGCGTCAGGATCTCAAACATCTCGTCCAGCGTGCCGAATCCACCAGGAAACACCACCAGGGCCTTCGCCAGATAGGCAAACCAGTACTTGCGCATGAAGAAGTAGTGGAACTCGAAGTTGAGCGACGGCGTGATGTAGCGGTTGGGATATTGCTCGAAGGGCAGCCGGATATTCAGCCCGATGGTCTTGCCGCCAGCCTCGTAGGCTCCGCGGTTCGCCGCTTCCATAATGCCGGGGCCGCCGCCCGAGGTCACGACAAACCGATGCCTCCGCTGCTTGAGTGTCTTGGTCCAGTTGGTAAGCAGGTAAGCGAGCTGGCGGGCATCTTCGTAGTAGCGGGCCATTTCCACAGCGGCCTTGGCGCGACGCAGGCTTAACTCGCTCGCGGTCCCCTCCTCGATCTGCGGCGAGCGCGCGGGCTGTTCCTGCTGCGGAGCCGGCTCTACCGACCCTGTGTTTTCCAGCAGCTCCAGGTCCTGATTGGCCACGTCGAGTGCGCGGAACCGGGCCGAGCCGAAGAAAACCACCGTGTCGCGAATACGCTCGCGGCGAAAACGCGCCAGCGGCTCTGAGTACTCCGAAAGAATGCGAAGGATGCGCCCGTCCGGGCTGTTGATGAAGGTCGAGTTTTCATACGCGAGCGGGGCGCTCTCCAGCTGTTCAGGCGGTTTGCGGGGCATATGCGGGTCTACCTCCCGGTTCTTTTCGTAGGCTTGGTTAACCTTCTTTGAAGTGGACCGCGTCATCCACGCCGATCCAGATGTTCAGCAGGCCAAGTCCGGAGATGACGCCGCGCGTTATGCCATTGAGGGCGATAGAGGAGAGGTGGGGCATGATCACCAGAAGCCGGTCATCACTCCAGAAATGTGTCCATGGAAGAAAGACCAGCACAAGGCCCAGGTAAAGCCGCACGACGACTCGCACCGACAGCTCCAGATATTGCAGCCAGCGCGGCACCTGATGCGGAGCCTCGCCTTGCCCGTGGCCAGGCTGCTCCCTTTTTGGAGCAGGGTTGCCATCGGGAGGCTGCGGGGATGCTGAAGCTTCCCGCGAGAACAGACTGGACTGCTGCGTCATCAATTGTTTGATTCTATAGGCAGAGAATCGGGTCGGGCGAATCCCCGAGATACCCCACAACTTATTTCCATCCGTGTGGTCTAATATGACTGGTTCCCTGCTCCACTCCTGCTCCGGCCTCCGTTGTGGCGAAAGAAGACTACTGGGAGGTTCGAAGGCGCAAGTTGCTTCCGCGCCGAATAAATCATGCGTAAATATTGGATTTTTTCAGCAAGCGTCGCCCTGCTGACGGGCGTTCTATTCACCATTTCATGCGGTACAACTTCCGGCTCCGCGGGCAGCGGAACCGGGACTGCGATGGTTTCCGTAAGCGACCCGGCAACATGCGCGGGACCAGCCGGCCCCTATGCTCACGTCTATGTGACCATCACGGATGTGCAGGCTAACACCAGCGCCTCCGCCGGAAATTCGGATTCCGGCTGGGCCGATTTGACCCCTAACCTCAAATCGAACCCAAAACAAATTGATCTGCTGGGACAGACCAACAACCAGTGCTTCCTGGCAACGCTTGGCGATCCGCAGGAACTGCAGGCGGGCAATTATCAGCAGATTCGACTGATGCTCGCGCCAAACAGCGCTTCCGTTTCGAACAACGCCTGCGCCTCTGCCAGTTCCGCGAATTGCGTTGTTCTGACTGCGGACAACAGCGTCCACGCGCTTCAGCTTTCCAGCGAGGCACAGACCGGGCTGAAGATTCCCTCCGGGCAGATCGCTTCAGGCGGATTCAACATAGCCGCCGGTCAAACAAAGGATCTCGATATCGACTTCAACACCTGCGCCTCGATTGTGCAGGAAGGTAACGGAGGGTTTCGGCTGAAGCCCGTGCTGCACGCCGGAGAAGTAAGCACAACCTCCACTTCCATTAACGGCAGCGTGGTCGATAGCGCAACCGGCAAGGCTGTGACTGGAAACGCGATGGTCGCCCTCGAGCAGAAGGACGCCTCTGGCGTCGACCGCGTAATGATGACGACCATGGCGGATGCAGACGGATCATTCGTGTTCTGCCCGATTCCGGCCGGAACCTATGACGTGGTCGTTGTAGGCATGGGCACCACTGGTTCGGCCTACAATCCGTCGATCGTAACCGGCATCACGAACGGCCAGACTACCGGCATCGTGAACCTCTACGCCAGCCCTCAGGGGACCGCAACCTTTAACGGACTTGTGACCTCACAAAACAGCTCGAATAGCGGAACCGTGGCCGACGTTAATTTGACAGCTCTGGAAACAGTCTCCAGCGGGACCTACACCATTCCGGTGCTGCCGGTGACGCAGCCCTTCTCAGCAATCCTCACGGTGGAAACAGCGGCATCCACTTCTTCACTGACATGCCCGTCCGGAACAGACTGCGCGGATTACTCGATCGTGGTTCCATCCGGCGGCGCTTACATCGGGGCGTACTCCACCAGCGGCTCAACCCTGACGCAAAGTGCGGCGCTGGCCAGCTACGTACTCGACGGCATAACTGACACCTGCACCCCAACCGAAATGAAGTCGCAGACTATTGCGCTCACCGGAACGGGGCCGTTCACCATCAACGTAAGCAGTGCTTTAGGGTTTGTCGCCTGCCAATAGGCGCAAACCAAAAGCTCCGAGGGCCGAAATCATTTTGATTTCGGCCCTTTTGTTGCGTGCTACTATTTGCAGCAGATTCCCACTGTCAGGATATGAATTTGGCAACCTCCCCAACCCAGGCATCGCCGGCTGAGGCGAAGCAAGCGCCCTTGTGGCGGAGAATCTTCGGCTTCAGAACCATGCTTGCGGTGATGCTTTCCACATCACCTTTTTTTGCGTCGCTCGATCTTCAGCACGGCGGCCCTTACATGCGCGACCCGGACATCTGGTGGCACATGAGGAACGCCAGCATCCTGTTCTCGACGCATCATTTCATCCGCCACGACCTGTATTCCTTCACGACCGCGGGCCAGCCCTGGATCAACCCCGAATGGCTTGCCGAAATTCCCTATTACCTGGCGTTTCGGCTCTTCTCCGAGCGCGGGCTGTACGTGCTGACGCTGCTACTGGTGGAACTGTTCATCGCCGGAATGAT
This sequence comes from Acidobacteriaceae bacterium, assembly GCA_035945555.1. Lineage (GTDB taxonomy): Bacteria > Acidobacteriota > Terriglobia > Terriglobales > Acidobacteriaceae > Silvibacterium. The sequence goes on from DASZAG010000221.1 coordinate 11,782, forward strand.
GATTCGCTGCTGGCGGCGATCGCATGACTTCACTTCAGCCTTCTTTGCCACATGGATTGCGGTGCTGCTGGCGGCCATCAATATCGGGCCGCGCACCATCCTCTTTGGCTGGCTGTGTTTTCTCGCCGAGTTGTTTCTTCTTGAAGCCTTCCGGCGCGGGCGCGACCGTTTGTGGCTGCTGCCGCCGCTGTTTGCGCTTTGGATCAACCTCCACGGCTCCTGGCTGATTGGCTATGTCTTCTTTGTGCTTTTCGTCGGATCGGGAATGCTGCAGGGCTCCTGGGGCAGTATCGAGGCGGTGCAATGGACTCGTCCGCAACTGCGCAAGCTGATCGCGGCGGGGGCCGTGAGCATAGCGGCGCTGTTCATCAATCCCTACGGATGGCGGCTGGTCGCTTATCCGTTCAATATGCTCGCCCACCAGCGGCTCGCGATTGCGATGGTCGACGAATGGCGAGGCCCAAATTTCCTCGGGTTTTACGGCGCGTTGATCTTTGTGTTGTGCATCGGAATGGGGCTGTTCACGCTCGCCCGGCGGCGATCATGGCCGCTTCAGGAACTTGCCTTCGCAATGCTCGCGCTCTACATGGGCTTCGCGCACAAACGCTTTCTTTTCCTCACCGGTATGATCCTGTGCCCAATCATCGCGCTCGATCTTTCCGGAGTGGTTTTCTCGCCCTTTGACGCGCGCAAGGACAATAAGCAGATTCTGAACGTCGTCATAATGGCGGTGTTTCTTGCATTTGCGATCATGCATATTCCCTCATCGGCAAGGCTGCACGCTGCGGAGCCGCAATATTTCCCCGTGAAGGCACTCCCGGCGCTGGAGACAAGTTGCGCGGGCAGGCACACGTTCAACCGCTACGAATGGGGCGGATACGAGATATGGAATGCGCGACAGACGCCGGTGTTTCTCGATACCCGCACCGACATTTTCGAGTTTCACGGAGTGCTCGCTGCGTACCTCGCGGCGACCAACCTCCGTAGTTCATTCGAGATACTCGATCATTATCAAATCGGCTGCGTGTTGCTGGATCCGGAATCGCCGCTGGTCTACGCGTTGCAACACCAGCCGGGCTGGCGCACACAATATGAGGACGCCACGGCCACGCTGCTAGTTCGCACGACGGACCCGACCGAGCGCTGACCGCGCCGAAAAGAATTCCAAGAGCGAATTCATCACGATGGTGCCCCGCGTTTCCGTCAGCCGGACTTACGGCAAATTTGCCTCAGTAAAAGAAAGTGAAATCATAGGCATTCTGCTTTGGCAGGTAAACGGCTCGGAACTCCCGGGGGTAGCGAACGTGAGCGGTCGGCTCAATCCCCTGGGGAATACGCAGCGAGAACGAGCGCTTTTGGAGCAGGAGTGCCGTCGTGACCATCGGCTCCAGAAAGATCGACTTTCCGCCGTAGTAGCCGACCAGCATGGAACCGCTCCAGCGGGTCTTACCGGTGAGGTCGGCTGCCGGGACAGCGTGCATTCCCATACCGGGGACGCAGAATCCCACCAGCTCGCCAAGTCCTGGCAGATTCACATCCGGCAATGCGTATGCAGCCGGAAGGGACTGCGGCTTCACCGAATCTTTGCAATCGACCGCTTCGATCTTCCTTTGAGGAGCGAAGTAAAAGTGGAAATCAAAATGTGAAGTCGCATAGGCAGCGGGCGGATGACCATGCGGATTCCAGTAAATGTCAGCAAAGGTAAAGCCCGTCTGCTCTGCGACGACAGGCGCAAACGGGATAGCCAAATCGGGTTTTGGTGGCCAGATCATTGGAGCATTCGCTGGTGCCTGCTCGATCATCGCAATCGGCACCCTCAAACTGACCTCAGTGATCTTCCCCGCCTGCATCCGGTATGACGTGCAAATACTTGCGCCATATAGCGGGCTGCACGACGCATTGGCAACTTTTTTAACCCCCGCACCTGCGACTCCGGCGAAGGCCACGACCGCGGCGATCCCTAATACAAAACACGATCCATTGCGTACCATAAGTCTCATTTATGGCTTCCTCTTCGCATCAGAATTGGATTTCGGGGGGATCTCTTGTTGGGCACAAGTATATGCCCATGACTCTACGGTTGTTAGAATTCGCAAGGCGAAATTTTCACATACAAAACAGATCGGGCCGAAACCTCAAAGAGGGTTCCGGCCCGTTTTTGTACTCAGGACTCCTGATTTACGCGTTTACCGTCGCGTTCCTCCTGGGCCGCTTGTTGGCCTGGAGCACCTTCTTGCGCAGGCGCAGCGACTTCGGCGTAACCTCCACCAGCTCATCTTCAGCGATGAACTCAATCGCCTGCTCCAGATTCATGGCACGCGGCGGCGTCAGTCGCACTGCCTCATCTGCGTTGGAAGCGCGCATGTTAGTCAGCTTCTTTTCGCGAACTACGTTTACATCCAGGTCGTTGTCGCGCGAGTGCTCGCCGATCACCATGCCCTCGTAGACCTCGACTCCCGGCGGAACAAAAAGAATTCCCCGGTCCTCGAGGCCTTCCAGCGCATAGGCGGTAGTCGACCCCTGGCGATCTGCAATGAGCGCGCCCGTAGGCCGCTGCGGAATTTCACCCTGATACGGCATGTAGCCGTCGAAGAGCGAATTCATCACGATGGTGCCCCGCGTTTCCGTCAGCAGTTCGCTGCGAAGGCCAATAAGTCCACGCGAAGGCACACGAAATTCCATCCGCACGCGCCCCTGGCCGTGCATCTTTACCATTTCGCCTCGGCGAGGCCCAAGGCGTTCGATCACCGTGCCGACAAAAGTGTCAGGAATATCGATGGTGAGGTGCTCAACCGGCTCCATCAACTTGCCATCAATGGTGCGGGTAACAATCTCAGGGCGGCCCACCATCAGCTCGTAGTCTTCGCGACGCATCATTTCAATCAGAATCGCCAGCTGAAGTTCGCCGCGTCCCAGAACCTTCAAACTGTCCGGACTGCCTGTCTCTTCCACGCGGATCGACACGTTGGTCAGAAGTTCCTTGTCCAGCCGCTCGCGCAAATTCCGCGAAGTTACATACTTGCCTTCGCGTCCCGCCATCGGCGAGTTATTCACTGAGAACTGCATGGCAATAGTCGGCTCATCGATCACGATGGGCGGCATCGGCGAGGGATTTTCGATGCTGGTAATGGTCTCACCGATGGTGATGCCCGTAACCCCGGCCACGGCAACAATGTCGCCCAGCTCCGTCTCTGTAATGTCAATCCGCTTAAGCCCGCTGAAGCTGAACAGTTTCGTGATGCGGGTCTTTTCCAGCGACCCATCCAGCTTGGAGATGTAAACTTCCTCGCCAGTGCGAAGCTGCCCGTTGAAGACACGAGCGATGCCCAGGCGGCCCAGATAGTCTGAGTAATCGAGATTGGTCACCTGCATTTGCAGCGGAGCGCTAAGGTCTCCCGAGTGGGCCGGAATGGTCTCGATGATCTGATCGAACAGGGGCTGAAGGTCTTCCCCAGGCTGCGTCAGGTCTTTGGTCGCCGTGCCGAGCTTCCCGTTTGTGTAGAGCACCGGGAATTCAAGCTGCTGCTCATGGGCATCGAGGTCGATAAAAAGATCGTAGACCTCGTTCAGCACTTCCTGCGGACGCGCATCGGGGCGATCGATCTTGTTGAGCGTGACGATTACCGGGAGCCCCGCCTCAAGCGCCTTCGAGAGCACATACCGCGTCTGCGGCAGCGGCCCTTCGGACGCATCCACCAGTAGCATGACGCCGTCCACCATCTTCAGTGCGCGTTCCACCTCCCCGCCAAAATCCGCGTGCCCCGGCGTGTCGACAATATTGATCTTCTGGTTGTGATAAAAAATCGCGGTGTTCTTGGCGAGAATCGTAATGCCGCGCTCGCGCTCAAGTTCGTTCGAGTCCATGACTCGTTCGGCGACCGTTTCATTGGCGCGAAATGTTCCAGCCTGGCGAAGCATGGCGTCGACCAGAGTGGTCTTGCCGTGGTCAACGTGGGCGATGATGGCGATGTTGCGAATGTTGCTGCTCACAGGGATTTCCTAATATCTCTTTCTCTTCAATATCGTTCGGGCCTGGGCCCGCATGAATTTAGCGTGTTATGCGCGGCCTGCGCCGATTGCCGCAAAAAAATCCGGCAAATCGATGCGAACGGGACTCCCTGCAGCCGCGAAATGCTCTGTCTCGACCCAGGAGCCAGACGAGCAATCGAAGCCCTTGCGCGCAGCAGGGTCAACGACCCAGATGCTCTTGATGCCCATGCGCCGATAGTCTTCAATCCGCTCCGTATGGCGCGGATTGCGGTCCTCGGGTGATATCACCTCAATTACGGCCACAGGTGGTGAATCAATCACCTCGTCCCGCCCCGCGTCTTCGGCCATCACCGCGACATCCGCCACCCGAACATGCGAAGCCGACGTCTGGACCCGCACTTCCGGCTCGGCACGAACTCCCCAGTTCCGGCTGTTGCAATAAGCGACCAGCGCAGTCTCGATCTTTGAATGGTCCGCCGCGCCAACACTTCTGGATTCCACGATTCCATCCACGTAGTCGCAATCCGGCTCGTAGCTGGTGTGCAGATACTCGCTCATCGAAATGGGTAGTGGAGATGCGGCTGCCATGGTGAAATTAGATGCGCGGATTCGAGGCGAATCCCTTCACTTCCAGTTTACCAGCCGACCGGCAATTTACTCGTATTTGAGCGACTCCACGGGGTCCATCTGCGCGGCCCGATTCGCGGGCAGCGTTCCGAATACGATCCCAATCGCCGCCGAAGTCCCCACCGCAATAAGGAACGGCCACGGCTCAATGGGAATGGTAAAGGAGGTGAAAAACCGCATCGATACAGGCAGGGCAAGCCCCAGCAAGGCCCCCACAATGCCACCGGCAAGCGAGATGAAAATTGCCTCAATCAGGAACTGCAGCTTGATCTCCTTCGCCGTCGCGCCCAGGGCCTTGCGAATGCCGATTTCGCGGATGCGCGCGCGCACCGTCGCCAGCATGATGTTCATAATGCCCACGCCGCCCACCGCCAGCGTGACAGCCGACACCAGCAGCAGCACAATCGTAAGCGCATTGGCCACCAGCGCCGCCGTCGTCAGCACCGCCGTGAGAGTCGTCGCCGTGTAAACCGAACTAGGCTGATGTCGCGAATGAACCACCGCCACGATCTGCTTCGCCGCTTCTTCCACGTCATTGCGGTCGCGAACGGAGAAGAATATGTCCTTCACCTTGTCGGTTCCGGTAAAGTAGCGCGCCACGGAATACGGAACAAGAATGGTTTCGTCCTCGATCTCGCTCGTCCCGAATGTGGGTACGCTCTCCTTGAAAGTTCCAATGATCGTGAACGGAATGCCGCGCAACTGAAATGTTTTGTTAATCGCTGCATCCGGACTGCCGAACATTTGAGTGGCAAACGGGACCGTCACTACCGCAACCTTGGTGTGCGTTAACTCATCCTCGTCGTCAAAATAACGACCCGTCAGGACAATCAGATTCCGCACATTTTTGTATTCGGGGCTCACCCCCAGCACCAGTACATCCTTCACGACGCCGCCGCCAAAGCTCACCCGGTCATGCATCTGGAGCAGCGGTGACGAATAGGCAACTGCTGGGACCTCCTCATCCACGGTAAGTTCATCCTCATGCGTCAGGAAATCATTATTTATCGTGATGTTGGCGCCCGCCGTGCCGCCTCCTGAATAGCTGAGGTCCACCATGTTGGTGCCAATTTTCGACAGCTCATCCAGAATGTACTGCTTGCCTGTCATCCCGATGGTGGCCACCAGAATCACCGACGCCGAGCCGATCACCATGCCCAGCGCAGTCAAAGCGAAGCGAATCTTGCTGACCTTAAAGCTGTCAATGGCCAGCTTTACGATCTCGCTGAAGACCATGGTGCGCTTGGCGCTCTCCAGCGTGATCTGGAAAGAACGGATGCTGCGGTGCGCGCGCGGCGGATGGCTGGTTTCTGGATTCATTCTCTTCCTAGGGCCTGTTAACGCTATTAGGGCGGACAGCGTTGCTGGCCAAAATCAGGCCAGAACCGGGGCCCCCGCGGACAGGTCCTCGTCCGCGGGGTGGAGACGAGGCGGAGCCCGAAGGCTGTGGCGGGCCCACAGTCGAGGGCGACAACGAAGTATGGCCTGATTTTGACCGCAACCCGAAGGGAAAGAGCGGATTTTCCCGATTGCTTCGTCGCTCGTCGCTAAAATACACCCGGTATTTGTCTCTCCTCGCTCCTCGCACTCGAAAAAATTCGCTCCTTTCGCTGCCGTCCTAATAGCGTTAACAGGCCCTAGATTGATCGTACTCGCGCGCAAAGGGATGCAAAAGCCGCAATGATCGCCGGCTGGCTTGTAGATGAAGGAACCAGCCCTCAGGATTCGCCAACCATAAGCGACTTCACAACTTCCACGGCCGTCTCCAACTCATCCACCGGAACCCGCTCCCGGCTGCTGTGCGCGGTTTGCATGTCCCCCGGCCCAAAAACCACGACCTCATCGGCCAAAACCGCAAGCGGGCTCGCTTCCGAAGCAAACGAGATCGACACCGCTTCCTTAGCTGTCAGGTCCTGCAGGAATCTGACAATCGGCGCATGTGCCGGAGTTTCAAATCCGCTTTGTTGGCGCGCAATATTCATGCTGCAACGGAAGCCGCTGTCGCCTTTTTGCAGATTGGCTGCCAATCGCGAAACGGCATCAGGTACGGCATTTTGCGCCTGGCCGGGGATCGGCCTCCACTCAAGCTGAAAATGACATTGCCCCGCGATGACATTCTTAGCCGTGCCTCCCTGGATCGTCCCGATGTTCAGGGTGGTAAGCGGTGGATCAAAAAACGGATGCTGCTCCTTCGCAAGCTCCCCCGCCAACTCCTCAATCGCCGATATCAACCGGGCCGCTCGATAAATTGCAGACGCCCCGCTCTGCGGCAGCGCACTGTGCGCCTCCTGACCAAAAACCGTGACTTCCGCCAGGCAATAGCCTTTGCCTGCGCGCGCCGGATGCAGTGACGTAGGCTCACCCACCACGGCCCGCCGAGGCCGAATCGCTCCGGAATCCAGAAGATGCCCTGCGCCAATGCAGCCAACCTCTTCATCCGCTGTAAATACAAGCCGCAACCCGGGGATCAATCTCGACGATCCCGCGTCACTCGCCGCGACGAGCAGGCAAGCAAGAAATCCCTTCACGTCCGCAGCGCCGCAACCGTGCAGAAAGCCATCGCGCACAAACGGGTCTGTGGCTCGGGCCCAGTCCGACGCAAACGGCACCGTATCCGTATGGCAGAAAAATGCCAGTTCCGCAGCAGGGTCATCAATCGACTCACCGGATGGCGAAGCGATCAAATTGACTTTCTCCACTCCATTCGCGTCCCGATAGGGAAACTCACGCGTTTGCCATCGCGCCGTGTGCAGTACGCCATCCACATACTCCACAAGCGGCCGATTCGACAGGCCCGAAGCCGAAGGAATCCGAACGAGCCGGTCAAGATGTTCGGCAACAGCGCTCATCGCTGAACATCCCACACTTTTCGATGCACCCGCTCATAGCGAGTGACGATTTCCGCGCGAAGAGGATGTTCCCGGTCGCGGAGAATCATTTTCCCGTTCACCACAACATCGCGAATGGCAGAGCGATTCAGCGAGAACACAAGCATAGGAAGCAAATCTGCTGCCGAATGTCCCGCGATCGACGAATCCCGCAGATCAACCGTGAAGAAATCGGCACAACTGCCGGACTTCAGTTCTCCTGCCGAAACTCCGAGCGCTTCCGCTCCGTGAACCGTGGCGCAATCAAGCAGGCGCGCGGCCATCGGCTTTGATTGCGTCGCATCCAGAATCGCCCGCTTCTGCTGCTGAAGCCGAAGATGATAGTCCAGCTCCCGCGCGTCCTCCAGCGGATCAATCTGCGCCTGGCTGTCCGAACCCAGCGCAATACGAATGCCCGCAGCCATCGCTGAATCCGCCGGGAAAATCCCATCGCCAAGATTGCGTTCTGTCGTCGGACAGGCGCAGATCGTCGCGTTCGCCTCAGCGAGCTTGGTTACTTCCGCAGGCGTAACGTGTACCGCATGAACACCAGTAAAACTCGGCGATAGGATGTGCTCGCGGCTCAGCAGCTCCACAGGAGTAATCCCATACTCCCGCAGGCACGCCTCATTCTCCGCCACCTGCTCAGAAACATGCATGTGCATGGGCAGCTTCGCCGACCGGTTCCACTCGGCAATCTTCCGTAGATCGGCCAGAGGCACAGCGCGAACGCTATGCGGCGCAATGCCGACGCTGACCAGCGGCGAATCAGAATACTCACGCCACAGCGCCTCAGTATTTCCAAGAAAAGCAGCCGTGCCCTCAAAAAAACGAATCTG
>DASZAG010000222.1:0-6525 GCA_035945555.1 Acidobacteriaceae bacterium
GCGCAAAGAGGGCGGTGCGGCTGAATTGGCTGCCGCTACGGCTGCTGCCTCCGGTACTACTGAGCCCCTCGCGACTGCCGTTGCGGTGGAACCCGCGGTTGAAGCCAATCCGCGGAAGCGGGTGAACCCGATCAAGCTGAAGCAGATGCAGGACCGGCTGAAGGTCGTCGAGGAGGAGATTCCCCGGGTTGAGGCGTTGATCGGCGACGCCGAGCAGTCGCTGAGTGTCTTCGTCAGCGTCGAGGAGACGGCCCGGGTGAGCGCGGAACTCGACGGACTGCGTGAGCGGCATGCCGCTCTCACCTCAGAGTGGGAGGAGTTGATGGAGCAGTTGGAGGCGGTCAGCCAGGACTAGCCGTCCTGCATACACGCTTCGTGCTGCCCCCCAAATTAGATCGAAAAATGACCACAGCTCTTGCAGTTCATTGATTCCAAAGATTTTTCATAAGCTCCGTCCGGCATAGTTCATTGATAACAAAAGATCTTCAGGAAAATAGAGAGCTCCTATCCCTATACCTCAAGGTCGGACACAGCGCGTTCCGCCAAAAACGTTCAAAAACAATTCGTTGATGCTGCAGTTCATTGATTTCATTAGGTTTTCAGAAGCCGGCCTTCCTGTAGCTCATTGATTTAAAAAGAGGTTTCAGGATTACATGCGCCGTAGTTCATTGATAACAAACGATCTTCATGGCAGATTGAAAGGCGCAGCTTGCGGCTGCGCCTTTGCGTGGAATTCTTCTTATCCATTTTTAGAATATCAGGTTGGAAAAACTCAGCAGGCATGATCTTTCTCTTTGTTTTGTGTGTGTTAGGGATGATGGCTCTTGACAGTTTTTGAGGGCCTTCTGGATGGAGGCGGGGTGCTATTTTGGGGGGGCGGAAAAGGTGCGGCCCTACGGCTCGGACGTTATTCGTGCTCTATGGTCGTTTCGCCGACGGCTCCACTCCGGTCCTTCGACTTCGCTCAGGACAGGCAGTTGCGGAGCGATATTTACGGGGCTAAAGCCTCGCCCCGGCAAACGGCCGTCGGAGACATTGGGGGCCTTGATCGCCGCGAAGGCAAGCGATCCCACTCATGCGCAAAAGCCGCGCATGAATGGGGCACCCAAATCTACGAGCGGGCCACCCGCCTATACGATTGTGGACGCGGATGCTTTGTCGCGAAAGTGCGCAGAAGGTTCGAGTAACTTTTTCTGCTTCCCACATCGCCATTCTGGCGCAATCGATCTGGTGCTGGCTTCCGCTCTGGGTTCTCATGATTAATTGTTCTGTTGCAGTTGGGAAGGGTTCATTATTTGAATCGCTTGTCCTGAGGGTTTCTTAAATTCACACATGCACTCCTGCTATTGCGCAGGCCGCCATAGCTCCGGCGGGTGATCTGCTGCCCTGGACCGCGCAGATCTGCCCATAGGCGTTGCACAAGTAAGGGTTCACGCCATGATGGGTCACATCAAATCCCAGGTCTCTGCGAGACCTGGGGCACCCCCATATTACTTACGATTCAGACCTGGGCCACCCGCCGGGGAATTCTTCTTATCTATTTTTAGAATATCAGGTTGGAAAAACTCAGCAGGCATGATCTTTCTCTTTGTTTTGTGTGTGTTAGGGATGATGGCTCTTGACAGTTTTTGAGGGCCTTCTGGATGGAGGCGGGGTGCCATTTTGGGGGGTGCGCGGAAAAGGTGCGGCCCTACGGGCCGGACGTTATTCGTGCTCTATGGTCGTTTCGCCGACGGCTCCACTCCGGTCCTTCGACTTCGCTCAGGACAGGCAGTTGCGGAGCGATATTTACCGGGGGCTAAAGCCTCGCCCCGGCAAACGATCGTCGGAGACATTGGGGGCATTGATCGCCGCGAAGACAAGCGATCCCACTCATGCGCAAAAGCCGCGCATGAATGGGGCACCCAAATCTACGAGCGGGCTACCCGCCCAAGTATGGGTCACATCAAATCCCAGGTCTCTGCGAGACCTGGGGCACCGTCATATTACGATTCAGACCTGGGCCACCCGCCCTCCGCAGGCTCGGAAGTCTCAGCACTGAACTCGGCCTCTAGCTTGGCTACCACGGCCTGGAACACCTGCCGCGCAACCGGATCGCCCTCGCTCAGATCGTCGTGGAAGAACTCGCGGTAGAACTCCTCCGGTCGCAACGTCACCGTTCCGTCTTGTTGGACCGCCGCTCTCCAGAACGAAGAGCACCTGGCGTCCGTCACCCCGAAGAGCACGGCTGGAAACAGAACGAATTGCCCGCCGTCATTAACGATCTCGAACAGTGCCGTATTGCCGTACTGCGGCGAGTCGATGATGCTGACGATCCCCAGCACCAAGTATTCTTTGCCCACCGTCAGCGCGTGATTTGGATGGAACCGAGAGGGGGACTTTAATAGCGCCCTCTGCTCTTCCGTCAGTTCGCGGTTTATGCATCGAATCTTCATTGCATTTTGCTCTTCATTTCAACTACCTGCCCGGTCTTAACGTTCTGGTAAGCGTGAGTTTCAAAACCGCCTCCTTTTGCTCCTCCGGGTTTGTAGTTCTCGGAAGCAACCTTTTGCCAGTCACCTGGCTGGCCGCCGTACTGAGCTGCTAGTTGATCCGCATCTCGTAAAGCTGTTTTAGTTCCGGCTCCTGCAATCGGCGTACCTTTCCCTGCGGCCAATTCGCCCATCTGCTCTTGGCTTGCAAGTGATTTATTCAAGTCTAGAAGCGAACCACTATCGGCCGCTGCTGCTGCCTCCGCAGGCACTACCTCCTCAGCCGCTCCAGGAACGATTGCCAGCGCGAGCATCATCCCGGGCGTGCTCATAGCCTGGGACGATATGTAATTGAGAACAGAGCGTTCCAATTGAACGGTCTGCGTGTTGCTCAACCCCTTCGCTGCATCTGCCGGAGTTTTGCCGTTAATCGAGATGTTCTTAAATTGAGCAAGTTGCTGGCGGGCCCGCTCTGCGTCCTGATCTGAATCGTTGAAGAGACACCAAAAGAAACCCTTCTGTTGGCCACCGTTCGTACAATGGCCATCCGGATCAGTTTTGCTCAGAGGATTGTTGCCAGCGTAGCTGTACAGATTGAATGACTGTGGATTTGTTCGATCTGCATACGGAATTGCTACCGGACTCGAATCCCAGTCGGGGCTCAAAAACCGCCCCATCGTAGATGCGTAATACCTGGCCCCGAAGTAATCGTTGCCTGATTCGGCATCTCGTTCTTTGCCGGTGAAGAGGTTTTCGGTGGGCAGAGGTAGGCAGGTTTCCCCATCTCCGTAGGGCAGACTGGAGCAGGTTTGTTCGACCACCCCGGCGTAGTCCGTCTGGACGCGGCGCGTACCCAGCCAGTCGTTCAGATAGAAGTGGGTACCATTGCGGTCGTAGGTGCCGATCAACTGCCCGTTGGCCCATACATTTGTATGCTGCCCGGTGATGTTGCCGTTGCTGTCCGCATCCAGCTCAGTAAGCTGATTGCCCGCCTGATCCCGCACGTAATCCGACTGCGTCGTGAAGCCGTTCGCTGACGGGTCGCAACTCCAGCTTGTGATGGCTCCCTTGGCTACTCGGTTCCCATCCGCGTCGTAGATGTAGCCGGTCATCACCGTGAAGCTATTGTAGTGCTGCTCCCGAAATGTTCCTCACACAAGCAAAAGGCGGGTTGTGTGGGCCAACCGGCATTGTCTCCTTATTAGCCACCCGCTCCGTAGCTGGCATAATTGAAATTGATGGCATCCCTTTGGAAACCTGAGAGTTGGGCGGAGCGTCTGGCCGAGCTTGAGGCTCGGAGCGGCGATTTGAAAGAGGCTCCGCTGCGCCGTGACGTGCGCTCGCTGGGCATGCTACTGGGCGAAGTTTTGCGCGAGCAGGCCGGCAATGACGTGTTTGAGGCGGTTGAAGCGCTGCGACAGGGTGCGATCCGCAGACGCGAGGCGCAGGCAAAGGGAGCGAGCAAAGAAGCCGATGATCTTCTACGCGCCGCGGTGAAGCGCGTGAGTGCGCTTTCGGTGGAGCAGGCTTACCAGCTTAGCCGCGCGTTCGCTTTTTACTTTGAGCTAATCAATCTGGCGGAGACGAACCACCGCAAGAGGCGGCGGCTTTCGACGCAGATTAATGCGGAAAAGGCTTCGCCCGGGACTTCGCTTGCGGGCGGTGCTCTGCGTGGGACGCTGCGCGGAACGCTGTGCGCGATGCGGCGGGTTGGGATTTCGGCGGAAGAGGCGCTGGATTGGCTGCGGAAGATCTACATTGTGCCGGTCTTTACGGCACACCCGACGGAGGTGGCGCGGCGGTCGGTGCTGACAAAGCGGCGGAGGATTGGGGAATTTCTGGAGCAGCTTGACCGAATTCCTGTTCCCGATGAGGAGCTTTCGTCTCTTGAAGCGGGGCTGGTAGCTGAGATTACGGCGCTTTGGCAGACGGACGAGGTCAGAAGCAGCAGGCCGCAGGTTTCCGATGAAGTGAAGATGGGCCTGGACTACTACGACGTTTCGCTGTTTGAGACGCTGCCGGGGCTTTACCAGGAGATTGCCGGGGCGCTGAAGGCGGAGTACGGGCTGGACCTGGATGTGTCGGAGTTGCCGATTGTACTTGGCTTTGGGTCATGGATCGGCGGGGACCGCGACGGGAATCCTTTTGTGACGAGCGAGGTGACGCGCGAGGCGATTGATGAGGCGCGGAGGCGGCTGCTGCGGTATTACGACGAGTGCATGCAGAGGCTGATCAGTTTGCTGACGGCGTCGGCGCAGCAGGTTCCGGTGAGCAAGGAACTGATTGCGCGGGTTGAGGGATACCTGAGCCAGTTGACCACCGGGGCTGAGCAGATTTTTGGGCATCACTTTCAGTTTGAGATGTACCGCCGGTATCTGGTATGCATCCATGCACGGTTGCTGCGTACGGCGGGTGTTGATTTGGCGGAGCGGCATGGAGTGGAGGCGCTGTTGACGGCGCTGCCGCCTTACTGCTCGGCGCGCGAGTTGCAAGGGGATCTGGAGATTCTGCGTCGGAGCCTTGCGGAGAACAATGGGTTGCGACTGGCACAGACGCTGGTCGATCCCGTGTTGTTGCTGGTGAGGACGTTTGGGCTGCATCTGCATACGCTGGATGTGCGGCAACATGTGCGTCTGCACAAGAAGGCATTAGAGGAGACCTCGGCGTGGTGCGCTGACAATGCGGTGAGGGTGCCCTCGGCGCTGAGCGCGGAGAGCCAAAACGTGATTGACGCCTTTCGGACGATTGCGGAGGTGAAGACGGGGTGCAGTCCGGAGACGATTCGGCAATACGTGATAAGCGGCGCGGCGACGGCGGAAGATGTGCTGGCGGTGCTGTGGCTGGCGCGGCTGGGCGGCGTGAATGTTGCGGGCAATAGTGATGATCCCGGGCTTATTCCGGTGCCGCTGTTTGAGTATGTGGATGACCTAAGGGCGGCGCCGGAGGTGTGCCGCGGGCTGTGGACGAATCCTGAGTATCGCGCGCTGCTGAAAACCTGGGGAGATACGCAGGAGATTATGCTGGGCTACTCCGACTCGAACAAAGATGGAGGAATGCTGACCAGCACTTGGGAGATTTTCAAAGCGCACCGCGCGTTGCATGAAGTGGCGCACGAGTGCGGCATAAAGCTGCGGCTGTTCCACGGACGCGGCGGCACGGTGGGACGTGGCGGCGGCCCCACGCACAGATCGATTTATGCGCAGCCGATGAATGCTTTTGACGGGCAGATTCGGATTACGGAGCAGGGCGAAGTGCTGAACTGGAAATACTCTGATGTGGTGCTTGCGGAGCGCAATCTGGAGCTGATGATTGCGGCGTCGCTGGATGCGCTGGCGCGGCCGAACGCGCGCGACCCGAAGGGGCACCAGTCGGGAGTGCTGCTGCCGGAATGGGAAGCGGCGCTGGATGAGCTTTCCGCAGATGCTTTCAGCTTTTACCGGGCGAACATTATCGATGATCCCGAAGTGCTGCAGTATTACGAGTTGTCGACGCCGGTGGCGGAGCTGGAGCACGCGAAGATCGGGTCGCGTCCGTCCAGGCGCGGCGGGAAGATGAGCTTCGACAGTCTGCGAGCGATTCCGTGGGTATTTGGCTGGACGCAGAGCCGGCAGCTTGTTCCGGGGTGGTTTGGCGTGGGGCATGCGCTGGAGAAGTACGCGAAGAAGCCCGGCGGGCCAGCACTGCTGCGCGCAATGATGCAGGAGTTTCCGCTGTTCATTGATTTGATTCGCAACGTGGAGATGGCGCTGGCGAAGGCCGATCTGGGGATTGCGGAGATCTATGCGTCGCTGGTTCCGGACGAGGGATTGCGGAAACGTGTGTTCGAGAAGCTCAAGGAGGAGATGGAGCGGACGCATGGGGCGGTGCTGGCGGTGACCGCGCAGAAGGCGCTGTTGGAGACGAATCCGGTGCTGGCGCGATCGATTCGGCTGCGGAATCCTTATGTGGATCCGATGAGCTTGATTCAGGTGGAGCTGCTGCGCCGCAAGCGCGCCGGGGAGAATACGCCGGAGGTCAACCGCGCCATCTCGGCGACGATCAACGGGATTTCGGC
>DASZAG010000223.1:0-4829 GCA_035945555.1 Acidobacteriaceae bacterium
TCATAAGGGTGTCGCCTCGCCCTTCCTTAGCCGTTACGACAGTTGGGTGTGCATCGGATTTTGGATCAGTAGCCGGGAACACGCAGCATGTGGGTCTCTCCTTGGCGCCCCAAACCCCTGTCAAGCCCCAGCGGCCGTAACTCACACAAACCACATCACTAAGCAATGTCCGGTGAGTTTTCCCAACTTGCTATTCTGAAATAGAGAGGTAGATTCACCACAAAGGCGCAGCCAAAAGCTGCGCCTTCCGCTTTTGCAGGGGTGCCCCATTCAAGCGCAGCTTGAGTGGGAAACTACTGGCTACTGGTTAGCGACTAAACCCTTTGTTTGCTATGACGAATCATTTTTGGAGGAATGTTTTTCCGAACTTCGGGCGAGCACTCCCTCAACCGTTGTCATCCTGAGCGGGCAACGCGAGTCGAAGGATCTGCCCTGAGCTTGTCGAAGGGACCTGCATTTCGCGATGCCCGTTCCACCACAATCGTCGGGTGCCCCATTCAAGCGCAGCTTGAGTGGGGAACTATTGGCTAATGGCTGCCTCACTAAGTCCTTTGTTTGCTATGACGAACAACTTTTGGAGGAAATCTCAAATGGAACAAACCACCGCAGTCTTCCCACTTTGCTCGCTCACCAAGTCCGACGGCTCCCGCTGCACCGGAGCCGCCCTCCCCGGCATGAATTTCTGCTTCCAGCACATCGGCGGACGCCTCAGCGATCTCCGCGCCGCCTCCGCCTACAGCCCCCGGCTCGACCTGGTCCACGCCGCAACCCGCGAAGCCATCCAGCACAACCTTTCCACCGTCGCCCTGGCCTTCAGCGACGGAAAAATCGATAACCGCACCGCCAACACCTACTTCCGCATCTACCGCACCGCCGAGCAGAACTTCACCCGCTGGGAACGCGCCAACAAAAACAACCCCGAAAAACAAATGCTCCCCCTTTCCGAGGGTGCCCCATGTCTCGCAGAGACATGGGATGAGGATGCCAACTCCACCGCACCCGAGGGTGGCCCATGCAAGCGCAGCTTGAGTGGGGGACAAGCCACCACCACAGATGTCATCCCGACCGAAGAGAGCGCAGCCGGGGTCCCCGCGGACCGGTCTTCGTCCGTGGGGTGGGAAGCGAACGAAGCGGAGGGACCTGCACTTAACACTGCAAGCACCACCTCAGACCCCAACGTTCAGGACCAACCGCCGACCGCTACGAGGCGCTCAAGGACAAGACCCTCTTCGTAGGTATGACGAACAAGCCGCCATCAGTCGCATACACCTACGAACTCCGCGACCGCATCATCCAACGCATGGCCGAATTCAACGCCAAAAAACAAGAAAGAGAACAAGCCAAAGCGCAAGCCACCTCGTAACTCCACGACCAACGGGAGTGGCCAGAAGTATCAATCGTGGAATGGCGCCGAAGGCGCGTGTGCCCGGAAGGCCAGTCCCGGCCAGTCCCGGTGTGCCTGGACGGCTAGTCCCTGGACTCGTGAACCTTGACCACCACTGACCCATAAGCCGTCCCCGGTGGAATGGTCAACTGGTGCGGCGTCCCGGCTGGAATCTCGACTACGTCGCCCTTGCCGATCATCCGTGAGGTCCCACCTTCGATCTTGGTCCCATGGGTCTCGCCGTCCGGTCCGGTATGGGCGTCGACAATGGTCCCGCCGGTGGTCAGAGTCGCCTTACCCAGCGTGACGAAGAAGATGTCGTCAAAGTGGGCGTGGGCCTCGGCTCCGCCACTCTCGGTCCTTACCGATAGCTGGATCGCATTCGAGCCGTAGTCAGCCAGCTTGGCTCCGCTGCCGCCCGTGGCCTGGGCCTCCCGCACCAGTCGGGTCATTTGCGCCGACAGGTCCTTGCTGGAGTACACCTGGACCTCCTTCCCGGTTTGCCCAAAACAGGGAACCGCCAGCGCTGCCACAGCCACCGTCGCCATCAGCTTCATCATTCCTCCTTGCACCGTTACCGCAGACTCTCCACCGCAACCGGATCCATATCGGCATAGTCCTGGTTCTCGCCGCCCATTCCCCAGCAGAAGCTGTAGGCCCGCGTGCCCACCCCGGCATGGATCGACCATCCCGGAGACACGACGATTTCCCGGTTCTTCATCACGATGTGCCGAGTCTCGTCAGCCGGTCCCATCAGGTGGAAGACCCTTGCATCATCGGCCAGGTTGAAGTAGACGTAGATCTCCGACCGCCGCATATGCGTATGGGCCGGCATCGTGTTCCACGAGCTGCCCGGCTGCAGGTGCGTCACCCCCATCACCAGTTGGCAGCTCTTCGCCCCCGCCGCATGAATGTACTTGTAGATGGTGCGGTGGTTGCAGGTTTCGGCGCTGCCCAGCTCTACGGGGTTCGCTTCGCTCTTGCGGACCAGCGTGGTGGGATAACTGGCATGGGCCTGGTAGCTGAGGAGGTAGAAGATCGCCGGGTTGGCCGCATCCGCTGACTCGAATGTGACCTTTTCCGAGCCGCGCCCAATGTACAGGCAGTCAAGGTTCTCCATCGGGTAACGCTTGCCCTCTACCTCGATCGAGCCTGCCCCGCCGATATTCAGGGCACCCAACTCGCGCCTTTCGGTGAAGTGCTTGGCGCGCAGCAGCGGCTCGGCGCCAAGCTCCAGTGGAGCAGACGTAGGGGCCGCGAAGCCGACGACCGCGCGGTCCAGGTCAACATATGCCAACCGCACGGCTCCGGGCTCAAAAAGCGCTTCCAGGAGAAACGTCTCCCGAAGTTCGGCAGTGTTCATGGAAGGGTATCGCTTCGGGTCGGCCATCAAATAGGTCTTCATTCGTTCCTCAGTGGGAATAGGAGTCCTGCGAATCTCCTGTGTATCAAAAGCCGGGTGCCCAAGTCTGCCGATTCATCCCCCGTTGTCCCGCTATATGGGATAGTAATGTGCCAGATGCGCTGAATGTGTAAACTTGAACGTTCCGCCGCCGGAGCGCGTAGCGAAGTCGCGGTTCCTGAGAAGATAGATGGCAGGAGCTGCATCGCAGTCCAGACTCAATGCTGAAGGTCATCTCATCTCACGTGTTTCTACGCCACAGGCTGCATCCCGGCCTGCTGGAGACGTTTCAGAAGTCAGGCGCGCAGGGCGTTGAGCTTTTCGCCGCGCGCCAGCACTTCGACTACACCGACCGCACCGAGGTTCGTGAAATCGCCGGCTGGTTCAAAGCGAACGGCACCGAGCCATTCTCCATGCACGCACCGCTTTTTGCGGACCACGACATGGGACGTGGCGGCGAGCCCGAGGTGAACGTGATTCACCCGGAGAAATCGCGTCGGATCGATGCCATGGACGAGATCAAGCGGGCGCTGGAAGCGGCCGAACACATTCCGT
Organism: Acidobacteriaceae bacterium; assembly: GCA_035945555.1. Taxonomy (GTDB): domain Bacteria; phylum Acidobacteriota; class Terriglobia; order Terriglobales; family Acidobacteriaceae; genus Silvibacterium. Next base: position 3,342 of record DASZAG010000223.1, read on the forward strand.
TCCGATTCATGGTGATCCACCTGGGTTCCCGCGATGATTTATGGAGCCCGCGTGCTCTCGAGTATTCGCTGACCGCTCTCGAGCACCTGCGGGCGTTCGCGAACCCGCTGGGAGTAAAGCTGCTTGTGGAGAACCTGCAGAACGAGGTCACCCGCCCCGAGCATCTGGTGGAGATTATCAGCACGGGGCATTTTCGAGACATAGGCGTTTGCCTGGATGTGGGACACGCGCATCTGGGTGAGGGCGTTGCCGCCGCGCTCGACACTCTTCAGCCGCTGCTTCGCTCCTCGCACCTGCACGACAACAATGGCGAGCGCGACGAGCACCTGTGGCCAGGTGAAGGCGGAATTGAGTGGAACACGGTCTACGACGGCCTCAAATCCGCTCCGCAAACGCCTGCCGGAGTGCTGGAGATTCACTACTCGCTCGGCGAATCACCGGAGACAATCGCGGAAAAGGCCGCAAAGGCCTTTGAGAGATTCTAGAGAACCACATGGCAGACGACATCAAAACGGACCCCACGAAACAGGCCGCACCCCTCACCACGATTGCGAAGATCGGTGAGCACGAAGGGCAGAGCGTAACGCTGCACGGCTGGCTCTATAACCTGCGCGAGAGCGGCAAGTTGCTATTCCCGATCTTTCGCGACGGCAGCGGTACTATCCAGGGCATTGTGCCGAAGGCTGCTGTGCGGGCAGAGGTCTTTGAGGCGATCAAGGGACTTACGCAGGAATCCAGCGTGGTGGTGACGGGCAAAGTGCGCGCCGATAAGCGCGCTCCGGGTGGCTATGAACTCGACGTGGAAGGCATTGAAGTCGTCCAGCGTGTGCCCGAAGACACGCCGTTCCCGATTTCGCTGAAGGAGCACGGCACAGATTTCCTCATGGAGCACCGGCACCTCTGGATTCGCACGCCGCGCCAGGCGGCAATTCTGCGGATTCGGGCGGAGATCATCAAGGCGGCGCGGGACTTCTTCGACGATCGGGGATTCACTCTCACCGACCCGCCCATTCTGACTCCGGCGGCATGCGAGGGCACCAGCACCCTGTTTCCAGTCGAGTACTTCGGCGACGAAGCGTATCTGACGCAGAGCGGGCAGCTTTATATCGAGAGCACAGCGCTGGCGCTGGGCAAGGTCTACTCGTTTGGGCCGACATTCAGGGCGGAGAAGTCGAAGACTCGGCGCCACCTTACCGAATTCTGGATGGTCGAGCCGGAAGTGGCATTTTGCGATCTCGATGGATTGATGGAGCTGGCGGAACAGTTCCTGAGCTTCATCGTCGACCGCGTCCTCACCCGCCGCGCCGCCGAGCTCAAGGTCATCCAGCGCGACACCGCGAAGCTCGAATCCATTAAGCCACCGTTCCCTCGCGTGAGCTATGACGAAGCCGCCGCAATGCTGAATGAGGCGCATGCAAAGGGCCTGGTCGAAAACCCGTTCGAGTACGGCAATGACTTTGGCTCGCCGGACGAGACCTATATATCGTC
>DASZAG010000224.1:0-49645 GCA_035945555.1 Acidobacteriaceae bacterium
AAGTCACCGAGGGCACAAAACCCAGGCGCAAGGGCACGGCAAGGGCACAAAACCCCTGGCATCCATGGTATTAAGCGGTCTTAGGTGGCGGCTAAGTACCTGTAATATGATATAGTTAAAGGATTGACACGGTAGAGGTCAGGAGTTCGAGTCTCCTCGTGCCTACCATTTCAAAGGCTGGTCGTGTTCATCGGCTGCCGCTGCCTTCGAAACCTCGGGTGTTCAGAATTGCGTTGCCACTCTGAGCTCTGAGTTGCTTCAACGGTGAGGGCAACCGGGCCAGCAACAAGGTCTGCGCATTCCTTCTTTCAGTTCCGAGCACACCCTCTCGACATGTTGTTTTCTGGTTTCCGGCTTCTTAACGGAGAGAACCCAGCAGATCCATTCATTGCGCGCAAGCGGCGTAATGTCTTCCCACTTTGCGCGGGCGGCTATGTCGGAAGCAAGGGCTGCTCGCAAATCCGCTGGCACGGTATGGACGACGCCGGAGGAGAGCTTACTTGCCATGGCTAGACTTTACGCTTGTTTCTGGTCGGGTAAGACACAACTAATGCTGCATTCCTTTTTTTACCAATCCTGGGTACCAGGATCGCACGCATAGTAGGCGTGATGTTACTCCGGGGGCGCTGTAATAGCCTACGGTGGCGTTCAACCGGAAGAAATATGCGTCTCCCGGCTTCGCGGGGTGACGTCCTGCTATTCCGTCCATGCCTCCGCCGGCGACTATGGTGCCGTGGCCGCTCAGGATGAGGTAGATTTCCTCCTCCCGCTCATGGTGATGAGGGAAATTCGTGCCGTTTGGCGCGATCTGCATTAGAAACAAGCTGGTCAGGACTCTGCCTGCCGCGATGCGATCGCGCTTGCTATCCACATCACCCATCAGGAGGCGAAAGCGCGATGACTCGGGATGGCCGCTCACGAACTCAAAAGGAACATCCTCGATGTTGGCCTTCTGAGGAGTCTTTGGCGGTTCGACCCTTTCAAATCCTTTGGTGCGGAAGCCCATGATTACCGCGACCATGGGCTTAACTGATTCGTTTTTCAGCGCGTGCGGCACGGTCGATGGGATGTAGAGGTAATCCTCTGTCTTCAAAGGCACCTGATGGTTTCCATACTCTGCGGAGCCCTTGCCGCTGAGCACCACGTAGACTTGATCCTCGCCGGGATACTGCGCGGTGGCGCAGGTTCCGTGGGGATCGACGATGGCTTCACCGTAGCGTGCGACGCCCACGACTATTGAGGTGTCAGCGTCTCCTTGCCCGAACAGGGGTTTGTAGTGGCAGGTCGGTGTGGTAATGTCCGAGGGCTTTTCCGGGGCTGTGGTGGTGCTGCGATGCAGCCAAGTGGGGTCGATGCTGCGCTCCTGCGCCTGGCATAGCGATACGCATGCGGCTGCAATGACTGCAAAGACGAGCTTGCCAGCAAACACGAGCAACCACCTCCTGAACTTCTATTTTTCTGTGGCCGCCCGACTCTCTTCCTTCGCCAGCATGGCGTTGAACTCACTTCGCGGCATCTTCAATTTTTCGGGATGGGCGTCGATCCACTTTGCGAAGGCTTCGTATTTGCTCTGGTCCCATCCACCTTCGAACTGCGCGCCGTTCTTTCCTTGCTGGTTCAGCTGGAAGTTGAAATCGTCTTTTAGTGCGGTGAACTCCGCAGAGCTTATGGCGGCTTCGGCCAGGATTGCTGGAATGAAAATCACTCCTTCATTCGGCTTTACCAGAACGAGGTCTCCGGGTAACACCACAGCGCGGCCGATTCGGACCGGCGCGTTAATTGACGTTAACTCCATCTGCGCCCAATCGGAGGGGTCGTATCCACGATACAGGCCGTTGAAATTTGGGATCTCGCGATTTTCCTCCTGATCGCGTATGCCGGCATCGAAAATGAATCCAGTGTGGGAGCGGGCGGCGATGGCATTGCCGAGATTTGAGCCGATCAGCGTGCCTGAAATTACTTTTCCAAAACCATCGGCCACATATACATCGCCGGGTTGTAGCTCGGCAATCGGCCAGGAGTTGGTATCGCCCACGCGATCTTCGACTTTGCCTTCGCGTTCGATCGCTCTTGCCATGTCGGGCCGCACCGGCATGTATTGCGCCGTGAGCGCTCTTCCGGCAAACGGCTTGTCTGCGTGAAGGCTCTGCCATCCACCTTCAAACTGATTCTGGTAGCCGTGCTCGCGCAGAAAATCCCAGATGTCCTCGATGGTCATGCCGAGGGCGCGATGGAGAAGGTCGTCTGGAAGTTTGGGGCGCCCGTCGGGGAACCGCGCGCCCTTCCATTCCGAGGTGTAAAACAGCACCTGCTGCCGGGACATCTTTACCTGTGCGAGGAGACGCGGCGCGGGCACGATCGCACAGGTCACCAAGGCAACGATAATGGCTCTCTTCATCGGAGTTCACCCGAAAATCAGGATGCCTTTGCGCCCGACTTGAGAACCTCTGAGAGCCGATCGGCGATGATGTTCTCTTGTCCCGGCTGAATCATCCAGGCGGTAACGAAGATTGTCGGGTTTTGCTGCGAATGCCTCGGACCGCCGTCGCCACTCAACATAATGGAACGCGGACGCGTGGCAGCCAGTTGCTGCGTTACCTGGCGGCTGGTGAGCGCGACTTTCGTGGGATCCCAGCTTATGGCGAGCCTGGGCGTCACGTTGGCAATCGCCTGGGCGTTGTATTCATACTGGGCCGTGACACCGGGAATTTGGTCGACCGCATTTCCAATGTGATCGAGTTGCGCGTGATATCCCTTGAGAATTGCGTCCTGGTCTGACGCGACGAACATCTCGAGCGCCTTGAGCATCCCGCAGATTTCTTCCTTGCCTACCTTGGAAGCCCGCCCGATGGTGTCTTCCTGCGGGCTCATGTTGAGCAGCGCGCACCGGATCAGTTCCTGCTTGCCCATGAGCAAGCCGGCAGCCTGTGGGCCGCGAATGTCCTTGCCTCCGCTGAACGTTACGAGGTCATATCCCATGTGGGTGTACTCCCAAAGCCGAGAGACTGGCGGCGTGTCGGCGGCGGCATCGTTGTATGCGGGGAGATTGTGCTGATGCGCGATCTTCACAAATTCATCGACTTTGATCTGCCCAGCGTCGTTGTTGCAGTTGAGGAAGTGCATTGCCGCGGTACGCGGATTAATTGCCGCGATCAACTCGTCCCTTGTTTCCACCTCAATCAGCTTCACACCGGTCTGGCGAATCTGATGGTCGAACGGATAGCGGTGGCTCTTCTGGATGATGACCTCGGACTTGGGCATGCCCGTGAGATCGGGAATCTGTTGGATGTACTGCTTGTTATCGCCGGTGAGAATTGCGGCATAGCCAACCAGGAGCGCCGCCGCCGCTCCACCGGTCACCAGACCGGTGTAGCCTTCGGGCATGCGGCACAATTCGGCCATCTTCTTCCCAGCGGCAACTTCGAGGTCATCGATGTCGACGAAGTTTTCATTGCCGAGCCGCATGGCCTCCATTACTTCCGGAGCCATGAGCGATCCGCCCATGGAGGTGTAAGTGCCAGCCGCGTTGATGACGGGCGTGACTCCGAGCTCACCATAAATATCGCCGGTTGAACCGAGGCCGGTAAGCGCGAGGCGACCACTGCCGCTGGCTGCTCCTCCATCAACCGCGCCCTGCGCAACCGTGGAGGCCCGCAGCTTGCCTGGTGTAAACAAAGTAGCCGTGGCTGCACCCAATGTGGACAGGAACGAACGCCGACTCCATCCCGCTTTTAACATGACCCAAAACTCCTTTCAGAAATCCTATTCTTGTTTGCAAAAAAAAGACTATCCATGCTTCACTCTGCGCGCTTCAAAGCAGCTTCCGGCAATTGATTTGACATGTCGAGGGCCGGTGGTTCGATTACCAGTGGGCGTTCCGGGTGAACGGTCATCCAGCACAGCGCGCTGAACACCGCTAATGCAGCGGCAATCGTAAATGAAGTGGTCCACCCATAGCGTTGAGCAATCCAAGGCGTCAGTGACGCCGTGACTGCTCCGCCGATCTGGCCGCCCGTATTGATGATGCTGGAGAACACGCCCGAATTCGAATCCGCAATGTCCACCGAAACGGACCAGAAGGAACTCTGCGAAATATACAACGCTCCGGCGCCCCCCGCCAGAATTACTCCAGCGAGGCCAGGACTATGCACTTGAGATCCTAGAACCAGGAAAAATGCCGTTGCAAGCAATGCGGCGGAGGCAAGCCCGCAGCGGCCGGGGCGGAGTCCCCATCGCCGGGTGATCCGGTCGCTCACCACTCCTCCGATAAGGCAGCACACGGTCATGGAGAGGAACGGCAGCATGGCGTAATTGGCGCTCGCCTTCAAATTGAAGCCGCGCACCTGCGCCATATAAAGGAAGAACCAGCTGAAGAATATCCAGGCGATATAACCGAAGCTGAAGTAGCCGGCGACCAGCGCCAGCAGGTCTCTTCTCCTGAGGATTGCGCGCCAGGAAATCACGGGCTTCGCGGAGCTCACCGCGACTGCGCCGAGACTCTCCTGAATCTCCTGCAGTTCGGACCCGGTGATCGCCGGATGTTCCTCGGGCGCGTCCCGCGAGGTTTTCCACCAGACGGCGGCTGCGATGAAGCCAAGAATCGCGCTGAACCAGAACGCGGCTCGCCACGTGTAGTTGCCGATGAGCCAATTCAGCAGCGGCGGGGTCAGTCCACTGCCTGCGCCCACTCCGGCAAAGATCAATCCGTTGATGCGCCCGCGTTCTCTCAGGGGAATCCAGCGGGCCACGAACTGGTTGGCCGCTGGATAAATCACCGACTCGCTTCCGCCGAGCGCAAGCCGGAGCACGATGAGAAGCAGCACGGCATGTTCTATGGTCGACGGCAGCATCGCCGTCGCTGCCGTTGTTACTCCCCATAGGAGTACGCCGATGGTGAGGACTTTGCGAGGGCCGCTGCGCGAAGCCAACCATCCCGCAGGAATCTGCAGGACTGCATAGCCGATCAAAAACGCGCTGAAAATCCATCCGAGCCTCTGATCATTCAGACCATATTGCTGGCTGATCTGCGGGCCTGCGATGGTGATGTTCGTCCGGTCGAGAAAAGCAACGGCGCTGAGGATGAAAAGCCAGAAGCCCAGAAAGTAACGCAGTTTTACTGTCTGCTTCAGAGGCGAGGAACTACCTGCGGGATTGGAAGCCGCCGTCACATGCACCATTCTCTGGTTGGGTCGAGGCGCTGTCATCGGCCCTGTGATCAGGGTCAAATTAGGCCAAATAGCCTAATGGCGCGCCTACAGCCTTCCAAACTGTTTTACCGCTTCTTCGATGGAGTGATACTTGTCGATGAATGGATACATGGAATGCTCGCTGTCATCGAGCTTCTGCGCAAGCACCAGAACCCGGGCGGCGTCTTTCCGCGGCACGACCACCACGCCGTCCTGGTCGGCGGCGATAATGTCTCCCGGAGCTACGGAGACCCCATCGCAGGTGATGGTGCTGTTCATGGATGCGAAGCGGTAATGGCCGACAGACGTAGAGGGCACTGGCCCCAACGCGTAAACGGGAAAGCCGATCTTCTTGAGTTGAGGGAGATCGCGCACGCCGCCGTCGACCACTGCGCCGGCAAAGTCTCGCGACAGCATTGCGGTTCCCATCAGGCCGCCCATTCCCGCGATGTCGGCCCCGTCCTCGACCTTCATGACGAACACTGAACCGGGCCCACCCGTGTCGATCGCTTTCAACATGCCGTCAAGCGCGTGGGGATCATGGTTCTCCTGCTTCACAAGCAGGACCGTTAGGGCCGTTCCCGCGAATTTTGTCGGGAAAATGGATTGCATGTGGTGCGACATATAGCGGCGCTGATGCAGCAACTGCTCCATCGCGTCTGACACGGACGCCACTTCCACATGGCGGTACGCGTCGATCATCGCGGTCGGGTTTGCGGAATAATCCGCGACCGTCATGGGATTGTCTGCGTGGACAACATGCGATACCCCGAGAAGCAACAAGGCCGCAAACACAATCGCGAGAACCGGGATGACGCGAAATGAGCGAGAAAAGCGCTGAACTGGCATAGATCACCTGTTGGTTGAGGTGCGCAGATCACTGCGGGAGTTCAAGGTTAATGCGCTGGGCGCACAGATGCAATGTCTCTCAGAAGTTGAAAGAACGTCTCCTTGAGAATTCGATATTTGCCTGGCGCGCCTGTCATTAGCCTTTCGCCGTACCGATGCATAGGCCCATTAGCCTACTTGCCGTCTCAACAGAAGTGACCAGAATTGCTACGCAGGCAGACAGCCTCTACCGGAAGATGCATGGGAACTGATACCCTACGGGCGTATTTTGATGTCGTTTATGTTTGTGTTAAGCCGCGGGTCGGCTGCACCGATAATTGCGGCAGGGGAAAGCAAGGGGTCCGAGCTTGCGCCGAGTTTTTGAGGACGAAATGCTCCGGGACTACGCTATGGCGCGGGGGACCGCCAGCCAGAGTGCCCCCGCGGTCCCCGTCTCCAACCTCAAACAGGGCAGGGAATCTGCCCCGGCATTCAGCGAGACTCGCACCCACGTTCGTTATTTTTTGGCCTTTTGGCTCTTTATTCTCAGCGGGGTGGCGTTTCTCGACCGGACGAATATCTCCATCACCGGGCTGCAGATCAGCAAAGAATACGGCATTAGTAACCAGCAACTGGGCTGGATATTCAGCGCATTTCTGATTGGTTACGCGGCCTTTCAGGTCCCGGCCGGGTGGCTTGCGACTCGGTTTGGGCCGCGCCGCGTGCTTACGCTGGGAGTCCTGTCATGGTGCGCTGCCACCGCCCTGACGGCGCTGCTGCCGATGGGCATCACCCAGGCGATTCTGCTTCTCATCTGCATCCGGCTCGTCCTTGGGGCGGGCGAATCCGTTATCTATCCTGCGGCCAACCAGTTTGTGGCGCGCTGGGTGCCACTCAAGGAGCGCGGAATTACCAATGGCCTTATTCTGGCGGGCGTGGGTGCAGGCAGCGGACTCACTCCTCCGCTGCTCACCTGGCTTATCGTGTCCTACAATTGGCGCGTCGCTTTCTGGTTCAGCGCCGTCGTTGGCATAGCGGTCTGCGCGGTATGGTGGCAGACTTCCCGCGATACCCCCGAGGAACATCCTGCTGTTTCAAAGCTGGAATTGCAGGAGATTCACGATGGTCTTTCGTACGAATCTTCCGCGCCTGAAGCGGCCGCTCCGGTAATCTCGTGGCGCGCGATTCTCCACCGCAAAGACCTGCCGGCGCTGATGGTTGGGTATTTCAGCTTCGGCTATATCGCGTGGATATTCTTCAGCTGGTTCTTCCTTTATATGGCGCAGGTGCGCAGATTCGACCTGAAGGCGAGCGCGTACTATTCGATGCTGCCGTTTCTGTCGATGACTGTCTGCTGCCTGGCAGGCGGCGTATTGAGCGACAGGCTGACGGAACGCTTCGGCCTAAGGGTGGGCCGCTGCTGGCTCGCAACGGTGGCAATGGTTGCGACGGCTCTTTTCCTGGTTTTCGGCTCGCAAGTGCATAATCCATCCCACGCCGGAATCATTCTTGCTGCGGCGGCGGGCGCTCTCTACATATCACAAAGCTCCTACTGGTCGGTCTCAGTCGATATCGCGGGGCCCAGCACGGGCGTCTTTTCCAGCCTGGTGAACATGGGAGGGCAGATTGGCGGAGCGGCCACTGCTTCGCTTACTCCGTGGATCGCTCAGCACTATAGCTGGAATGCCTCGTTTGCTGTTGCGGCGGTGCTCGCCATCGTCAGCGCGCTCTGCTGGCTCACCGTTCGCCCGGAGCGACCGATCCCTGTCGAGTAACTCCGATGGCATGCCGCCCTCAAACTCGGACTTCGGTACTTCGCTGCAAGCGGTGGTTTGTCTCAATCACGTTGCTCATGTGTGTGGGGCTTCTGCCGCGTGCCACTGCGCAGGTCCAATCGGCAACGATGATTTCGACAGCAGTTACGGCTGCGTCCGGGCCGCTTTCCGCGCCGACGGCGTCTGTGCAGGCAGTGGAACGGCGACTGCCTTTCTACGAGACGTGGTATTTCTATCTCGCGCTGCTCTTTGTGGGAATGCTTCTTCCTGTGCAGATTTTTCGCCGTCGCATGCTGCTGATGAAGGGCCGAATCGGCATTGTGCTGGAAGAGAGGAATCGCATTTCGCGCGAGTGTCACGATACGCTGATGGCTGGTTTCGCGGCAATTTCCTGGCAACTGGAGGCGACGGCGAAGCTCTTTCGCGACAGCGGCCTTTCTTCCACTCCAGCTGCTGAATCCTGTGAACTGGCGCGAAGCATGGTCGCGCACTGCCAGGCCGAGGCCCGCCGGATTATCTGGGACTTGCGCGAATCCGATGAAGTGACCAGCACTCTTTCGCAGGCTCTGGCGCGCTCGCTCGCGGCCAATCACGTTCAAGGGAAAACGCAGACGACACTCGAAGTCGAAGGCGACGAGATTCCGCTTGCGCCCGGCTGTGTGCATCATCTGGTCTGCATTGGCCAGGAAGCCGTGAGTAATGCTATTCGGCATGCGAGTCCCACTCACATTCTGGTCCATGTTAAGTATGCGAGCGACGCGTTGTTTCTTTCCATTCGCGACGACGGCAGCGGATTTCCGCCGTTGCATCGCTCGTCATCGCCTCGTGGACACTTTGGAATTGCGGTGATGCAGGAGCGTGTGAGGAAACTCGGCGGCGACTTCCGCATTCACCCTTTGCCAGAATCCGGAACTGAGGTCGCGATTCAGGTTCCGTTCAACGCCGTGCGTCAGTCCGTCACTCCCGGGCAAAACGTCATACGATGGATTGGTGTATGAAACAGATCCGAGTTCTTCTGATTGAGGACCATTTCCTGGCGCGAATGGCGCTGCATTCCGTGCTATCCGCGCATTCGCAGATACAGATTGTCGGCGAAGCGTGTGACGGCGAAGCCGGGCTAGCCATGTATCGGTCGCTCCGCCCCGACGTGGTGGTGCTGGACCTGAAGCTTCCGCTGATCAGCGGATTCGATCTCATTGCCAAACTCAAAGAAGAGTTTCGCTCGGTCCATATCGTCGTGCTCTCGAACTACTCCGGCAGCGAAGATATCTATCGGGCCGTGCGAAGCGGCGCGATGGCCTACCTCACGAAAGACGCGAGCGGTGAGGAGCTGCTTAACGCGATTGAAAGCGTTCATCGCGGCCTGCGCTACTTTCCTAATATGGCGCTTGATCGACTCGCGGAACGGACTCCGGCCATAGAGCTGACGCCGCGCGAGTCCGAGGTGCTCAGTTGCATCACGCGAGGCTATAGCAACCGCGAGATCGCCGAAGAGCTGGGCATCGCGGAAAAGACGGTGCGAATACACGTAAGCTCTTTGCTTGATAAGATGGGCGCGCGCGACCGCACGCAGGCGACCATCTACGCGTTGCAGCGCGGGCTTGTGCATCTGGAAGAATGAAACGGCTTCTAGGCCATTGCTACTAGAATGTGCTGGGGCATTTGCCAGTGCATCGGAAGCTGCGCTAAGCCGTATGCTTTTCGCAAAGGAGAATCGATGAATCTCAGCACTCGACGCAACTTCTTCGCCAAGGCGGCCGGCGCTGCCGCTGCTCTCGCCGGAGCACCGAAGCTCTTCGCACAGCAAGCGGCGGCCGCGAAACCCCACCACCATGAGCCGTCGAATCATGTCCGCGATGGGGTCTTCTATTTTTACGGCACTGGTTCGAACGACGGGTTTCCGCCCAGCGATCACGTGCTCGTAACGGACCCATTCGAGAAGCACGTAACCCGCACCATGGACGCGCTCAAGAAGTCGCTCGAAGAGCAAGGCTGCACGATGGACAGTATCCTGCACCTTCAGGTTTTCACCTGCCTGCCTCTTTCCGACTCGACGCCCATGCCCACGGGGAAGGCGCGCTTCGATGCGCACAAGGCGCAGTACGACGCATTGAACAAGATCTACCGGACCTACTTCAGCCCCGGCAAATCTCCGTCGCGTGCCTGCATGGCGGTGGAATGGATTCCGGGTGACTCGCTCATTGAAATTGTTGGAAGCGCTGTGGTGGTCGCTGCGCCTTCATCGGCGAGTTGAGGCGTCGCTATTGCGCCTTTAGATAGGCGAGCAGGTGATCGAGCTGGGTGTCGCTGAGAGATCCGAAAGGCGGCATCGAGCCCTTTCCGTGCCGGATGATGTTGCGCACTTCCTCCGGAGTGAGTACCTTGTGTTCAAAAACGCCATGCAGATTTGGAGGGCCAAAGGGACTCGTATCTCCGGGCTGCTTGTTGTGGCAGCCAGCGCAGTCCCGCTGAAACAGCGCCTTGCCACTCTTCACGGTCACATCGGGATGGCAGCCTGCAAAGGCGAGCCCGCCCGCCAACACAAGATACGACACACCTACAACCACCGCTAAGGCTGCTTTCCTCAGCATTTTCAACTTCGCCCCCATGTTGGTTTCACTGCTTATCGTTCTGGCTTACGCGGATTGGCTGTATTGGCGCGGCTGACTTAATCAGATAACTAACAACGTCGTTCAATTGCTGCGGCGTGAGCGTCTTTCCGTAATCCTGCGGCATGAGCGAACTGCCGCTCTGAATCTTTGCAACGTGGTCACGCGCAATGCTCTGGAATCCCCCACTCTGGTTCTGCAACACGATCGTGAAGTTGTTCTGCGCGCGGATTACGCCTTGATACCTCGTTCCATTGCTCATGATTATGCTGGTCAGACGGCCTGCTCCGCCGGGACTACCTGCCGGATCGACGATCGCCTTTCGAATCGCATCCACCGTCTGGCCGCGCCCATAGTCGCTCAGGTCTTCGGCGATAAATCCACCTCTGCCGCGCATCATGTGGCATTGCGAGCACGATGCCTTGCCAAAGAAGATCGCTTCTCCGGCTGCGGGATCACCCGGGAGCGTCGGGTGCAGTGCACCGCCTACGCCCTGCAGCACGCGTAGCCAGGCCACCAGCTGGCTCACCTTCTGTTTGCCGAGATAATTAAATGCAGGCATCCCTGCTTCGGGAATTCCGTTGCCGACCGTATCGGTGAGTTGCGCATCAGTAGCGGTGACCACATCGTGGTCGGTCGCGATATTCGGAGCACGCTCGCCGCCCCGCCCATCATTCCCGTGGCATGAAGCGCAGTTCTGGCGGAACAGGCGCGCGCTTTCAGTATTCGCCTGAGACGGTTGCTTCGCTGACTGCGCTTGCAAAGGGCCCGCGAGGAGCGTCAGGCAAAAGCAACAAACCAGATATGAACGTGTATGCACTGGCCGATTTTACCCACTCGCTCCTGCGGATGAAATACGTCAGGGAGGCTAAAGGTGAGCATAGCCGGAGTGCCGCTGCATGCAAATGGCGATGCGGCCTACCTGTTTTTAGAGCAATTGTCCTAAGGCAACGGGTCAAAGGCAACCGTTACGGCAGAGCGAAAGTGAACAAATCGTCACCAGATGCAATCGCAACGTACTGCTTTCCATTCACTGCGTAGCTCATGGGCGATGCGTGCAGGGATTGTCCTGTGTTGAAGTGCCACAAGCTCTTACCGGTCTTCGCGGATACCGCTTCAAAGCTGTCGGAATCATCTGCAAAGAACACGAGTCCTGTGGCGGTGGTCATCGCTCCACCCCACGAGTGCTCCCGGCCTGTCTGGGGATAGGTCCACGCAAACCGTCCCGTAGCGGGATCAAAGGCGAGGAGCCGCTTGGCGCCCCGCGCGTTCGGAGGGCGCCGTGAGCCCGTCGCGTAATATTCAGTTCCCTCGGTGAACGTCTGAGGTTTCGTCGAATTGATCGTGCATTCCTCGAGCGCGAGGAAGTAGAACAGCCCGGTTTCTTCGTTGTAGGCGGGGGAATACCAGTTGGTCGCTCCAGCTACTCCCGGGCACGTCAACATGCCGTTCAACGTGGGCTTCACGTCGGTAAAGATGGGTCGTCCATTGGAGTCGATTTCTTTGGCCCAGTTCAGTTTTTGCGCGAACCTTGTTGCCGAGAGAAATTTTCCGTTCGTGCGATCCAGGATGTAGATGAAGCCGTTTCGGTTGGCCTCGATCAGCAGCTTTCTTGCCTTGCCCTTGTATACCCTATCCACGAGGACGGGTGTCTCGACTCCATCAAAGTCATAGAGATCGTGCGGAGTGAACTGGAAGTACCATTTCAATCTGCCAGTGTCCGGGTCCAAAGCCAGCACGCTCGCGGTATACAGGTCGTCTCCCGGTCGAACGTTGCCGTCATAGTCCGGAGCGGCATTGCCGGTACCCCAATACAGGGTATTGAGCTGGGGATCGAACGTTCCGGGCATCCATGCGGTGCCTCCGCCATGAAGATACAGGTCGCCCGGCCAGCTCGAGGAGCCAAATTCTCCTGGTCCCGGGATGGTCCATCGCCTCCACGCGAGCGTTCCCGTCTGCGCGTCAAATGCCGCGATAAATCCGCGCACACCATCATCGCCGCCTGAGGTTCCTACTATGACCCTGCCGTTCACCAGCAGGGGCGCGCTTGTTGCGCCATAGTTTTTGTTCCAGTCGGCGTAAGCTACGTCCCAAATCAGGTGACCGGATCGAGCATCCAGACATAGCAAGTGGGCGTTGTCCGTTTCCATGTAGAGCCGGTCGCCCCAGACGGCGACTCCGCGGCTGATGTGTCCGGAAGCGTCGTCGATGAGACCGTTAGTAATTGGCCTGGAATAGTGCCATAGCAACTGGCCGTCGGCCGCATCGAGCGCATAGGCATCGTTCGAAGCGGTGATGTACATGACGCCATTGATGACCACGGGCGTAACTTCCAACGTGCCGGCGTTCCTGCTGTGAAACACCCAGGCCGCCCGAAGCTGCCCGACATTCGCTGGAGTGATCTGCGACAATCCGCTGTAGCGCCGTCCAGTGTAGTCGCCGTTGTAGGTGGGCCAGTCGCCGATCTTAAAACTGTGGGCCACGTCCGCCGTGGTCTTTACCGCAATCGAGCGGTTCTGCGCGCTCACGCCTGCTGTGGGCAACAAGATGAGCGCGCCCAGGAAAGCGGCGATTTTTGCGGGCCGATTCATGATGCACCGTGTGAATCGGTGGCAAAGGTCTCGCCGAGAGCCCCACGATCGACATTGTGCGTATCAACCAGATGAAGCGACACGCGAACAACTTCCTTCGGCGCAGACACAGAGCGATGCAAATCAATCAAGTCATCCGGGCTGGCCGTCTGCACGGTGACGCGGCCGGTCTCGTTTCCGCCGCGATCGTACAAATACGCAACGAGCGATCCCGGGAAAAAGACTCCGAACTCACCGCCCAATTCCAACTCAGCTCCATTACGCGTTGCGGTGAGCGGTTTTCCAATCACCCCCGTGTCAGTCACGTCTTTTAACTCGGGACCCATGCGGCATGGAAACCAGCGGGTATCCATCGTGTAGGCTTGCCCCGGTTCCAACACGGCCATGGGGCTGTTCATCTCGGCTTCCATGTAGAAGGGTGTTTCGGTGCGATCCAAAGGTGTGACGATTGGCATTTGCTGTGCATTCGACTCCACGGTAGGGCCATTCTTATAGAAGATCACCGACGCTCTGCCGGGATAATTCGCGTTGTCGAAGTGCGTCCCTTTCTCCACCATCGTGTATTGATTGACTCCGTTTACAACGGCGAGCCATTGCGGGTCGGAGTCGACCCATACTTCGCCCTCCAGATAGCGCCAGTGCAAACGAAATAGCCCGTCCTTCACATGGTAGGAGGGATCGTTTGCGAGGCCGTCGCGCACATGGTAGCCCAGCAGGTAGGGCGATTTGGGGTCCACGGGAGTGAACGTCCAGAAATTATGGTTCCATCCGTCCTGCGCGTTCGCGTCTGAGAGATCGTATTGGGACACGGATTGAACCGACCAGTTGATCGTGTGGCCCGTGCTATTTTTCGTGATCGCGTGGAAATCAATTTCCGGCGAATCCATTCCTATGCTGATCTCCCGCGAATATTGCAGTCCGGTCGGCGGGTCAGGTGGCCCATCTAATCGAACTGTGCAGCGCTCGCCTTTCGCGATCACTTTGAAGGCATACGCTCCGTCGTCGAGCGGCGTTGAAGCGCCTGTCCAATGCTGCTCGTCATCGTTGCCCTCGGGGAGGGGCCAGATCTTGTCGCCGCCGTAGTTGATCCATCGGCCAGCGGCCTGCTCCGGAGTAATATACTTGCCCGCGTATTTCGGATTCACGAACAAGTAGGCATGGCCGTTGAAGGTCACCTGCATCAGCCGGCCGCCAAGCTGGGGCACAAAATCCAGACGTACCCACTGGTTTGACATCTCCTGCGCGGGGAATCCGTCGAAGGTTGTGGCTTTGATCGTGCACGGTTGCGTACTCTGCGCGCCCGCAATTGGCGCCAACAGTCCCAGAAACACAAGAATCTCGGCGCAAGTTCTGGCTTTCACCTGTTGTCTCCTGAGCGACTGTGAAGCGATTTGAGGTATTTTCCGAAAATGCAGCTTAAGCCTTTCTGGTTTGCGCTTCCGATAGCAACTGACGCAGTCTTCTTCCGACGATGATTTCTTCGCCAGGCTTGAGTGTCATTGAAATGACCTGAAGCTTATCGGCGACCGCGCCCTTGTTGGCTTTGTGATGGTGGCGGTAGTTCGGATCACGGCTGAGCACATCGCTGGGATTATCATTCGTCAACACAGCGATGCTTGGCGTTCCATCAAGCAGTTGCCGCGCGCAGTCCTGGACGCTGTATCCCCAGGCGTCCTCGTCCCAGGTCACGGTCAGCGTGGGGTAGCTGTTTCCTCCCGGCGGCGTAGCGATTGAACTTGTAACGCCATGCACGATCTGAACCAGTTTCTGGATCCGCTCCACTCGGCCGTTCCATTCCTTGTCCAGCGCGGCAAGATCCATGCGATACCAAGCCTCCACCGCTGCGAGACACCCCATGATTTCTTCTTTACCGACTTTCATCGGGCGGCACACCGCGCCCTCCCAGGGATTGGTGTTCAACAGCGCGGCCTCGATGAGGTCTTTGCGTCCCAGCAACACGCCGCTGCTTTGGGGGCCGCAAAGTCCCTTGCCTCCGCTGACCGTAAACAGGTCGCATCCCATCTTCGCGAAATGCTGGAGCTTATTAATTGGAGGAACGCCGTCCGCCGCGTCCATAAATATCGGCACACCCGCACGCTTCGCAACGGCAACCTCTTTCTCCAATGTGTCGGGATCTGAGGTGGTGTAGATCATCGCCGTTTTATCGCTTATTGCATTAGGAAGCTGATCCAGTGTTTCCGCAATGACGAGCTTGCCCCCAGCGAGCCGAATGGCGCTATCGAACGGACTTCGCCCGCCCATCATGACCACTTCGTGTTTCAGACCTGTTGTGTCCGGTAGTTGCCAAATCTTCTCGGGATCAGGGCCTGCAATGCAGGCGGCTGTTCCCGAAGCCATGGCTCCGGCGGCTCCCGAGGTGATCATTCCGGACTCCGCTCCGGTCAGCTCTGCGAGCCGCCGCCCTACAGCATGTTGGAGTTCGAAAATATTGACGTAATGTCGCGAGGCCGCTTCCTGCGCGGCCTTCACTTCGGGCAGCTCCAGCGTCGCGCTCAAATACGTCCAGGTGCCGCGACCGTTGATTACCGGCCTTACGCCGATCCGCGTATAGATATTCTCTTTTGATACCTTTGCGGTTTCCGCCCACCCGGTTCCGAGTGCCTGCTGAAACTCGACCTGAGCGAGCAGAGGAAGGGCGGTCACCCATTTGACAAAAGTTCTGCGTTGCATCGCAATCTTCTCCGGTTGCTACTGCCTGGCGGGCTTTACCGCAATGAAGGAGAGTTGTTCGGCAGCTTCGGCGCTGGAATCGAAATTCTGCTGCACCGTGGTCCGCGCGGGATAGCTTCCCTTGAAGAACGTCTTGTACAAGTTATTCATTTTGTCGAAGTCCTGTATGTCGCGCAGATATACGGTCGTAAACACTACGTTGGAGAAGTCCATGTCGGCTTCCTCCAATCCGTCCAGCAGGTTCCGCATGGATTGCCTGAGTTGCAGATTGAAATCCTGAGTCACCATGCCCTGCCCGGGAATGAATCCATCTTTGGCTGAAAGGTAGAGCGTGTTCCCGTAGAGAATCCCGGGGCTTGCCGTTGCGCTGGGAGGCATATTGCGTGGACGAATGGCCCGGCGCTTCGCAAGATTGGCGCCCGCGATGCAGCTGAACACGATGTGGCTTCCGTTGGGAAGCGCAACCACCTGGATCGTCCCGCGGCCCGGCGTATTGCCAAACTCAAAGTAGGTCTTATAGACGTTCCCCATGGCGTCGTACTGTCCGCTCACACTCATATATGGGTTCACCCACAGAACATTTTTCATGCTCATGTGAGCGGCGTGCAGAATCGCAGATACGTTATCGAGCGCCTGCCGTGTTTCGGCGGCAAATGAATCCGCCAGCTTTCCTGTCCTGGGATCCGCTCCATTCTGCGCAGACAAATAAAGGACGTCGTTCGCCTGAATCGCCGGGGGGTCCATATGCAGGCCTCTCTGCCAGCCACTTGGCCAGATTGCATGGCGATGCGCCTTATCCTTCACAGCAATGCAATTGATTTCCACCGTATCGCCGCCGACGAGCGAGCCTATTACCATGACGGAACGAGCCGGCGGATTTGCGCCAATCTCCTTCCAATACACGTCATTCATTGCGTCGATATTGTCGGCGCGGCTCAGATAGACATTCATCCAAACCACATTGTCGAAGTCCATTCCAGCTGCCTGAAGAACACTGCGCACGTTGTCCAGCGACTGCTTCACTTGTCCGGGAAAATCTGTGGGGCGAACATTCTGTGCGTTTGCGCTGCCCTGACCGGCGACATACAGTGTCCCATCTACAAGGATTCCGGGGCTAAATGGAAAATTCCCCGAAGCGCCCGCCGGTCGAATGATTTGTCGAGAGCCATCCTGCGCCGCGGCCATACTCCAAGATTCAGCGAACAACCCCAGCAGCACACATGCAAGACAGCACACCAGCTTTTTCATCTTTGCTCCGTTCATTGAAGTCAGCCCCAGTTGGAAATCATTGATACGGGATAAACCCGTGAACTTTGGTAGGAATCCGATATACCGAAGTTCCTGCAGTAATGTAAAGGGTGGAATAGCCCGCGTCGCCCCACGTAAGGTTTGCGGGCTGCTCAGGAACTACGATGGTTCCGAGGTGCTCGCCCGCTGGGCTCCATATCCAAATGCCGCGTGGCCCAACCACATAGAGGTTTCCATGGGTGTCCAGGCGCATTCCATCGGGAACGCCTCCTCTTTCAGGCGCCTTCTCCGATCCGAAGATCTGGCCATTTGATATGGTCCCGTCTGGATGAAAGTCGTAGACGCGGATATTCAGGTCCTGATCGTCGTCTATATATAGCTTTTTCCCGTCGGGAGAGAACGCGAGTCCATTCGGCTGGCCGATTTCCTTCGTGAGCAGGGTGACGTTGCCGCTTTTCGATATCCGGTAGACGCCCTGAAACGGAATTTCCTGCTTTTGTCCTTTGGGAAGGTCGGAGGTCGGGTCGGTGAAGTAGATTGCTCCGTCTGGCCCCAGCACAACATCGTTGGGTGAGTTAAACCGCTTGCCCTGATATCGATCGGCAATAATTGTGTAGGTCTTGCCATCGGGCGAGAGTCGTATTACGGCTCGTAGAACGCTCGCACAGTCCAGGATCCTGCGTTGGCGGTCATAGGTGTTGCCGTCCGGGTCGCCCAGAGCGATAACTTTCTGCTTCTGGCCGCTCTTCACATCCACTTTGAAGATATAGTTCAGCGTTTCATCGCTGACGTAGAGAGAGCCGGTTTCATCCCACACCGGCCCTTCGGTAAATCCAAAGCCCGTCGCGACCGTGGTCAGGTTGGAGCGATGATCGATCAGCCTCCAGAACTTGGGAGAAAGGTCCTGCAGTTCAAATGTGCGCGGCAGTTTTTGCGCTCTGGCTGTGGGGGAGACGGTCGCGCCCAATAGCAGGAACGCAACTGCAACAATTGTGCTTCTTGCCCGTAATGACAACATCGCGGCCGATAACCTCCTGTTATGCTGCCACGCACGTTCGGCTGCTCGATGCAGGCACGCAGACCTAAATGATTCAGTGCTGCTGCGATCAGAAGATCAGTTTCAGAGCGACCTGCATAATGCGGGGACCCCGGTCCGATGTCACATAACCAAAGCCGCCCGCTCCGGTGTTGTCGATCTGGCCGGAGGGATTGTTAAACTGCGCGTGATTGAAGACATTGAATGCTTCGGCGCGAAACTCCAGGCTCTCATTTTCCCTGATCTTCGTGTTTTTCAGCAGCGCCATATCGGAATTCAGAATTCCCGGGCCTGAGAAGTACCGCCGCATTACGTTACCAACTTGACCAATCGGCTCAAACGTAAAGAAGTTCGGGTTGAAATATGGCTGCCCGCTGCGCGGATTCTTGTTCACATACAGCTTGCTGCCGTTGTTCGCGTAGCTGGGTTCGTCGACGGTGTCGTCGAAGGTTCCGGTAAGGGAATTATCATCGTTCTCACCCAGATCCACTGGCTGGCCACTGGCGAAGGTTGTTACGCCAGAGAGAGCCCAACCCGCGGCAATCCGGTTGGAAAGGCCGCCATTCCCGGTGAATTTGTTGAATGGCAATTGGATCGTGTAGCTGGCCACCAGGTCCTGCGGAACGTCGAGGATAGACAACGAACGGCTCAGCGCGGGATTGTATGGGTTTGTCGCATCAAAGGCTGTAGAGCCGTTGTCCATGGATTTCTCCCATGTGTAGCCAATGAGGAAATCAGCATACTTCTCTGTGTGCTGCAGGGCCACCTGAAGCGAGTTGAAACTCGAACTCACGGCCGTAATCATATAAGGGTTGCTTCCGAAGTTAATGCCGAAGGTCGGGCGCGTCCCGTTCACCGTTGTTCCGTTCGCAAGTGTGTAGACATTGTCTTCCAGGTTGGGCCCGCAAGGCGTCTGATTGGGCGCCAAAGCTGCCGGATTGCTCAGTTGCAGGCAGAGCGCAGGATCGGCTGGATTCGATTCTTCAAATGTGAGCAGATGCCGGCCCACGTTGCCCACATAGCTCGCAGTCAGCACCGTAGCTCTCCCCAACTGCCTTTGCACTGAAAATTCAAATTCCTCCACGTACGGAATCTTGTTGCGATAGTAGAAGTAATCCGATCCGGAGATGGGAGTCGCCTGCACCCAATTGAACGTCGTGTCTGGATTTTTCGAAGAGACACCGACTGGCGGAAACGTGAAAGGAAACTTGATTCCTTCATTGTTCCCCGTTGCGCGATCGATAAAAGGCGAATCGAGCAGCGGCGGCACGCCTGAGGAGTAGTACAGACCATAGGGCGCGTCCCCGACCTCTACGAATCCGGTCGCATCCTGAATCGCGCTGTAGAAAATCCCGTAGCCTGCGCGGATGCTGCTTTTGCCTCCTGAGCCGAAGATTTTGCTGAGCAGTCCGCTAGTGAACTCCGGCGCATACGCAAACCCGATGCGCGGAGCGAAGTTGGTGTACTTGATTGGAGAAAGGGTGCGCGAGACGCCGGGATCGCCCGGCACGGCCATTCCTACGGGAGCCCCGGGGAATGCCTGGGAATGCTCGCCGGGTACGACTGTCTCAAGCTTGTTCTGTGTGTCATACCACGGCGTCATGATTTCGTAGCGCAGACCATAGTTGAGCGTCAGTTGACGCGTAGACCGCCAGGAGTCCTGCACATACCCGCCGTAATAGCCGGCCCGCGAGTCCAGGAGTTGCTGGCTTGCCTGCGTGAAGTTGTTTGTTGCGCCGAGAAGGAAATCGGCAAAGTCAAGTCCTGTTTCAGAGCCATTGAATCCAAACGCTCCCTGAGGATCGTCGAAGTTCCGCTCGTTAATCTGGTCGTAGTGAAAGTCCACCCCGAACTGGATCGTGTGAGTGCCCGAAATCTTAGTGACGTTATCGATCAACTGCAGCGTGTTGTTGTACTGCCGCAGCGTATCCTGAGCAAGCCCAAACTCGTAATTGTTGAAGAAGAACGATGGCACGCCCATCAGTTGCGGCGCGATATTGCCAAGGCCACCGGTAGCGTTCCAGGGAGTATTGAACCCCAGAGAGCTAAGGGAGACGCCCGTACCCTGCCCCTGCACCGGAACTCCAGTAAAGTTCGTGTCCCGTAAATACACTAGGCGCACATCGTTTACGAGCGTCGGGCTGAGTGTTGTCGTCAGTCCCAAGTTGATCATCTGCGTCTTACCCTTGTTCTGATCGGCATACCCGGGAATGTTAATCCCCTGGTCGTAAGGATTAATGGTGGTGAACTTGTCAATGAAGTAATAGCCGAACAGCGCTCCGAAGTGCGAGTTCATATCCACGCGGACTCCGCCCTTGTCGTCCTTCAATGTCCCGTTAAAGGCGGCCGTCTGGAAACCAGGCGCCCCATTCAAGGTCGTGTTTGGCATGGGAATAAACTTCAGCGTGGCAACTGCGACCGGCGACCACGCACTCTGTGGAATCACGCCGTTAGGAAAAGCGCACTGCGAGGGATCTGTGCACCCTGATGTGTAATATGGCTCTCCCTGGGTTACCGGATAATTGAGGCGTTGCGACAGAACGCCCGCCCAATATTGGCCGACGACGCCCTGCCCGCCGTTGGCCGGGTCAGAATTGGACAATGCGCTTTCCTCGTCGCTGAGATCGCCTGTGCGGTCAGCAAGCGATGGCACGGTGAACGCCTGCGTTTGCCCGAGAATCTGGCGCGTGCCCTGGTAATCCCCGAAGAAGAACAGCTTGTCTTTCTTAATTGGACCGCCTGCCGTTCCGCCGAACTGGTTCTGAATGAACACACCGCGGGCGGGAGCGTAATAGTCCCTCGCATCGAGATCCGTATTCCGCAGAAAATCGAATACGTCTCCATGGATCCGATTAGTGCCGGATTTCGTGACCACGTTTATCTGGCCACCGCTGAAGTTGCCAAATTCGGCGTTGAAGTTATTGGTGATGATTCTGAACTGTGCGATGGAATCAGCATTTGGAATCATTGCGGCACCGTTATGGACGCCCTCTTCCGCGTCGGCTCCGTTGACCATGAATCCGTTGGCCTCCACGCGGCCGCCGTTTACCGACTGAGTACCGTTCGACTGGTCTCCGGAGATCGTCGACGCGCCTACCCCGGAAGTCGTGTCGTTGCCCTGATATGGCGACACGCCGGGCTGCAGGGCAAGCAGATCGATGAAGGATCGGCCATTCAGCGGTATCGACGTGATCGTTTTGCTGTCGATCACTTCGCCCATTTGCGTGCTCTGCGTCTCGACGTGCAGTGCATCCTCATTCACCGAAACCGTATTCGTGATCTTTCCCAGCCTGAGCTTGATGTCCACGCGCACGGCGGAATTCGCGTTAATCACGACTCCCTGCATTACGAACTGGTCAAAGCCAGTTTGTCTGAGCGTGATCGTGTAATGGTCCACTGGCAGTGCGGGGAAGGCAAAGAATCCGCTGCCGTCTGTGACGGTGGTGTGCCGCACGTTCGTTGATTCCGCAGTAGCGACTACCGTCACCCCCGGGACGACGGCTCCGGTCGGGTCAGTAACGATGCCGGAAATTGAGCCGTTAATGTCTGCCCTGGCAACGCCCGCTCCGAACAGCGTTACGGCGCAAAGGCTCAGAACCGCGAGGCTTTTCGTAGGAAACTTCATGAATGGGTACCCCCTGGCGTGCACGACTTCGGGACCGACAGCCAACGACGAAAACACCGGCAAATCGCTCCCGATAAAACCGGCACAGTTACCCGGCTACCAATTTCATTCTTATTTCAAACCCTTGTCATCCGGCGAATGGCCTTCGCCCTTCTATGGCGAATGCCCTAGATGGAAATCCGGCTGCGAGTCGGTGCCGTCCGGCGCCATAAAGGGGGCCTTCGCCAGCCTTCAGACCGTTGCCGCTTTCGACAGCACCGCCCTTAGTTTTTCACCCACAATTCTGTCCTCGCCTTCCTGGAGCATCCACACGCCAACGACAATCGTGTTCTCGTCGGTCGGCAGTCCGGCACTGGCATGGTGGCTTCCCGTTGCCGGGTTGAGTTCGATGCTGGGTGTGCCGTTGCGTAGCGCCTTAGCGACTTCACGAGGAGCAATCTTCACACGTTGCTGGTCGTAGTGGATCAGCAAATGGGGAACGTGGTTTGCGACCGGCGGGACATAGATTTTGCAGTCGACGCTGGGGATTCCTCTCATTGAGTTGGCGACGACATTCGCTCGACTGCGGAACTCGTGTTCCATCCCTTCATCGGTCTGTGCCAGGAACCAGTCAATGGCCGCAACCATTCCGATAATTTGCTCTTTTGCCACTTTCATCCCGCGTCCTACGCGCGCAGAGTTGGGACTGTTGTTCTCGGCTGCAGCAGCGATCAGGTCCTTTCGCCCCAGCAGCAGGCCGGCATTTTGCGGTCCGCGAATTCCTTTACCGCCCGAGAAGCAGACGAGGTCGAAACCCATTTTCGTATAGTTCCAGAGGTTCGAGATAGGCGGCACGTCTGCGGCCGCGTCGTTCATGCACGGAATTTGATGCTCGTGCGCGACGCGAATCCAATCTTCCCGTCCGATATCGCCCTCCTCCGCCGCATTGAAGAAATGGGCCATCACCGTATTCGGCGTGAAGGCGGCCTGGTACTCGCTTATTGTTTTCACTTCCACAAACCGTATGCCGCAATTCAGCAGGGCGTGGTCGTACTCGTAGCGATGGGCGTGCTGCACAATCACCTCATTCTTCAGCGGGCCTGCCCCGGTGGGAATTTGATCCATGATTGCGTCGCCGAGTTTCGAGTAGTTCGCGACCGTCACGCACGCCGCCATGCCCAGCGTGAGAGCGGAAGCCGCGCCCGCGCTCACCAACGCGGCCTCGCACTGCAGCCGCTGTGCAAGGTAGTTTCCCGCCGCGGTTTGCAGATCCTCCAGCCTCACGGGATGCAGCGCTGCTTGATCCACTGCGCGGCGCACCTCCAGGGGCATGATCGATGCGGTGAGATCGGTATAGGTTCCCGCGGCGTTGATTATCTTCGTGACGCCCAGCTTGTCGTAGTAATCCACCGCGGCATCGCTTACTACTCGGGACTTGCTCGCGCCCTCGGCAAAGCTGAACAGCGGAGCGCCGATGCTCATCAAACTTCCTGCGGTAAGTGCCCGGCGGCTGGTCTGAAGAAAGGCGCGACGGCTAAACGTATGTTTCATACTGTGCTCCTGTTTGCATCCCGGAACACATTATCGGCCAGACTGAGCATTCAGGTATTAAGTCAAATGGCCTATCTATCGCTCAGCCGGCATTCAGACCGTCGATCAGCGCGTTACGATAGGCGCGGACGGCGGGAATAAAGCCCAAAAGCGCACCCGCGACCACGACCGAGCCCAGATAAATGGCCACACGCCAGGAGACCCCTACCATTGCCAGGGGGATACCGTAGTTGTTTTCGACGGGGATACGGACGGCGAAGAGCACGATGTAGACGACGGTGAGTCCGAAGGCGGCCCCTACCGCGCTGATAACAGTAGATTCGAGGATAAATAGCGTGAAGATCTGGCGTGCGTTGAGGCCCACGGTGCGCAGCACGGCGATCTCGCGCCTTCGTTCATTCAGGGAAGTGTAGAGGGCGGTGAGCATGACCAGAAGGCCGACGATGAGGACGGCTCCGCTGACGAGCGATAGAGCGATGTCTGCTGCGCTGAGCACATTCCAGAGATCTTCGAGTGTGAAGGCTGGGATAATCGCGGTCAGGGGTTCCGGCTTATATGTGTTGATCTCACGCTGGAGAAAGAGCGTGCCGATGCGCGAGCGGGTGCGGAGCAAAAAAGCGCTGATGGTCTTGATATGCAGGTCGGAGGGGTGAATCTGCGATGCCGGGATGGGTTCGAGTGGCGGCGCTCCGTTTTGCCATCCATAGTGCATCGCCTCGTCTCCCAGCAGGGTGATATAGATGGCGCGGTCAACAGGCGTGGCGGTGCGGGCAAGGATGCCTACGACGGTGTAAGGGTCGGCTGTGTGTTTGAGAAAGCTGCCCTGGAGTCCGTGGCTGAGGATGATTTTTTGACCCAGATGGTAGTGGAGTTGTGCAGCTACGGCGCTTCCGATGACGGCGTCGAAGATGCCCTCAGCGCGGCTGCCCTGGGCTAGTTGAAGGCTGCGATTGCCACGGTAGCGATAGTGTTCGTAGAAGTTGTCGTCGGTGGCAACTACGCGAAAGCCGCGATGGCTGTCTCCCATCGAGAGGGGAATCGTCCAGAGCACTGCGGGGTGATGGGCGAAGTGCTGATAGCTGTCCCATGAGATCTCGTTGTTGGCGGTGCCGATGTGGAAGACGGAATAGAGGAGGAGCGGGAGCGAGCCACCACGGGCGCCGACAACGAGATCTGTCTGGCTTAGTGTGCCTTCAAAACCTAACTGCGCGCCCTGTCGGATGCGGTCAACGCCGACGAGCAACATGACGCTGAGGCCGATGGAGAAGATGGTGAGGCCGCTTGTAAATTTACGGCTGCGCAGCGATAGCCACGCGAGGCGCAGGATGGTCACGCGCATACCTCGCTGATGTCAGAGACGGAGATCTGCTGGTCAAAATGGGACATGAGGGAACGGTCGTGGCTTACGAAGACTAGCGTCGCGCTGGCCTCGTCGCAGACTTCGAGGAGGAGGTTCATGAAAGCTTCACGGCGGTCGGTATCGAGAGCGGATGTCGGCTCGTCGGCGATAACGAGACTGGGCTTGCCGATGACGGCGCGAGCAATGGCGACGCGCTGCTGTTGTCCGGTGCTGAGTTGCTTCACGTTGTGATCGAGGTGGCTCTCGAGGCCGAGGCGGCGGACGAGGCGCTCCACTTCTTCATTGAGGGTGGGGGCGATGATGTTTTTACGACGGCGCTTGTGCACCTGACAGGGCAGTGCGACATTCTGGCGCACAGTGAGATAAGGAATGAGGTTGAAGCTCTGGAAGATGTAGCCCATCTCTGCGCCGCGAAGCCGGTCACGCGCGGATAGAGGCAGCTTCGTCATCTCGTGACCGAGCACCTTGCAGCTTCCCTGCTGCGGCTGGAGGATGCCGGTAATCAGGCCAAGGAGAGTGGTTTTGCCGCTTCCGCTCGGCCCGTAAAGGAAGACGCGCTGTCGGTCTGCCACAACCAACTCATCGATCCGCAACAGGGGCACACGCGGGTTATAGCCGAAGACTACATTGCGTAGATGAATTGCTTCGCTCGCAGACATGGACACGTGCTGGCTCATTGTGGCTGATAAGGGGCGACGCTTTCTCCGGAAAGATCGTAGGAGACGGCGCCATAGGGGCTTTGCACGGTGGAAATCTGCAGGGTTCCGGTGACCAGGATGGGATCAGTAAAGGTGACCTGCACTTGAGTATTCTTATTCATCTTGACGTAGACGATCTGGTTGGGCGGTGGCGGCGGCACGTGAATGCAGGCTCCGGCATAAGGGACGAGTAGAAATTCGGAGACGTGGTCAAGGTCGTCCTCGAGAGGCACCATAAAGCCGGGGATGCTGACACGCTTTCCCGAGAGTTGCAGAGCGGCGGCTTTCTGCTTTGCCTGCGGAATGCTGAAGTCGAGAGTTTGGAGCGTTTGCCAGTTGACCATGATTGGCGCAGGCTCGCCGGCGAATGAAATAGACGCACAGAGGAGGCCACAGATAGCGAGCCGACGCAGAAGCCGTGCCGGTTTCAGAATACCCATTTGGCCCTCCTCATCATTATTGCGCCTTTGCCGAGTCCTCACTGGCACGATGACGGCTGGGAGGCGCTACTGCTGGGATGCGGGCCGGCGTGGGGTGATCTGCTCAGGCAGCGGAGGCCGCGGACGGAACTGAGTCCAGTGGTTCGCCATCTGCGGATTGCTGGACGGATGCACATCGTTCCATGCGTCCATGGAAAGGCCATTCAGATCATAGACGACTCTGCCAGCGCGAATGGTGAGCTCGCATAGGAGGCGTGTATCGCCCATGAGTTTGGTGTTGTCCATGTCGAGGTATCCAAACTTGCCGTGCTTTTCGCTGAGGACGGCTACGTCGGCTGGCGCGCCGATGGAAAGATTGCCAAGCTGGGGACGGCGGATCTCCTGGGCAGGATGCCAAGTTGTGTCGGCAACGACCTGCTGCAGGGAGAGCCCCATGGCCATGAATTTGCTCATCACGTTGAGCATGTCTTTCGTACTCGAGTTCATGCTGTCGGCATGCAGATCAGTCGAGAGCGAGTCAGGCAGGAAACCTGCCTTGATGAGTGGAATTGCGATGCGGAAGCGGAAGCTGCCGCCACCGGTGCCGGCGTCAAAGTAGATGCCGCGCTTGCGGCCTTCGATGAGCGCTTTGGATGGGCCGAGTGTCATTGTGTCCTGCTCGCCGCGGAGGCCGGAGTAGGCGTGGGTATAAATATCGCCGGGGCGGAGATATTTAGTGAGGAGTTGATAGAGCGGGCGTTCGATACGATTGGCACCGTAGTCGATCATGACTGGGATGTGGGCGATGTTGCCTGCGCCTACGGCCTGGATGTAGGGAGTCCACTCCGGCCCGGTGAAGTGAGCGCTCTTGATACCGATGATGGTGTCGGGATAGCGGAGGGCCATGTAGCCGGTGGGAACCATCTGCATGTCGTCGAGATTGTCTTCGAAGCGGCTACCGCGCATGCCGGCACCCACGATGTTGATGAAGGCGAGGACGCGGGTCTGCTCGCGGTCGATGATGTGCTCTTTGAAATCTTCGAAGTTGCGCCAGCCGGAACTGCCGGCGTCGCAGATGGTGGTAACACCCGTACGGAAAGTGAAGCCGTCGGGCCAGATGCCATAGTCACCGGCATAGGAGTGGGCTTCGCCAGTGGAGGCGTAGTCGTGTGTGTGAATGTCGATCAGTCCTGGCGTCACGTAATCGCCGGTCACATCGATGGTCTTGGCGGCGTCACTGGGATTTAGGTGGTCGGCTACGGCTGCAATTTTCCCGTCCTTGATCGCGACGTCCATGACGCGGTCGATGTTGTTCTTCGCATCGATGACATGTCCGTGCTGGAGCAGCAGGTCATAGGGCAACGGATTGGGGAGCGATGGGGGAGGGCCGACGCGGGGAGCAGCGTGACCAGCGGCTCCCGACTGAAAGACTGGCTGAGGCAGTCCGGGCTCCTGATTCCGCCCCTGGCCAGCCGGGGTAACGGGGAAGCAGCCGGCACACTGGCTGGGGCCTGGCGGTCCCTGATTTTGATAGGCATTGGCGCTTACAGGCACAGAGGTTTCCTGCTGACCGGATGACTGTGCGAGCAAGGTGTGTCCTGCAAAGAACGTAACGCCTGCCAGTGTGGGCGCAACAAGATAACTCAGCTTCAGCCGCATCGCCGATATCCCCCTGATTTTCACATTGCCCAGTCTAAACTGCTCCGGAGGTGTGTCATCTGCCCGTTGTCTTGTGCGCTTCTATGGCGGATGTCCTAGCTGAAGAGAGCCAAAATGGGAAACGCACAGCATGCCGGCGTTTTAGGCCATTTGTCTGATGGCGTGCAGCAAGTACGCGGTCACGATTAGGATGGACGCCAACAGTTTAGGACAGGTAGCGCGCGGCACTAAGTTTAATAGCCGTCGGCAACGCCTGTGTCGTCGTAAGATCCGCTGCGTCTGGTGTGGGACGCTGCGGGGTAAAGGTGTCTTGGAGAAAAGATGAGTATCACCGTAACGCGCAAAGATCCGCGCTTCGATGCACTCAAGTCGGGCCACAATCTTCGATTTCCTGCCTCCGAGTCGGAGGCCCCGGACCGAATCGTGTATTGCTCCTCGGCCGAGGAAACGGCGGAGGCGCTGCGGCGGGTGGTGGGAGCCGGATTACGTCCCACGGTGAGATCGGGCGGCCATTGCTATGAGAATTTCGTCAGCTCGAATCCGCATGGCGCAATTATCGATTTGTCGCTGCACAACAGCGTGATGCGTGATGGGCACAGCGGAGCGTACTGCGTTGCTCCGGGCGCGGTGCTGGGCGATGTTTATCTGTCCTTGTACAAGCGCTATAACCTCACGCTGCCTGCGGGTAGCTGCTTTATGGTTGGAGCCGGCGGTCACATCTCGGGTGGAGGATATGGTCTGCTGTCAAGGCTGAATGGGCTTACCTGCGACTGGCTTACTGCTGTTGACATCCTCACGGTGGATGCGGGTGGCAAGGTGACACCGCGGCGGGTGAGCGCGCACCATGATGCGGACCTATTCCGCGCCTGTTGTGGCGCGGGAGGCGGCAATTTCGGGATCATCACCAGTTTTCGTTTCGACCAGTTGCCGACTGCGCCGCGCGAGGTAGCAAATATCAGCCTGTTCTTCCCCTGGAAGGATATGAGCGAGGAGCGCTTCGCGGGGCTCCTAATGGCCTTTGGCGATTACTGGGAGCATCGGGGCATGGATGCCGATACCTGGGGGCTTTTCTCCTTGTTGGAGATCACTCCACAGAGAGTGGGGCATCTTGGGCTGCACGTACAGTTCTGCAAGCCGGATGGGACGGCGGAAGACCTTACGGTCCTAACGGAATTTCTGGATCGCTTTGCCGAGTTTGAGCCGATGCTGATGCCGACGCGCCGGTCAATGAGTGCGGCGACCAACGTAGCGGCGGCGCACCGGCAGGACCCGATGCGAAATCATGCAAACTTCAAGCCAGGAGTGCGGCTGCGGCCCTGGATCAGTGTGACGGTTGGGGACGGCGGCTCGGGCGAGCCTACGCGCGCGAAGTACAAATCGGCTTATATGAAGCGTAATTTCACGCTTGCCGAGGCGCATGAGTTTTATCGCTTCTATACGTCGGACGATCGTGGAGTGCAGGATTCCGTGGTGTCGATTGATAGCTATGGTGGCGCGATGAACCGTTCCGAGCTGGTGGCTAAAACGGCTGTGGCGCAACGCTCATCAATAATGAAACTGCAGTGGCAATGTTACTGGCGCGACGAGGCGGAAGATGCGATTCACCTCGATGCGATGGATCGCCTTTTTACCGCCGTGTACACGGGCAGCCACGTGGATGCCGAGCACCAAGGCACTCCATGGGGGGACCGTTACGAGGGTTGCTATATGAATTACGCGGACTGTGACATGCTGCGATACAGCTACTGGCCGGAACTCTTTTATGGGCGTGCCGGGCTCTATCCTTTTCTGCAGCAGGTGAAAAGGCGCTACGATCCAAACAACATATTCCACTCGAGCATGAGTATTCGCGAAGCCTAATTGATGGCTGTTGGTTGGCGCTGTTTTTTTAGGAAACAGAAGATGGAATCACGGGACCAATCCGGCGTGTGCTTCGCTCCCTGCAGTCGTCGTGGTTTCCTGGCGAGGCTCGGGTGGGCGAGCGCGGCCTTCTTATTGCCTGGCGCCGCCTTCGCGGCGTCGGCGGCCGGGGTTGATGAGGATTGCATATTCTGTCTCGGTTCCTTTGGCCATGCAGACACAGGAACGCTGCATGTGGTTGCCCGGCGCATGGGGCGATGGGAGCGGCTCAACTCAACTGCGACAGAGCGGCCTCTGGCTCTGGCGGCGCATCCGTTCCTTCCTGTCGTGTATGTAGCCAATGGCGTGACGACGTATCGGCACGAGCCGCGCGGGACGGTGGAGGCCTTTCAAGTCGATCGCAAGAAGGGTCGTCTGGAATTGCTGTCGAAGCGGCCGTTGTCGCTCTCGGCGACCGAGCCGCGATCACTGACGGTTGCTCCGGATGGACAGAATCTGCTGGTAGCGGCATTTGCAGGCGGTGCTTATAACGTCTTGCCGATCGATGCTTCAGGAGTGCCCCTCGCGCCGTCAACGATCTTGAAACAGGTCGGGCGTGGGTCGCATACAGCGGAACAAGCTGCCGCACATCCCGCCGCAGTCTTATTTCACCCCCGGGCCGGTTGGGCTATGGGCGCGGATTTTGGGGCGGACCGGCTGGATTTCCTTTCCTTGCAGGATCCGGGTTTTGTTGTGAGCCATCGCTTGCAATGTGAACCCGGGAGCGGTCTGAGCGCCGTGGCTCTGGATCGGGAAGGAAGCCTTGCGGTGGCCATGCAGCAGCTTCGGCCTGCTCTGCGGAGCTTTCGAATTTCGGACGGCGGTACCGTTATAGCGCTAAGAAGCGCTGCGCTCGATGCTGCGCCGATGGCAATCGAGTTTGATCGAGAACGGAACGTTGTCTACTGTGCGACTCGTGGTGACTCGCGCCGTAGCCTGGTCCAGGCGTGGCGGATTGAGAGCACGACGGGAGAGTTTGAGAAATTTGCAGAGGTTCCGATTCCGGCTGCGGATATCCGGGCGATCTATGTCGACCGAAATTCGCTGGCCCTCGCGACGGAGCGCGGCCTGATGACAGCCGCGCTGCGTAAAGGAATTGCAGTTCCAAAGAGTGTGTCGCTGGCGATCCCGATTCCCGGGGCGTCAAGCTTTGTGTCTGTCTCGACGAAGGCTTAAGGCCTCTCGCGATTTGATCATTCTGAATTTGACCAAAAGCTGCTATAACAAAGGCTTGAGGCCTCTGGAGCGAATTCTGCGAAGGCTACCATCCTTATTTTGGTTCGCGCTGCTGACGGTATCCGTGGCGATGCCTCGCTGCGCTTCGAGTGCGCGCCTCGGATTTTCGCCTTCTGCGTGGGCGCACAGCGTTCGCACGCCCTTCTGGAGTGGCCCAACTTTCGGCACGCTGCTGCAAGCGCCCGCTGACAATGTAGCCGCTGCGCATCATCGGGTGCGTCGCCGTGCATTGAGGTCCGATTCGCTGCGGATGGAGCCGGTGGTTCTGGAGATCGCAGACCGCCGTGATCTCGCCAGCGGCATTTTCTTGTCTCCAGCTCTTGATGCTCCTGGGCGGTCTCCTCCTTCTTTTTAACTCCATTCAGTGCATGCAGGAAAGGGTCATTTTCCACCCTTAGGGTGTGCCTTTTGAGACCCTTCTGAGACCCGGAAAGTGTGCCGCCTAATCCCAATTAGGTTGCGATTCTTCTCTGGATTCCCCGTCTAACTCCCTGCTGCTTCTCTCATCCATTCCGGGGTTGGAATGAAAAGTGATCGGTGTATCGACGCACCGATCATCTGTTGGAGGCTTTAAGCCTAATGCTGACCGCAAGAAGAACGACACTGGCTGCTGCTGGTGTGATGATGTTGTATCTGTGGGGAGCCAGCGCTTTCGCGCAGCAATCCGCCGCGCCCGCCGGCCGGGTTAGGGAGTTCACAGTTCAGGAGGCGGTGGGTTACGCTCTGGCGAATTACCCTGCGGTGCGTGCCGCGATTGAACAGTACAACGCCGCCAGGGCCGGAGTTGGCGTTGCCCAAACCAACTACCTGCCACGTCTCGATGGCGTTTGGCAGGCCGATCGTGGCTCGCGTGAGAGCGTATTGGGAGTGTTGCTGCCGCAGAGCCCCAATATTTTGACTGGTACGCAAGGTAGTGTGACCCCCCATTCCTACCGCCCATTCTGGACCTCCGGTGCGGGATTTCTGCTGTCCTGGGAGCCGTTCGACTTTGGATATCGCGGGGCGCAGGTTCGATCGGCGCGTTCCACCGAGAGTCGGTCTCAGGCGCAGATTGCCGTCACGCAACTTGGAGTAGCCAGCGCGGTCGCCGACGCGGCACTTGCGGTGCTGGCAGACGAGCAGCGAGTAAATGCCAGCCTGGCAGACGTCAATCGCAGACAGATATTCACAAAATCGGTACATGCGCTCGTGGATGCCCACTTGCGCCCCGGCGCGGATGCGTCGCGCGCGGACGCGGAACTAGCGGCGTCGCGGACACGCCTGATTTTGTCGCAGCAAGCCACCGATGAGGGCGAGGCGACGCTGGCGCAGTTACTGGGTTTGGCTGGATCCAGCGTGAGAATCAAAACCGGGCCGTTTCTGGAGATTCCTTCTGACCAGCCACTCGCGGGTGCAGTGGCGGAGCATCCGGTAGCCGTCGCCCAGCAGAAGAGGGTTGAGGAGGAAAAGGCACGCATCAGCGTTCTGAACCATGCGTACTCTCCGCATGTCACAACTGAAAGCCTGATCTCGGCACGCGGCAGTGGCGAAACCTCAACGGGAAGTGTAAAGCCGGGAGCCGGTGGCCTGGGCTTCGACGTCTACAACTGGGAGGCCGGCCTGACTGTCTCAATGGACGTCAGCAGTTTTTTTGCGATCCGAGAGCGGAAAAAGGTTGAAGTTGCGAACCGCCGCCGCGAAGAGGCAACGTACGCGCAAACCATTCAGACCCTGACCGGACAACAACAGGTGGCGCTTGCCGAGTTGGATGGTGCGCGTCGAGTAGCCCAAAACACGCCGACGGAGCTGGCCGCGTCGGAGCAGAGTGAGACGCAGGCATTGGCGCGCTTCAAGGCGGGATTGGGAACCATTGTCGACGTTGCCGAGGCACAGGGGCTGCTTGCGCAGGCGGAGGTGGACGATTCGCTCGCGCGGCTGAGCATTTGGCGCGCACTTGCGGACCTGGACGCCGCCAACGGAGACATTGCCCCATTTCTTCATACCGCCGACAACATGGCGCCGGGAGGGCACTGAGTTATGTGGCTAGTTCATGCCGCCCTGCGGCGTCCCATCACGGTATTGGTAGCGTTCATCGCGATCGCACTTTGCTCGATTCTGGCAATCGCGCGCATGCCGGTGGACATTTTTCCGAATCTCAATTTGCCCGTTATTTATGTTGCCCAGCCGTACGGCGGCATGAGCCCGGCGCAAATGGAGGGCTACCTCACCTACTACTACGAATCCAACTTCCTCTACATCTCCGGATTGGAAAGCGTCGAGTCGAAGTCGGTGGAGAACTTCGCGCTGCTGAAGCTCTCCTTCCGCCCTGGGGTAGACATGAACCAGGCGCTTTCGCAGACGGTGGCCTATATTGAGCGCGCTCATGCTTACATGCCTGCCGGTACGGTTCCGCCTTTCGTATTGCGATTCGATGCAGGCAGCGTTCCCGTGGGCTACGTGGCGTTCTCCAGCAAAACCCACAGCGTGGATGAATTGCAGGATCTTGCGCTGAATCGAGTTCGCCCGCTGTTTACTACGCTGCCCGGGGTCTCTTCGCCGGCTACGTTCGGAGGCAGTTCGCGGACCATTGTGATCCATGTGGATCGCGACAAGCTGAACAGCTATCGCATGTCTACCGGCGAAGTGGTGAAGGCTCTGCTCGCGGGTAACACCATTGCGCCTGCGGGCGATGTTCGGACAGGCAATCTCGATCGCATTACTCCGATGAACGGTGTAGTCACCAACATTCAAGAGCTTGCCGATCTTCCAGTCCGCACTGGCTCGGGACCCACGGTCTTCATGCATGACATCGGCACGGTGGAAGACGGCAGCGACATCTCTCTCGGCTACGCGCTCGTCAACGGCCGCCGCACCGTTTATCTGCCCGTGACCAAGCGCGCGGATGCCTCGACGCTCGATGTCGTAAAGGAAGTGAAGGGGAGCATGGGCCGCTTTGCCAACGTGCTCCCCTCTGACGTTCAGGTGAGTTATGAGTTTGACCAGTCCAGCCGCGTGAGCAAGTCGCTCGCTTCGCTCGTTTGGGAAGGTATCATCGGGGCCTTGCTGACGGGACTCATGGTCTATCTGTTCCTGCGAGAGTGGCGCAGCTCTTTTATTGTCATCGCATCCATTCCCTTTGCTCTTGTTGCGGCGGTAGTTTGCCTGTGGCTCACGGACCAGACCATCAACATCATGACGCTGAGTGGCCTCGCGCTGGCGATCGGCATCCTCGTTGATGAATCAATGGTGGCAATCGAAAATATCCATCGCAACTTGCAACTGACAGACAGCGTTCCCCAGGCTGTGCTGGATGGCACTCGTCAGACGCTTGTTCCGCGCTTTTTGGCGGTGTTGGCCATCATCGCTGTGTTCGTACCGTCGTTCCTCATGGTGGGAGTCACCCGGGCATTGTTTGTGCCCTTGTCGCTGTCGGTGGGCTTCGCCATGATCGCCTCCTATCTGCTATCCAACACCTTTGTTCCAGTGCTCTACATCTGGATGAACCGCCGTTTGCACAGCAGTCCGGAAGAACGCTCCGGGCGAAGTAAGTTTGATCATTTCCGCGACCACTATGTTGCATTTGTGCGTAAGCTGATTACTCGGCGCAAGCTGCTGCTGGGCGCCTATATTGTGGTGTCTGCCGCTATCATCATCATCGTTGGTCCTCAGCTTGGCCGCGAAATATTTCCCCACACTCCGGAAACTCAATTTCAATTGCGGCTTCGCGCTCCAGCCGGAACTCGCATTGAGGCTACCGAGCAAATCACGCTGAAGACGCTTGACGAGATCAAGCGCCTCGCCGGTCCCGGCAATGTGGACGTGAGCATTGGATACGTCGGCACCTATGCTCCGAGCTACCCCGTGAACCTTGTGTACACGTGGACCAGCGGTCCGCAGGAAGCAGTGCTTCGCATTCAACTTAAGAAGAGCGCGAACATTCACATCTCCCAGCTTGAGGAGAACCTTCGCAAAGTGCTCGCCCATGACTTTCCCGATACGGCCTTCACTTTCGAATCTGCCGACATCGTGGACCAGATCATGGACTTTGGCTCGCCTACACCAATCGAGGTAGCCATTCATGGATTCAATCTCACCGCCGATCACGCCTATGCCGAGCGCGTGCGCGCGGAAATGGCCAAGATCAGTAACCTGCGCGATCTGCACTATGCGCAGCCGCTTGAATATCCCAGTCTCAACATCGACATTGATCGGGAGCGCGCTGGACAGCTCGGGCTCACCGTCGATCAAATTGCGCGATCGGTCGAAACTGCTACCTGGTCCAGCCGGTTTGTGTCACGCAATTTCTGGCAGGACCCCGCCACCGGCATTGGGTACCAGGTGCAGGTTGAAGTTCCACAGGGCGAAATGAAGTCGATGGATGACTTAGCCGGCATTCCGCTGGTTAGCGGAGGCGATTCAAGTCATCCGAATCTGGGCGATGTCGCACATCTCTCCTACGGCCAGGTCACAGGCGAGTTCGACCGGTACGACATGCAGCGCATGATCTCGCTTAGTGCCAATGTAGCGGGTGAAGACCTGGGTCGTGCGGCGGATCAGGTAAATGCTGCGATTCGTCGCGCTGGTCCTCCGCCACGTGGAGTTGAAGTTCACGTTCGCGGACAGGTAGTACCTATGGTCCAGACCTTCCATGACTTATCCATCGGACTTATTTTCGCCGTGGTTGCCATCTACCTTTTGCTGGCTGCCAATTACCAATCTCTGCGGCTGGCATTCGTCGCGGTATCAACCACGCCGGCCGTGGTGTGTGGAGTTATTCTCATGCTTTTCATCACTGGAACCACTCTGAACTTGCAGTCGTTCATGGGCGCCATTATGGCGCTTGGCGTGTCGGTGGCTAACTCCATCCTTCTTGTCACATTTGCTGAGAACCACCGCCGCGAGGGGAATGTCTCTTCCATCGAAGCTGCCATTTTCGGAGGAGGTACGCGCCTGCGGCCGATCCTGATGACCAGCATCGCGATGATTGCCGGCATGGTTCCGATGGCGCTGGCATTGAACGAAGGTGGTCACCAGACCGCGCCGCTGGGCCGCGCAGTTATTGGCGGACTTGCCGCATCGACTATCGCGACTCTTTTGATTCTGCCCGCAATTTTTTCTTCGGCCCAGAAGCGGGCGCCCGTAACATCGGCATCGCTCGATGTCACCGACGAGCACAGCCCCTACGCTTCAGTGGGAAGCACAGGAGTTTCCATATGACGATCAAGCCTAAGACTGCCATGCATCTTCGCCGGATTATGCCTGGCGTTCTGATTGCCGCCGCCGCTTTAGCAGCCATGGGCTGCAACGCCGGAAGCACTACCTCCGCCGCTGTTTCGCAAAGCGCGCCACCTGCTCAGGTGGATACGGTGCATGTATCTTCGCGCCGCCTCGACATGACCATTAACCTGCCGGGAGAGCTTCAACCCTATGAGGAAGTTCGTGTATTTCCGCGAGTAAGTGGTTTTGTCCAGTGGATCGGCGTTGATCGGGGTTCGGTCGTCAAGAAAGGGCAGCTGATCGCGGTCCTCAGCGCGCCGGAGATCGTGGCGCAGAAAGCCGAAGCCGAAGCGAAGGTTCTCAACGCGGAGAACCAGAGAGTGGCCGGAGACGCAAAGCTTGCGGCCGATGAAAGCTCGTATCAACGGCTCAAGGTGGCGTCTAACACTCCGGGCGTAATTTCCGACGAGGAGCTTGAGACAGCGGAGAAGGCCGCGGAGGCCGATCGCGCCCGCGTGATTGCGTTGCGGAATAGCGTCGATGCGGCTCGCGCGAATCTGCGCTCCGCAGACGAGATGGAAGGCTATTTGCGAATCACCGCTCCATTTGACGGCGTTGTTACCAAGCGCAATGTGCATCCTGGAGCTCTGGTCGGCCCGGGGGGTGGGTCAGGTACGCAACCATCCATGCTGCGGATTGAACAGGTTTCGCATCTTCGGCTCATCGTTGCCGTTCCGGAAATCTATGTTGCAGGCATTCAGCCGGGCGCGAAGGTGAACTTTACTGTGCCTGCCTTTCCGGGCCGCACTTTCAGCGGTACTGTCGCGCGTCTGGCGCAGTCCATCGACGTCACAACCCGCACTATGCCTGTGGAGATGGATGTCTGGAATTCAACCTACGAGCTTCATTCCGGCATGTTTCCGGAGGTTCTCTGGCCGGTGCACAGGCCACAACCGACTCTGTTCGTTCCCCAGACAGCAGTGGCGCGGAATATGGAGCAGAGCTACGTAGTTCGGATTCGCAGCGGACAAGCCGATCCGGTGACCATAAGAACGGGCGGTACCGTCGGGAACCTCACCGAGATTTTCGGTGATCTCCAGGCGGGAGACGAAGTGGCGCTCCATGCCTCTGAAGACCTCCGCTCCGGCATGGCGGTTTCCGACCATCCTGTGAGCGTGCACGATTAGCGGTGGTCCGGTTCCTCAGCCCGATCTGGGCTGGAGGCGCTTATCTCCAAACACCCAGGTCTCGCTGAAACAGAAATTGATAAGCGAGCAGCACAGAATCGCGATTGCGTTCGCAGCGAGTATGGGCAATCCAGCACCGTCGACCAGAACTTTCATCAGAGCGAGGTTTCCGATGAACGAGACCAATCCGTTCGACAGATGGAAGCGAAAGCATTGGGCCAGCAGCGTTGCCTCGCGCCGGTCGCTCCAGGTGTAGTGCACATGCCATACAAAGTTGTGAAGCAGTGTCAACTCGAGGGCGATGGCTGTTGCAATAAGATAGTGCCCCGGCACGATCCGGCTGAGTACGGCGAGCGAGCCGAGCTGCGCTCCGAACCCCATAAAGCCAACTAAGTTGAACTTTCCCCAGCGCACGAGGATGCTCATGGTAGTGGCTCCTGCTGATAGAGTTGGGCAACGTGCCGCACCGCGACCATGATCGCCATCGCAAACATGCCTGTTGCGGCAATCGCGCCGCCTACGTCGAAGAGTAGAAAGCGATGGCCGAGCAGCGTCGCATATGGGCTCCGCAGAAGCGCAAGGTTGCCGGCAATGAGCAAGAGGCGAATCTCCGTGGGGCCGAAGAAACCCTGCGAGAGCTCGAAGCAGCCAAGCGTGTAGGTAGCCAGATAGCTTTCACCGGAGAGCAGCAGAAAGGCGACGAGCATCGCCATCGCGATTTGCCAGTGCAGAAAGCCGCTCGCGCCAAGCCCGGCCATAAGCGCGACCGCACCGAAAATGTCGACAATATGGTCGACATAGAAGCCGTATCGCGGACGCTGGCGATTGCGCACTCGCGCCAGCGTCCCGTCGAGGCTGTCGCCCAGCCAATTGAGAATGAGGCACAGGACTACGGCCAGCAGCCAGAGCTTGTTGAATCGTGTGAGGGCATAACAGGCGCCTGCGCCAATCTGCGCAGTCAAACCCAGCACGGTAAGTTGATCGGAAGTGAGCCAGGATGGAGCGCGTTCTGCCATCCACAGCAATGCGCGCTTCTCAATTCGCG
Organism: Acidobacteriaceae bacterium; assembly: GCA_035945555.1. Taxonomy (GTDB): domain Bacteria; phylum Acidobacteriota; class Terriglobia; order Terriglobales; family Acidobacteriaceae; genus Silvibacterium. Next base: position 37,819 of record DASZAG010000224.1, read on the forward strand.
CCGTTAGCGAGTGATTGATTCGCTTCGCTGTTTGGAACTGCGTGCCTTTATCAAGCATTGCTGCATTTGTGCTCATGGCTTCTCTCCTTGCCTATTTCCGCAGCGCGTCGCGAGTTGCGCGCAGAGTGAACTCCAATGACTCTCGCGGAACGCTTTGGACGAAGGGCTCGACTGCCCAGCCGAGTCCTGTTGGAATGGATCGGGTGAGGGAAACTGACTCGATCTGCATGTAAAGGCCGCCGTTGCGCTGCTCGAAGGTCCAGTAGGTATTGAGGCGCCACAGAAACCCATGCTGATCGGCCGGGCTGAGTACGCGTCCGTCCTCGATTTCGTCGATACCTGTGCTCCGCGAGGTGCTCCAGCCGTGGCGCGCATCGAGTTGGGCAAACTCGACGTCGTAGTTTGTGTCCATCACCACGGTGATAATGTGCTTTTGCTTGACACGCATCGCCACCTGATAATGGTCGCCATTCTGCGAGAGCACTCTGGAGGAGACTACCTGCGGCGAGTAAATTCGCGGGTAAGCTGGGAAGTCGCGCATGAGGCGCTCGAAGTCGGCGACGGTCGCGCCGGCAACAAAGGCGGTGCCGCGCCAGTGGTAGATAGTTGCTCCGGGCAGATCGGCTTTTGTCGGTGTAAGGTTCTCAACGACCAACTCGCCGCCGCGCAGGCGCGCTTCCGTCTGGGCCGAAGTCCTGGTCAAGGCGATAAAGCTTGTGCTTTTCCGATGCTGAGCCGCGAGCCGTGACTCGATCGCTCCGACGTACTTATTGAAGCCGGCGATTGCCTCCTGCGAAGGTTGCTCGGCGCGGCTGTTGCAGCAAAGGAGCAGCGGACCTGCCAATGCAATCAATCTCAAAGCTGTGTATCGCTTCATCATGCGGGCCACTTTGCGCGGTCAGATGGCTTGATGGCAATGCACGGAGTCTCCAACAAGGCGCAAACGATCCTCATCGTGCAAACAATTGCAAGCAAGTAACTTGCGGAGAGTTCTCGTTCGACGGCCCAGGAATCTCCATCGGATACACTGTGCCTATCAAGTTCATGGCAGAGCCGCAGACAGCCCGGTGCTACCGATTTGGTGTATTTGAAGCCGACGCTTCGACCGGGGAACTGCGCCGGCAGGGCATTCGAGTGAAGCTCAATGCCCAGCCCTTCCAAGTACTGTGCCTTTTGCTCGATCGCGCCGGCGAGCTGCTCAGCCGCGAGGAAATTTCGCGTGAGCTCTGGCCCGACGGCACCTTCGTGGACTATGACCACGGGGTGAATTCCGCGGTGAACCGGATACGCGAGGCACTGGGCGATACGGCCAGCAGCCCGCGCTTTATTGAGACCCTGGCCAGGAAGGGGTACCGTTTCGTCGCGCCGGTTGAGCGGATACCAGCCAGGGAGGAAGCGCCCATTCGCCCTATCGGTCTGGTTCCAGTAGAAGCGGGGACCTTACCTCCTCCTGTATCCGAAGCACCTCCGTTCGAGACTCGCTTTCGTGATCGCATTCTTGCTTCGCCGGGGGAACTACCCGACACACCTTATCCAGTGGTGCAGACGCTTTTTGTCCTGCTTCAATTTATGTATGTGGCGTTTTATGTCGGAGCGCTCGCAAACCTTGGCGAGATTCAGGAGTTGCTCTCGCAGCTGAATGTATCTGCGCATTTTTTTACAGTCATCATCGCGACTGCGGTGATTCTTATTCCCGTTCGCGCGTTCATGCTTTCGGCGGCGCTTTTTCAGGCTCCGGGCGTGAGAGAAAAGCTTTTGAAGATTTGGCCGGTTTTGCTGCTGTTCGACGAGCTATGGGCGCTGTCGCCGTTTCTGCTTCTGCACCACATCAATTTCGGACTGGCGCTGGCCTGCACGACGCTGCTGGTCTATTCACCATTTGCGCAGCGATCGCTTGTTTTGATGGGTGCGGGTGACCCGAGTTTGAAGTCCTGATCTCAGTGCCGCACGTCTTCCAGGCGTTGAACGGGAATAGTGCAGTTATGCGGTGGTAGATTGTGGCGCCTGATGGATATTCATGAACAGAGCGCTTACGTCGTCGGCGGCCATCGGCCTGGCGTAGTAGTAGCCCTGGCCGAGGTGGCAGCCCAGCGATTGCAGCCGTTCCGCCTGCTCCGCTGTCTCGATGCCTTCGGCCACAACCTCCATGTCGAGCGAACGGGCCAAATCAAGAATGGTGCGCACGATTTCCGAGCTGTTCTTCTGTGAAATCTCCTGCACGAACGAGCGGTCGATCTTGAGCGTATCGAAAGGATACCGATGCAGGTGGTTGAGTGAACTGTAACCGGTGCCGAAGTCGTCCATGTGGAGACCAACGCCGAGTCTTTGTAAACCCTGCATTGTGGTTTGGGCCGTGTCCGGATTACTCATCAGGCTGCTTTCGGTGACTTCGAGCCGAAGATCAGACGCCGGCATGGCGGTGGATTCCAGAATTTCCGCGACTCGCCCCACCAGGCCGGGCCGGCCGAACTGCTTGGCAGAGAGGTTAACGCTTACTCGCAAATCCAGGGCGTTCTTCGGGGAAGTTTCGTTGATGAGCTTTCTCCATGCCATTACCTGGCGGCAGGCTTCCCTGATGCCCCAGTCGCCGAGCGGCAGAATTAATCCTGTTTCTTCGGCGAGATCAATGAACTCTCCGGGCATCACGATGCCGCGCTCTGGATGCTGCCAGCGCACAAGCGCCTCAAATCCCACGATTCTGCCGGTGACGAGATCAATTTCCGGTTGGTAATGGAGCACAAGCTGCCCATCGCGGATGGCATGCTCGAGGTCAGCCTCTAACTGCATCCGTTCCAGCGCCCGCTCGCGCATGCCGTGGGAATAGCACACCAGGTGACCGCGACCGGTCGCCTTTGCCTCGGCCAACGCTGTGTCCGCCTCGTGCAGCAGGTCTTCGGGACTTGCCACGCCAGGCTCGGCCTTCGCTACTCCGATGGCTGTCTCCGGTATCACCTTTCGGCCTCGCCATTGGAAGGGGCGCCGCAACTCGTCGGTCATATGCCGCGCGGCGTCAGTCGCCTGTGTTTCGTCCTCTATGCCTTCGAGGCAAATCAAAAACTCAGCCGCGTTGAGCCGAGCCACAATCGTCTCGCTCGAAATCTTCCATTTCCCGATCGCATCGGTCAGGCGTCCCGCCGCTTCCATCAGTAGAGCGTCCCCACCCTCGTATCCCAGCCGCTCGTTCACCAGCTTAAAGCGCTCAAGGCCCAGCGAAAGCACGGCAAAATTCCAGTCACGGTGTTCCTGGGCTCGCTGAAAGCGGTGCTCGAGGTAATCCATAAAGAACAGCCGATTGGGTAGCCCAGTCAGCGGGTCCGCCATCCTGCGGTCGGTGTGATCCGTCATCGTCCCAGCAATGTGGGTGACCGCTCCGCTTTCATCCCGCGCGGAGACAGCCCTTATCGTCACCCAGCGCCATAGGCCGTTGTTGTGGCGCAACCGATGCCTGTCCTGTATCTGTTGCGATTTGCCGGCGCGCATTGCTTTCAGTTCCGCTTCAAACCGCTCGCGATCGGTGGGATGCACCCGGGGAAGCCAATGCTCCAACGTTCCGGTGAAGTGCTCGCCCGTCAATCCTGCGATCCGCTGCCATTGCGGCGAGAAGTGCGCCTCATTCGTCCGCAGATCTAGTTCCCAGAAGCCGTCCAGAGAAGCCAGGGCGGCCAATGCGAATTGCCGCTTTCCGCCTATCTCTACTGCTTCCGTCGCCATGCTCTTGCTCCGCCGACCTGAAGTTGCAAACGCGTACGCTGTGTGTCCACACGCGTCCCTTACGGGGACTTATCGGGTTTCTATGGAAAAACCTTACACAAGGAGAAGGCCTTGTCGAACCAAACTGATGCACTTTAGTACTGTGCGAAGCGGTCGGCGACGCGTCCGCTTTTTGCGGCAGATAAGGTTCGGAAGCTCACCATCCGCTGAGTCAGAAGCGATCACGAGGGCGAAGAGGCTGAGTCAAAGTGCTTGCTGATTCGCTAGTTTTGTCCGGAGGGCCAGTCCGTTTCGGTCCACAAAAAGCCAAGCTCGTCGGTTTGGTCCTCTACCAACTGGTGCAGCGATACACCTGAGCTGTGTCCGCCTTTGAGCGAGTAATGTAACAAAATAGGGCGGTCATTCCCGGTCGAAGACTGCATGAGCGCGGTCATTTTACGGGCGTTCATTGGATCCACCCGCGTGTCGTTGCTGCCCGTAAAGAACATGATCGCCGGATACTTCGTTCCGATATGTACGTTCTGGTACGGCGAATACTTGAGCAAATAAGCGAAGTCCTTCGGGTTCTGCGAGCTTCCGTACTCGGTCGTCCACAGCCGCCCGAATTCAAAGTACTGGTAGCGCAGCATGTCCAGCAGGGGATAACCGCACCAGATTGCTCCGAACAGATCAGGCCGCTGCGTCATGGCCGCGCCCATCAGCAGGCCGCCGTTCGAGCGTCCACGAATCGCGAAGCGCTCCGGCGTGGTGTACTTGTTCTTGATGAGGTACTCAGCCGCGCCGTAAAAGTCGTCGAACACGTTCTGCTTGTTGCCGAACATCGCGGCTTTGTGCCACGCCTCGCCATACTCGTTGCCTCCGCGCATGTCGGGGAGCGCGAAGAATCCTCCTTGCTCCATCCACCAGGCGTACTCGGGATTCCACTCGGGCAGCATGGGCAGATCGAACCCGCCGTAGCCCGTCATAAGCAGCTTGGCTTTGCCGTCCTGCGCCAGCCCCTTTTTGCCAGCAATGAACATCGGAACTCGCGTGCCGTCTTTGGATGTGTAGAAGACTTGATGAACTTCGTACTGCGAGGAATCAAATGGCACTTTCGGCGTAAAGAATGTCTCAGTTTTGCCGGTGCGCGTGTCGTAGCGATAAATCGATGGCGGTGTGATAAACGACTCGAAAGTATAGAAACCGACCTTATCCATCGACCGTCCGTAGACAATGGATCCCGTTCCAATCCCGGGATAAGTCAACATTCCGATCTTCTTCCCGTCGAGCGAATAAATCGTCGTCTCGGTCTTTACATCATGCAGCCTCGACACAAACAGCTTCCCGCCCACAACGTTCGCGGAGGCTATTACATCCTTGCCTTCGGGGACCACCGTCTTCCATGCCTCTGGTCCACCGGCACCTGGCACCGCGAGCACAATGCGGCCGTTGGGAGCGTCAAAGTCCGTCTGCAAGAGGAAACGGTCGCCCACGTTGATCGCGCCGGTGTGCGCTTTCACCCCATACACCAGCGGAATGAGCTGGCTGTCAGGTTTGCGCAGGTCCTTTACGAGGATGTCGTCTTCCGTCGCCGGCACTCCGTGTCCAATATGGATCATCAGGTACCGATGATTGTCCGTCACGAACGCGTCAATCAACGCAAGCTCGCCCAGCTTCTGGCCCTTGTATTCTCCGCCGAAGATCTTTTTGTCCGCGCTGACCGGCGTTCCAAACTGGTGGAACCAGACGGTCGTGCCGTCGTGGGTGAATTTCGAATAGTAGACGCCCTTGCCATCCGGACTTAGGCTCGCGCCAAAGTAGCGCGCGGATGGCAGAACGTCCGGAAGATCCGTCCTGTCTTTCACGTTCAGAAAGTGCAGCACGGCTTCGTCGGCACCGCCCTGCCTGACCGCGTAAATCAGCAGGCCTCCATCGTTGGACAGGTCCCAGATATGGACTGAAGTGTCCTGGTCAGGGCTCATTTTCGTTGCGTCAATAAGCCGAACGTCCTCGCCGCTCCAGCCGTCGCGCATGTATATCGATGCCTGGTTTTCATTCGCCAGCCGCTTGTCAAAGAAGTACTTGCCATTGCGAAGGATCGGAACTGAATATTCATCGACGCGCTCCAGGTCCGTAAGCTGCTTCCGAATCTGAGGCAGAATTTTTAGTTGCGATAGGTAGTCCTGCGTGTAGTTATTTTCCTCCACGATCCACTTGAGTGTCTGCGCGCTCTTCGCATCTTCCAGCCAACGATAGTTGTCCACTACATTTGTGCCGAAGTAGTTATTCGTTACTGGCTCAACCGCAGCCACCGGAGGAGGCGGCAGCGTAATTCCATCGCGCCCATGCACTGTGCCGCGCTGCTGCGCGAACAAACTGAGAGGAAGGCAAAAAACTCCAAGCGCCGCCAGGCGGCAAACAGAAGATTGCATAGTGCTGGCTCCTCAGGAACTAACAATTGTACGGGACAGAGATGCGAGCGCGCAGCCGGTCGTCCCGTAGAATCAAGCGAGATGTCCACCGCTTCCTCAACGCCGCGCTGGCGACGGGCGCTTGCCGTGCTTCGCCCCTCGCACAGCCACACGGCTTTTACCGCGACTCTGCTGCTGATGACCTCAGTGATGGCGTCGCGCCTCATCGGACTGGTCAAGACTAAGTACATTGCGTTTTTGCTCGGGCGTTCGGCAGCCGCCGACGCGTTCAATGCTGCCTTCCAGATCCCGGACATGCTTTCCTATTTCCTCATTGGAGGAGCGGCGTCGATCACCTTCGTCACTATGCTCACCCGCTATCGCGACCAGGGACGCGACCGCGAGGGCGAGCGAGCGATGTCCGTCATTCTGACGACGATGGTGCTGGTGCTTGGCACTGCCATCATCGTTGCGGAGTTCGCTGCACCTGCATTGGTACGTCTGCTGCTGCATGGATTTGAGAACGATCCCTCCAAGGCCGCCCTCTGCGTCCTGCTTACCCGTATCCTGCTTCCGGCGCAGCTTTTCTTCCTGGCTGGCGGAGTCTTCGCCGCAGTCCTCATGGCGCGCAAGCAGTTCGCCGTGCAGGCCGTCACTCCGCTCATCTATAACTGCGGAATTATCTTCGGAGGCGTCCTGCTTTATCGCCACTACGGCGTCTCCGCGCTGGCAATTGGGGCCGTAGCCGGAGCGTTCCTCGGACCGTTTCTGCTTAATGCGATCTGGTCGCATCGTGCGGGAATGCGTTACCGCCCGATCCTGGAGTGGTCCAATCCCGGGCTGCACGAGTGGGTCCGTATGTCTATTCCGCTCATGCTGGGTGTCTCGCTGGTTTCCGCCGACAACTGGATCATCAACTACTTCGCTTCGGGAACTGGGGGAGCCGTCTCGCTGCTCACCTATGCTAAGCAGCTATTTAATGTTCCCGTCGCGCTCGGACAGGCGGCTGGGGCGGCCTCACTCCCGTTCCTCGCATCGCTTTATACGCGCCCTGATCGCACACCATTCTCGCGTACTGTGAACTCATCTGTTTCGAAGATTTTGGCTTTCTCCATCCTGCTCACCGGCTATCTCATCGCGCTGGCCTTGCCCGCTGTTGATGTCGTTTTCCGCGGAGGCCGTTTCCACCGGCTCGACTCGGGAACCATGGCACTATACTTTGCCGTCTTCTCCATTTCGCTTTGCCTGTGGTCGGCGCAGGCTATTTATGCGCGGGCTTTTTACGCTGCCGGGAACACGCTCACGCCCATGATTGCCGGGACCATTGTTACCGCGTGCTCCATCCCCATTTACTGGTCCCTCTACCACTCAATGGGAGCCGCGGGGCTGGCTGTCTCGTCCGATATTGGAATCCTTCTCCAGACCCTCACGCTCGCAGTGCTGCTGCATCGCCGCCGCATGGTTTTACTCGGGGGGCTCGAATATGCCGAACTGGCGCGCTCTGTGCTGGCGGCCGCCGTTGTATACGCAGTGCTCGTTGCTATGCGCCACTTTGCGCCGACCACCAGCCGCATCCACGAGCTTTATCTATTGCTGATCGGCTCCGCCCTGTGGTTTGTCTTGTCCGCGGGGGTGCTGAAGCTCACCGGATCCTCGCTGCCGCAGGAATTTCTGTCGCGCTTCTCGCGCCCGAAAACAGCCTGAGATGGGCGTAAACTCGCTCAAGGAGAACTTCCATGCAACATCGCGTTAACGGAACGACCATGCCGGTTCTGGAATTCATCCTCGACCCCAACGAATCTGTGATTTCTGAGGCCGGAGAGCTTTCCTGGATGGGCGCTTCCATCCAGATGACCACCCACACGCAGTTTGCTGGAGGCGGCGGCATTTTCGGAGCCATCAAGCGCGTCGCTGGTGGTGGCAGCCTCTTCATGACCGAGTACCGCGCAGTCGGCGCGTCCAGTGAGCTAGCCTTCGCGACGCGCGTCCCCGGACACATCGTCCCGGTCGAAGTGGGCCCCGGTTCTGACTTCTTTATCCACCGCCGCGGCTTTCTCTGCGGCACGTCGCAAATCGCGCTCACTGTCGGCTTTCAGCAATCGCTCGGCGCGGGCTTCTTCGGTGGCGACGGATTCATCCTGCAGCGCGTCACCGGGCAGGGAACCGCGTGGCTCGAGCTTTCCGGCGAAGTCGTCGTCAAGGACCTGGCGCCCGGCGAAACTCTGCGCGTGCACCCTGGCCACGTAGGAGCCTTCCAGTCCGGCGTCGGCTTCCAGATCACCCGCGTCACCGGCATCCGCAATATGTTCTTCGGCGGAGACGGCATCTTCCTCGCCGCGCTTACCGGCCCCGGGCGCGTCTGGCTGCAAACGCTGCCAATCTCGCGGCTCGCCCATGCTCTCGCCGAGTACATGCCTGCGGCGGAGTCGAGACAAACGACCCAGGCCGGAGTGGTCGGCGGCATCGTTGGTTCGATTCTGGACGGAATGAGGTGAGGGAGTTCGAGTTCAGGCGGGGGTTTCATTCTCTCGCCGATCTCGTCCGGTAAATTAAATAGATGGAGAGCCCTAACCCGTCCCACCAGCGATACGTCTGCATCCACGGGCACTTCTATCAGCCGCCACGCGAGAATCCCTGGCTGGAGACGGTGGAAACCCAGGACTCCGCTGCTCCGTACCACGATTGGAATGAGCGGGTCACCGCAGAGTGCTATGCGCCGAACGGCGCGGCCCGCATCGTCAATGCGGAAAATCGCATTGTCCGCATCCTGAACAACTACGGCCGCATGAGCTTCGACTTCGGCCCAACGCTGCTCTCGTGGCTTGAAGTCAATGCTGGTCGCGTCTACCGAATGATTCTCGACGCCGACGCCAACAGCGAGAAGCGCTTCGGCGGACACGGCTCGGCGATGGCGCATGTCTATAACCATGTGATTCTGCCGCTGGCCTCTACGCGCGACCGCATTACGCAGATTCGCTGGGGCATTGTCGATTTCGAGCGGCGCTTCCAGCGGCGTCCCGAGGGCATGTGGTTAGCGGAAACTGCGGTCGATGCGGAGTCTCTGGAACTGCTTGCCGCCGAGGGCATCCGGTTTGTCGTGCTTGCGCCGCATCAGTGTGCGCGCGTTCGTCCGCTGGGACACGCGCCCGGCGTACAGCTTCGCTTTGAAGAGGCGCCCGAGGAGGCAGGATGGACCGAGACCCCGCAGGCTTCTGTCGATACCACCCGCTCCTACCTTGTGCGCCTGCGGAACCAGCGCTTCATCAATGTCTTTTTCTATGATGGTCCGCGTTCCCGCGCAATCGCGTTCGAGGGGTTGTTGAACGATGGCAATGAATTCGTTCAGCGCCTTTACTATGGATTTTCCGACGCGCCACGCGGGCAGTTGGTCCACGTTGCGACCGACGGCGAAAGCTACGGGCATCACCATCGCCACGGAGAAATGGCGCTTGCCTGGGCACTCAAGCGTATTGAAGACGAGGGGCGCGCAACGCTCACCAACTACGGGCAGTTTCTGGAGCTTTGTCCGCCCGAATATGAGGCGCAGATCGTCGAGAACACTTCCTGGAGCTGCGCGCACGGTGTTGAGCGCTGGCGTTCGAACTGCGGTTGCAAAGGCGGCCATCCCGGCTGGAATCAGCAGTGGCGTGGGCCGCTGCGTGCGGCTCTGGATGGTGTTCGTGATGGCGTGGCTCCTCTGGTGAGTGAGCGCGCCGCCAGCCTGTTCAACAACCTTGATGACGCCCGCAACTCCTATATTGATGTGGTCCTCGATCGTGACCAGGCAGACGCGTTTCTTAGCGCGCACGCCTCACATGAGCTCTCGCCAGCCGAGTGCATCGCCGCGCTCAAGCTCATGGAGCTGGAGCGCAACCTTATGCTCATGTACACGAGTTGCGGCTGGTTCTTTGACGACATCTCCGGCATTGAGACGGTGCAGATCATGGCCTATGGCGGCCGCGCGCTCCACCTCGCAGAAGACCTCTTCGGCAAGCCGGGCGCGCTGCTTGAGAACCAGTTCATTGCAGCTCTCGCGCTCGCGCGCAGCAACATGGCTTCTCAAGGCAATGGAGCGGACATATACCGACGCCGCGTTCGCACCGAGCGCGTCAACCTCGAACAGGTTGCGGCGCATTACGCCATCAGCTCCGCATTCGCCAACTACGGAAGCCGCACGCATCTTTTCTGCTACACCATCCGGCGGCTTCAGCATCGCACCGTCACCTCCGGGCACGGGCGACTGCTCATCGGGCGCGCATCGGTTCGCTCGAACCTTACGGGCGAACGCGAGACTGTCGCTTTTGCTGTGCTTCATTTCGGCGACCAGAACATGACGGCCGCAGTACGGCGATACGACGACGAGGCGTCGGAAGAAACGGCCGCGGCTTACGAAGGGTTCCTGCGAGAGGCGAAGGCCGCCGTTGTCCGCGCCGACCTTGCCGCTGTCATTCGCGCTTTCGATAGGTACTTTCCACCTCCTCACTATTCCATCCGTTCGCTCTTCCGCGATGAGCAGCGGCGCATCGTTGATCTCATACTGCAGTCGACGCTGGCTGAGGTCGACGCTTCGCTCGCGGCCATCTATGAAAAGCAGGCATCTTTACTGCACTTCCTCAACGAAGCGGGACTGCCTTGCCCCGACGCGCTGACCATAGCCGCGACTTTTGCCATCAATGCCGGGCTACGCCGCGCGCTTGAGAGCGAACCCATCGACGCGCTCCAGATGCGCTCTTATCTTGATTTGTCGAAAGCCGACCAGGTTCCTGTGGACTCAACACGACTCGGCTATCTCGCCGACCAGAAGATGAAGCGCGCCATGGTTGAGCTGCAACAGGAGGCAGTCGACCAAACCGAGCAGCCTTCAACGCTGGAAAATGCGCTGCTCGTTGCGCGAACGCTTAACGAACTGCCGTTTGACCTGAATCTCTGGCAGGCCCAGAATCTCTGGTACGACGTATGGCGGCGGGCTCCGCAGCCGGCCGTCTCCGACCCTGAACAGTGGACCAAGGGCTTCCGCGAACTTGGCGGGCTGCTGCGTATCTCTGTCGATGAGCTGGTGGTAGAGGCCTAACAGCTACTCCTGCTCCGAATCCGCTTCGATGAAAATCGACTCAATCGTTCCGCCGAACAGGCGGGCGATGCGAAACGCCAGCGGGAGGCTGGGGTCGAACTTACCCGTTTCGATCGCGTTCACACTCTGCCGCGATACTCCCAGCTGTTCTGCCAAGTCGGCCTGGCTCCAGTTTCGTTCCGCTCGGAGAACCCGCAGCTTGTTATTCACTGGTATCTCCGGATTTGGAAGGACAGCACGAAGAGAGCAGCGGTGCAGAACAGATCAATGTTGATCATTGGCATTACCGGACCGATGGGAGCGAGCTTCCAGAGGAATCCCCACACGGTGTCCACCACCATGGGTACGGCGAAGCCCCAAAGCAGCGCCCTCAATACCAGCGCCCGCACAAACTCATCCTTCTCTCTGCCGAAGTAGCGTGGGATCAGGAGCATCATGAGCAGGAAGGGAATGGCCGGCAGCAGCCCCAGAACAGGATGGGACGAATCTCGTTCGAGAAAGTGAAGGCTCAACACGGACAATAGAGATGTAACGAGCAACGTGATGGAGAACAGAAGCACAAAGGTGCGCTGAAGCGGGCTGAGGGCTTTATTGCGGCAGAGCAGCATGTTTAGTTTCCTTTCCTAAATGACAAGCAAACATTACATCAGCCTCC
>DASZAG010000225.1:0-97217 GCA_035945555.1 Acidobacteriaceae bacterium
CTGTTTTCAGCGCATTCGAGGGCCGGAGCAGTCTCCAGCGTCGCGCTCTCGCGTTGCTCGCGGTGATACCTAAGTTTAGCAGTTTTGAGGCGCCCGGAGATTGATTGGTCTTCAGGCGCGTCCGGCCGAAACCGCCGGCAACACCTCTGGCTTTACTTCAACAAACAGCCCCTTCGCACGCGCCAAGACGTCGCCGCTGCTATTTTCGATCTTCGCCTCGCATCGGTGCTTTCGCCCTGAAGAACCCGCGTGCCGGCCCGTCAGCAACAGCGTCGCGCCCAGAGGCACCGGCTTCAGGTACTCCACTTCCATTTGCCGCGTCATGGCCAGCACGCCGAACTGGCGATTTGCCTTGCTCATTGCCTCATCGAGCAGCGTGGCAATGATGCCTCCATGCGCGTGCCCTGGAGGCCCCTGGAACCGCCGCGCCAGGCTTACCCGGCACACGATCATGCGCTCCTCGTCAACAAAGAACTTCAGCCGCAGTCCGCTCGGATTCGCCTGCCCGCAGCCAAAGCAACGGTTCAGCGCGCCGTGCGACAACGGTTCCAGCTTGTGTGCGGCTGCGGGACGAGCGGGCTTTGTCATTTCGCGTGAGCGTGCTGCTCCATCTCTTTCATCGAAACATCCCGGATGTGCGTGGAAATCCACCAGGTATATCCAAATGGGTCCTTCACGCCCGCTGTGCGGTCGCCGTAGAACTGGTCGGCGGGCTCGCGCTCGTTCTTGGCTCCGGAGGCCAGCGCCTTCTTATACACCGCGTCGCAATCATTCACGTAAACCTGCAATGTGATAGGCGAGCCTCCGAAGTGCTCCGGGCTGTATGCGCCAATCGCAGGGTTCTCGTCGGCCAGCATCACCACCGAATCGCCAATCTCAAGCTCGGCGTGGCCGATGCGGCCCTTGTCTTCCATGCGCATCCGTTCCTTCGCACCGATTGCTTTGGTATAGAAATCAATCGCTGCGGCTGCGTTCTTGAAGATGAGATAGGGCTGGACGGAATGGTATCCGTCAGGAGTGGGTTTTACGTTGGGCATGCGTTGTTCCTCCTTCTGAGAAACAGCGCCATTGTAAATAAAAAAGGGAGCGCCCGAAGGCACTCCCCTATCGCCATGAGGCGATGAAGCTAATTTCGCGTGGGAGTCAGGTTTAGCGGCTGCGTAAGGCTGAAGACGATCTGCGATCCCGCTGGGATCACCACAGCCTGAGGCTGCTGTTCCAGTAGGTGCGTGGTAACGACGCTTGCGCCTACCAGCGATCCTGCCAGCGCACCAACAGGGCCGCCGAGTTCGGCTCCCACAATTGCCCCGCCACCTGCGCCGGCACCGTACTCGACCGTTTTCTTCAGAACGTGAGCAGTAGGCTTAATGCCGCCCTCCCTGCCGACCCGCGTCCCGGACGCGTCGGACTCGATAACCTCTGCATCAAGGTGATAAGCCGTTCCGTCCGGCAGAATCACCACGTCCGGTCGCAGTCGAATTGTGGCGGCCGGGCCGAACCCAACATGATGTCCCTGGCTAACCTGTGTCACGTGGCCGCGCAGTGTTGATCCGGCGGGAATAACCACGCTGCCGTCTTGAACCACATTGAGGACCACTCGACCCTCGAAGGGTGAGTCGACTGTCGTGTACTTGGTCGAAAAGTCATTATTGATCTGAACGCGAATCATCGCGCCTTCAGGCAGTTGGTTCGCCGAGTCAGTCGTGCCCTGGGTCACAATGCCGTCGGGCGTATTGTCTCGGGTGTGCAACACCGCTGTGCTGCCAAAGGTCTGCGGAGTCGCCTGCGTCGGTTGAAACGGGACCGTGACAATGCCGTAATCCGTGTTGTCGTACTTTAGGTGCGTCGTACCGGAGTCCGTGGGGCCGGTGGTTACCACCGCGCCGTAGTTCTGTGTAGCCCTCGTCGCAGGCGGAGCAGTTGCAGTGACGGCAGCAGAGGGCTTAGTCTGGACCGCGGCTGGAGGGGGCGGCGGAGGCGTCGCATCTGGCGTGGCGACGATGGTGTCATCGGACGGCGGATGCGATACGCCCGAGTATTGATCAGATCCGCTTGACTGCTGCGCAAACGCCGCAGAAGCGGACACCACGGCGATGCAAACACATGCCAGCGCCCATCGGTTGATCGCGATTTTCATACCTGCTCCATCACACGCTCGGGGAATTTTATGTTGCGGCGTGCCACTTCAAGAGTAGTGCAACTTCGATCCGTTAGACGGTGCTTAGATCGAAACCGTGATCGTTGCGAACCACAGCGGTAACTCACGAACCACAGCAGTAACTCGTTGGATGAGATCAAAACGCAATTTCGATCGCTGCTGGCTAAGTGCGGGCTCGATTGCTCGCGTGAGGTAGCGGGGAAGGCGCGTCCGGGTGGCAGGCCAGCCCGATGAGTCCTGTTAAAATCGCTTTGGAACCGTGAAGAAAACCGTGGAAGGCATCAGTTTCATCTCTCATGACGAGCTTCATCGACACAATCAGCGGTACGTCCGGTGAATCCATCCTCGTCGACCGCCGCCCGAAACTAAAAGACCGCTTACAACACCAGATTGCAAGGAGTCACATGACTGAAATTGTTGCGATTCATGCGCGCGAAATTCTTGATTCGCGTGGAAACCCGACCGTGGAAGCCGACGTTGTTCTCGAGGGCGGCATTACTGGCCGCGCCGCCGTTCCCAGCGGAGCCTCCACCGGCGAGCACGAGGCTGTAGAACTGCGTGACGGCGACAAGTCGCACTACCTGGGCAAGGGTGTCCTGCAGGCCGTGGAGAACATTGAGAGCGTCCTGGCTCCGGAACTTACCGGCATGGACGCAGCCAACCAGCGCCTGCTGGACGCAACCATGGTTTCGCTTGATGGCACGCCGAACAAAGGCCGGCTGGGCGCGAACTCTATCCTCGCCGTATCCATGGCAGCCGCGCGCGCTTCGGCGAAAGCCCTGCGCCTGCCCCTCTACCGCTACCTCGGCGGAGTAAACGCCTCTGTCCTGCCCACGCCGATGATGAACATCCTCAACGGTGGCGCGCACGCGGACAACAACGTTGACTTCCAGGAATTCATGGTGATGCCGGTCGGTGCGGAGCGCTTCTCTGACGCATTGCGCTGGGGTGCCGAGGTCTTCCACACGCTGAAAGGCGTACTCAAGAAGCGCGGCTATAACACCGCCGTCGGCGACGAGGGTGGCTTTGCTCCTTCACTCAAGTCCAACGTGGAAGCCATTGAGGTGATTCTCGAAGCGATCCAGCTTGCCGGATACAAGCCGGGCGAGGACATTGCCATTGCGCTCGACCCCGCGTCCAGCGAGTTCTACGACAAGGAAAAAGGGAAGTACGTCTTCAAGAAGTCCGACAAGAGTGAGAAGTCCAGCGAAGAGATGGCCCGCTACTGGCAGGATTGGGCACGCCAGTATCCCATCGTCTCACTCGAAGACGGGCTTGCGGAAGATGACTGGCAGGGATGGAAGTACCTCACCGAGCTCGTCGGGCGCAACATCCAGCTTGTGGGTGACGATCTTTTCGTGACCAATACCGAACGCCTGCAACGTGGCATTGAAGAGGGCGTGGCCAACTCGATCCTCATTAAGGTCAACCAGATCGGCACCATCAGCGAGACGCTGGAGGCGATTGAGCTGGGCCGCCGTTTTGGTTATACGTCCATCATTTCGCACCGCAGCGGCGAGACCGAGGATACCTTCATCGCGGATCTTGCGGTCGCCACTAACGCAGGACAAATCAAGACAGGTTCCGCCTCGCGCACCGACCGCATTGCAAAGTACAACCAGTTGCTGCGAATCGAAGAAGAGCTGGGCCAGGCCGCGGAGTTCCTCGGGCTGGAATCAGTCAACTACGGCGAGTAGTGGGTATATTGGAGGGCGCGGGGCCGAGCATCCTGGGCCCCCACGTTTTCTATCAAGGAGGCGCTCCCATGCGCGTTGTGCCGCTTCTTGTAACCACCATTCTGCTTGCTGCGCCCGGCTTTGCGCAGCAGACGACTTCCACAAACACAATTCCGGCACAGTCAACGCCGGCAACTATGGACCAGCCGCCCATGCATCCGATTACTGTGGGGCAGGTTCACGAGCTGCTGGTGCTCACTGGGGCAAACCGCCTCAAAGACCAGATGATCCACAACACGATGTCGTACTTTCAGAAGGCGTTTCCACCTTACATGCCAAAGGACGTCGTTGATGATCTTGAAACGAGTTTCGCCAAAATGGATGTCGAACAGATAGCCGTGAAGGTATATCAGAAGCACATTTCGACTGAGGACGCTTCCCAGGTCATCGCTTTCTACAAGACGCCGGTCGGCAGACGCCTGGTTCGCGCTTTGCCATTGATGGCTCAGGAGGTCCAGGTCAGTGCGACTCAACAGGCTCAGCAGGTCGTCCGCGGAGTCATGGCCAGGCACCGGGATGAAATTACGGCGGCGGCCGCTAAATATCGACAACAGCAACCCGATACCCCAACCATCACAGAGCCAAACTAAATCGTGACAGGAGAACAGGTGCCAGTTCGTAACAAGCCCATCGTCCTAACCATCCTCGACGGATGGGGATACCGCCCCCAGGTTGAAAACAACGCCATAGCTCTAGCGCGCAAGCCCACATATGACAAGCTGCTCGCAGAGTTCCCCAACACGCTGCTGCACGCCTCAGATCATTTCGTCGGCCTGCCCGATGGCCAGATGGGCAACAGCGAAGTCGGCCATCTGAATATCGGCGCCGGCCGTGTCGTCCGCATGGACATCACGCGCATCGACGCCCTGATCGCCAATGGGGAGTTCTTTCAGCATCCGACCATCGTCGAGGCTCTCAAGCGCGCTGCCGAGGGCGGTCGCCAGCTTCATCTGTTCGGGCTGCTCTCCGATGGCGGCGTCCACTCCCACCAGAACCACTTGTATGCGCTATTAAAGGCAGCGAAGCAGCAGGGGCTCGAGCGTGTGTCTGTCCACGCCTTTATGGATGGCCGCGACACGTTGCCCACCTCAGGCGCGGGCTATTTGGCCGCGCTCGAACAGAAGATGCGCGAGTACCGCGTTGGCAAAATCGCGTCTGTCTCCGGACGCTACTATGCCATGGATCGCGACCGCCGCTGGGAGCGGGAAAAGCTCGCGGTTGACGCGATAGTGAAGGGCCACGGTGAGGGCGGCGCTTATGCCGACCCTGTCGCCCGCGTGAAGGAGTCTTACAACAATGGTGTCACGGACGAATTCATCGTGCCGTTCGTCGTCACGGACGCGCATGGGCATCCAAACGGAGTAATCCGCGACGGCGATGTCTGCATCATGTTCAACTACCGCGCCGACCGTGCTCGCCAGATCACACGCGCACTTGGGCGCAACAGCGGACTCACCAAGCAGGATGGCCGCGAACTTCCCGGCGCCGAAGATCTCGATCGCACTATCCCACGCAGTGAAGTTCCAAAGGACCTGCACTACGTCTGCATGACGCAGTACGACAAGCTCTTCACTCTGCCCATGATCATTCTCCCGGAGTCGATGGAGAACCTGCTGGCCAACATGCTGGCGCAGGCCAATCTGCGCAATCTCCGCGTGGCCGAGACTGAAAAGTATGCGCACGTCACATACTTCTTCAACGGTGGAATTGAAACCCCATTTCCCGGCGAAGACCGCCTGCTTGTTCCATCACAAAAGGTCGCCACCTACGACCTTGCCCCGGAGATGTCCGCAGCCGGAATCGCGGATGCTGTGGTGAAAGCGGTGGAAGACACGGCGTTCGACGTGCTCGTGGTCAACTTCGCCAATGCGGACATGGTCGGCCACTCGGGACAACTTGCTCCCACGATCAAGGGAGTCGAAACGGTGGATGCCTGCCTCGGTCGCATCTACCAGGCGATTCGGCAGCATGGCGGATCAATGCTGGTGACCGCCGACCACGGCAACGCGGAAATGATGATTGATCCGGTTTCCGGTGGCCCGCACACAGCGCACACCACGAATCCGGTGCCGTTTATTTACGTGCACGAAGATGCGAAGAATTTCCGCCTGCGACCTGACGGCTCGCTGCGCGACATTTCGCCGACGGTGCTGGCGTTGCTGGGCCTCGACCAGCCCGGGCAAATGTCGGGTGGCGATCTGCGCGTCCGGATTAAGTAGTAATCGCACAAACGGAAAAGCCCTCATCCAGTGATGAGGGCTTTTCATATTAGCGGAATCACTTTTGCAATTTTGGGAACCAGGTGATCTGCGCCTGGACGGTAGTGTCGTGCTGCACCCCAGGCTTATAGAACGGTGCAACCCACCGCTCATACTGCACCCATCCGCGAGCTTCAAAGTCTGTCATAAAGCGCTTTCGCACCGCGAATTGATAATCGTTCTGGGTTGTGCCGGACGGGATGAATTTCTGGTCCACCTTTACATAGCGGTAGGAGAACTGCGCATCCTCTCGCGGTGAAAGATGATAGGTCAGCCAGCTCTGTCCGCCCTTCGCGTCGCGTCCAATCGCATCGGTAAACAGAAATCCCTGGTTCGTCGTGCCCTGCCTCTGCTCCGTCTCGTTGAAGAGGAAATTTCCATACGCGCCGCCGTTACTCACCGGACTCGTCTCCACCCCCTCTACCCGTAGATCCAGGTGTTGCAGGCCGGGGAAGCGCGAGATATAAACACCCGGACGCCATGCGGAGCGGCGAGGCGCGCTGGCCGGGCTGACATCATCATGCGCTTCCGAGTCTGCGTAGAGCGTGACCCAGTTGCGCAGGAAGGGTAGCCGGTAATCAAAGTCGAAGCTGCCGAATCGCGCGCCCGGGTCGAGACGGGAATACTTCTCGGACGCATTCACGTTCTGGAAGCTGAAAAAGCTCTTGAGGAATGTATGCAGCGTAATCGGTTCAGTGCAGGTGACGATCACACCGCTGCTGCTAAGGCATCCATGGCCATGTCCGCCCCAAACGACGGTGCGCTCAAATCCGAACTCCAGGTTGCGCGTAGGTTTGAGGCTTATCTTTTCCATGTGAACCCAGGGGCTGTTCGGCATGGTGTGGCCCTTCAGGCTGCCAACAAAAAATTCATATCGAAAAGGCCCGGTGAGACGCGACAGCAGCGGAACCCGCAGCGGCTCCACGCGGTTGATCTCGAAGGCGTACGGTGCCTGCGCGTTTGTGCTCCACGCCATGCTGCCACCCAACCCTGGGCCGAGCCATTGGTCACTCTTGCCAAACGAGATTTCGTGGCCCAGCAGGTGATAGGAGATCGTCGCTTCCATCAAGCGGAAATTATTGGCCGACGCAATCGGCCCCATGGGAATGATGGCCTGCACAGGATTCGTCGCAAAGGGGATGAAGTCGATGTTCTGCGAGATATCCATGGACATGGGCAGGGTATAGCCGGCCGCGCTAGGCGCGTGCTGGTATTCGCCGCGCAGGTACAGTGTGAACCGACCAGCTTCGGCTCGTCCGCTGAACCCGGTGTAATTGTTGAAACCTTCCTGGTAGGGCCGGCCATAGTCATTCACAATGGTCTGGCCGAGGTGGAAGCTGTCATTCAGCGGCGTGTCTGTAATGCCGCGCAGAACGCTGTACACGCTATCGAGGCTCGCGCTGGTCGAGCGTTGCGTGTTCAGCGCATCCTCATCGCTCTGGAACTCGTCCATCAGCGCCAGATAAATTTCTCTCGCCTGGGTATCGTCCGGATTGTCGTCGATCTTGTCAGCTGTTTCCTGCAGCATGTGAACAATGCTGAGCCGTGTCCACGGGCGCATGCCCATAAATGCTGTGTCGAGATAGCCCATGCTGTGCAGCCTGTCCAGCGCAGGATAGACCCAGCTGTCCATAGGAACATAAGTAGAGCCCAGCGAACCTGTGTACACAATGGGTGATGCGGGACGGTAATTTGACGGGATGGGCTGGCTTCCATTGCCGGACTGCGCCACGGCTCCGGGTATACCAGCTACCAACGCAATCAGACAAAGTACAGACGGGAGAGTTCTCACTTACACCTCAACAGCAGAAGGGTTGGTGCCGAGTTCAAACAGTCGCCCGGCGAGGGTTGATTCATAAGCGTACTCGCTTCAGGCTATCGTATTTCTTTCGCGGGTGTACACGGAAACAGCCAGAGCCGGCGCCTCATCCATCAGCTGCGTTCTGCCGCCGCTATTGCAGCCGCAATCGTATTGCGGTAACGCTGCTCCAGCCGCTTCTTCCAGTCTTTGCGAAACAGTCTTTTCCCGGTGAGGTATTGCTCCAGCTTCACCAGCGGATCTGCCGCTTCATCTTCCAGAGGCCATGCTGTGCATTCAATGATAGTTGGTCCGCCGCCTTCGCGTGCTCGGTGGATCGACTCATATGCGACGCGGTAGACCGCAACTGCATCCGCGCCGTCAACTCGAATCACTGGTGGAATGGCTCCGCGACTCTCCTCGGGTGGAAATCCGCCGTCGATGACATAGACCACCGGCAGCTCCAACTCGGCAGCAACCGCGAAAATTTCGCTGGCACGCTCCGGAATACTCATTGACGTATAGACCACGGCCACGTTGCCCCGCTTTTCCAGCTTTTGTCGCAACGCGTCTCCCGAGGCAGTTGCCAGGTCTTCGATGGGACGGCCTGCACCACTTGCCTGCAGATTGATCGCGCCATGCTGCAGATACCTGGCCAGCACGCCACGCGTCGTTGGCGTTATGGAATCTCCACCACGAAGGCACGCGGCAACGCCCGCCGTCGTCGCTTCGCGCCCCGGCCAGCGCTCGCAGGTTGATCCGTAGAGCAGTCGTTCATCGAGCATTTCGCATTGCAGCAGCAGTGCGTAAAGCTCCTTGAATTTTTCATCAGTTATGAGCGAGAAGCCTTTTTTGCCCGCGATTCTGGCGGACTCCGCTGATTTGATTCTGTCCATGGATGGGATTACTTCAGAGAGGATCAATGCCGATTGTATCGCATGTTTTTTGATGCGGCTCCGGATCGTGAGAGTGCTCACAATCGTTTAGCAAATGGAACAGACTCTCACAGAATTCGGGATTCCGGCAACAGCTTTTTCAGAGAGGTTTTTCAACAGTTTTGTGAATAACCCTGTGTATTTCACCTTCCGGGACCCCTCTTACCCAATAATGGTGCGCCTTCGCACGGTCTGCACCCATCCTGGGGCAGTCTCAGACGCCAGATTTCGCTAGTGACTTCTCATAACTCCGGTGACCGATTTCGCACCAGTCGCATCACACAAAAGATAAGGAGCTTTTCATGAGCGCTGCCAAAATCTGGATCGCCTTTTCCATCGGGGTCGCCGCAGGCGCGGCCGTGGCCCTCATCTATGCGCCGCAGTCCGGAGCACGAACCCGCCGCCAAATCCGCCGAGGATGGGAAGATGCAAATGAATACATCAAGGACACAGCGGGAACTGTCGCCGGTCAAGCTGAGAAATACGTGAAGCGTGGAAAGGAAGTTGCCGAGAACGTCGCCGATACCGCATCGTCCGTATATACCGCGGCTCGTAAAGTCGTCCCCATCTGATTTCGGATTCTTCAGAAAAAGAAAAGCCCTGCCTGGTTCAGGCAGGGCTTTGTTGTTTCAGGATTAGCTGTAGAGCAACACGCCCTCGACCTTCTCTTCACCTTCCTGTCCCACAGGCCGGTAGAAGAGCTGGTTGTTCTCGAGGTACACCTCAAGGAACGCCGGACGCTCCGTAATTCCGCCGGCAATCAGAGCTTCCGAAAGCGGATCCTCCACGTACCGTTGCAGCGCACGGCGCAATGGACGCGCGCCATAGCTGCGGTCGGTCATGGTTTTGTCCAGAATCCACTTCTTGGCGTCGTGCGTTACCGAGATAGTGATTGCCTTCGCCACAAGGTTTGCGTTGAGCTGCGAGATCAGCAACTCGATGATCTGAATGAGGTCCGCATCCGTAAGCGACTGGAACAGAATGATCTCGTCAATACGGTTGAGGAATTCCGGGTTGAAGGTGCGCTTTACCTCACCCTTAACCAGGTCTTCGATCTTATCCATCACCAGGTCTTCGCGGTCGCTCTGGAAGCCCAGTCCCTGCTTGCGCTGGAGGTGCCGCGCACCGATGTTCGAGGTCATGATGATGATAGTGTTCTTGAAGTCCACCGTGTTGCCCAGTCCATCAGTCAACTGACCGTCTTCAAACACTTGCAGCAGGATGTTGAAGACATCCGGGTGGGCCTTTTCGATTTCATCCAGCAACACCACGGAGTAGGGTGACCGCTTCACACGCTCAGTTAACTGCCCGCCCTCCTCGTAGCCAACATAGCCCGGAGGCGAGCCAATGAGCTTGGAAACCGAGTGTTTCTCCATGAACTCCGACATATCGAACCGGATCAGCGCCTTCTCTGATCCAAACAGGAACTGCGCCAGCGTGCGCGCCATTTCCGTTTTGCCGACGCCCGTCGGGCCCAGGAACAGGAACGATCCGATGGGGCGGTTCGGAGACTTCAACCCTGCGCGTGAGCGGCGAATGGCCCTTGCCAGCGCGGAAATCGCCTTGTCCTGCGAGATCACGCGCTTGTGCAGCTCCTCTTCAACCCGAAGCAGCTTCTGTGTTTCCTCTTCCTTGATGGAAGTGATCGGAACGCCAGTCCAGCGGCTTACCACGTCCTCAATGTCCTCGCGGCCCACAATGCCAGCCGTCGAGTCATCGAGATGATATTTATCGCGCAGTCCGCGCAGGTTCTCGCGTTCCTTGCGCTCCTCATCGGAGTAAAAGCGAGCTTTCTCGAACTCGTGGTTCGCAATGGCGTTTTCCATGCGATGCACGATGAACTTAATCCGCTTCTGCACCTCAGTGATCTCGTCGGGCAGGGAAGTCTGCCGCAATTTCACCCTGGCGCCAGCTTCGTCGATCAGGTCAATCGCCTTGTCCGGCAAAAAGCGGTCGGGAATGTAGCGGTTGGAGTGCGCGACGGCAAAGTTGATCGAGTCATCCGTGTAGCTGACCGCGTGGAACTTCTCATAGCGGTCCTTGATGCCCATGATGATCTTCACCGCGTCTTCTTCGCTCGGTGGAGGCACCTTTACGGCCTGGAAGCGCCGCTCGAGAGATCGGTCCTTCTCAATGGATTTGCGGTACTCACCCGGCGTAGTGGCGCCGATGCACTGAACCTCGCCACGTGAAAGCGCCGGCTTAAGGATATTGGCTGCGTCAAGCGATCCTTCCGCTGAACCCGCTCCGACCAGTGTGTGCAGTTCGTCAATGAACACGATGGAGTTCTGATTCTCCATCAGCTCTTTCATAATGGTCTTCAGCCGTTCCTCAAACTGGCCGCGATATTTTGTTCCCGCGACAATCAGCGAGAGATCCAGCGCTAGCACCTTCTTTTCCGCAAGGAAGCTTGGCACGTCGCCGTCGGCGATGCGCTGCGCGAGCCCCTCGACGATGGCTGTTTTGCCCACGCCCGGCTCGCCGATGAGCACGGGATTGTTCTTGGTGCGCCGGCAAAGGATCTGTACCACGCGCTCCAGTTCAGCATCGCGCCCAACCAGAGGATCAAGCTGGTTGTCCAGCGCGGCCTGCGTCAGGTCGCGTGAAAACTCGGCCAGCAAGCTCGACTCGCGATTCCTCTGTTGCTGCGGAGCCTTCTCCTGCGTGGTGCGCGACAATTCTTCGCGGATCGCTGCAAGCTTCAACCCGCGCTCATGCAGAATTTCCGCGGCAAAGCATTTCTCTTCGCGCAGCAGGCCAAGCAGCAGGTGTTCGGTTCCAATATGTTTGTGCGACAGCCGCTCGGCTTCCTCAGCTGCATAGGCTAAAACGCGCTTGCATTCATTGGAGAGTGGCAAATCGACTGAAGTCGAAACCTTCTCTCGGATGGTGGTATGTCCTTCAATCTGCTTACGAATAGATTCGACGGATGCATGTGACCGAAGAAAGCGGTTAGTCAGCGCCTTGTCCTCGCGCAGGAGGCCAAGCAGCAGGTGTTCCGTCTCGATGTAAGGCGAGCCGAACTGGCTGGCCTCATACCGGGCGAAGAAGATGACGCGCCGTGCCTTTTCCGTATAACGTTCGAACATAATCCCTCTAAAAAGCTCTGACCCCATCGGTCCTGCCGGGTTGTTCCGCCAGGTATCGAAAATGTTCAGCGCCCTCGTCCGTATCGCCGCTCCGGCCTTAAATCACGAGCCAATTTTGGAACGGCCCCAAGGCTGGATGCCCCTTCCGCACCCAATCCCACAATGGATCAACTGCAATCCGCCTAAGCAACCTGCGGAGGAACCTCCTGCAAGCGGCCCTTTTCAAGCCGCAATACTCTGTTGCATCGCTCCGCCAGCACCATGTTGTGCGTCACGATCACTGAAGTTAGATGATGAGTACGGTGGAGTCGTTCCACCAGATCAAACACCACCCCCGAGGTTCGGCTGTCAAGGTCGCCCGTGGGCTCGTCCGCCAGCAGGACTTTCGGCCCGGTCACCAGAGCGCGCGCCAGTGAAACCCTTTGCTGCTCCCCTCCGGAGAGCTCTCCCGCACGATGCTCAGCCCGGTCGGCCAGTTCCACCTCTGCCAGCCACTCGACAGCCCTCTTCAGGGCATTTGCCTTTCTTTCTCCCCGAGCCAAAAGCGGCATGGCGACGTTTTCCGCGGCTGTGAACTCCGGCAGCAGGTAATGGAACTGCCACACGTAGCCCACCTCGCGATTGCGAAAGTCAGCGGCCCCTTTGCTCGACAGATTTCTCAAGTTGATTGACGCGCAGTATACGTCACCGCTTGAAGGGCTATCAAGAGCGCCCAGAATGTGCAAAAGTGTGCTTTTTCCCGCACCCGATTCGCCCACAATGGCCAGCATTTCGCCCTCGGCCACGTCGAAGCTCAGGCCGTCAAACAGCACAAGCCGCCCCCTTCCGGTGGCGTACTCCTTGCGCAGATTGCTGACTTTGATGAGGATTGGATGTTCGCCGGCCTCCGCACGATTCAAGCCGCCCAGGGCGGTCGGGTTTGGCGCGAGCGATTCAGGCGAAAACGATTCCATACCTACCTGTAACACCATATTCACCTGAATGGAAGCAAAGATTCCGTAGCCCGGCGGCACCTGTCCAATTTGACGCAATGGGGAGCCGATTGGGCTGGCGAGAGAACCTTGGACGATTCCAGCAGCGCGCGAGCATAAGGGTAGGCTTCATGTCCGCTAGGCAGGCCTAATAAAGGATTATTGAGCAGGAAATAGCGGGGCGGTTAGCCCTAATCGCCATACACCAGGCTCGGGGGCGGATCCCGGTCCGGGACCACCGGCATCGACTCCAACACCGTCAACTCCCGCTGCACCTTTTGCCATGCGCGCTTATTTTTCTTCGTCGCGATAGGCGCCTTCGGGTTGGCGTAATACGCCAGCAGATCGTGCTTGATTCTCTCCGGGATCGGCTGCCGAACGTACACAATCCTGTCCAGCAGTTTCGCGTAAGTATTATCCATTAGCCGATACGTGCCCGGAACTGCTTCCATGCCCGTATCGAGGTCGAGATTATCGATGTTCATCGCTGTCCACGGAGACATCTTCGGATGCGCCGCCAGCGCTGCCAGTAATTGTTCGTAACGCGTGACGGTTCGGTTCACGCTCTCGACATACCGTTCTTCGGTCTGCGGCTTCGGGCCGCGAATCGCCAGATCGGACAGCGGCCCAATCTTCGGCAATATAAAAATTATCCCAGCCACCAGATATGTGCGAAAGCCAGCCTTCTTCCGGAAATGCTCCCAGCCATTGTTAAAGTCCGCCTGCGCCAGCCGTTGCTGATACAAATCGAATTGCGTCCCCGGAGTATCCGCCGGGAAGCTTTTCCTGTGCAACACCACTTCCGCGTAAGCGATCCTCGGTAGAAAGCTGCGCACCGCCCAACGATATGTCTGCACCGCCGCGGTCTGATTCAACACCATGGTGCCCAGCTTTAGCCCATAGGTTTCGTAAAAGGCCTGTTCCAACAGCCGAATCGGCACCTTCAGGCCTACGTAATTCCAATAGGCCGATGGCGCGATGCGTCTCTTGCTTAGCTGATCGATGTCAAAGGCGAACTCCGTCCTTACATGCCCATGTGGACTCTGATCATAAGTAACTATCGGCCCATACTTCGCCTTCAGGTTAGGAAACTCGATCGCCGTCGAAGGGTTCACCGCGTCGTGATGACCAATGCCATCGCTCACGTAATGCGAGAGCGCCCCGAGCGCGAACGCCAACTCATCAATGTTGCGCGCGTCACGGATCAGGTTCGCAACGAATGCGCCCGTTCGCACATAGTGCGTTAGATCGCTGAAAAATTGGTGCCCGAATGGGTAATAACCCTCGTCCTGAATCACGCACCCGCCATAAGCGTAGGCATGCGCTTCCTTCAACTGCGCGGGAGTGGCGTTTGGATACCGACTCAGCAGGACTGGCCGAATTCCATCCTTCCATGCCAGGTCGATGATCTGCTCGTGCGTAAGCACTGAATACGCGCCCGCTGTTCGAACCCCAAGCGTTGCCGCCACAAGCAGCACCAGCGCAGTACGAATCCAGCCCCCCCAATGCCTGCGAGTCGGGGTAAAAATCTGCTTTTTATTCATATCGCAGGGCCTCCGCCGGCAACACCCGCGCCGCCGAGCGCGACGGATAAAGCGTTGCCATCAGCGAAACTCCTAACGATGCAGCTGCCACAATCACGCCATGTATGATGCGCGGCGCGAACGGAAGATAATCGATCGAATAAATTTCTGCTGAGAGAGGGAACCGATAATGCGCGCCTGCCCATGACAACGCGTAACCAACGATCAGCCCCAGCACCGTTCCCACCAGGCTGATCAGGAAACCTTGCATCAAAAAAATCCGCCGCACCTGTCCCGGTTGCACGCCCAACGACATCAGCACGGCAATATCCTTCGTTTTTTCCATCACCATCATCGTGAGCGCGATCAGAATATTCAGAGCCGCCACGCACACTATGAGCCCGATCACAATAAACGTGACCACCTGCTCCAGATTCAGCGCGTGAAATAACTCCTGATTCTGCACCATCCAATTTGTCGTTTGGAATCCAGGTCCTGCCGCCGCTTCAATCGCCTTGCCAATGCGATCTGCGTGATTCAGATCATCGACCTTGAAAGAGATGATCGAGATGATGTCGGGCTCGTCGAAGAGCCGCTGCGCATCCTTGAGTCGGATAAATCCAAATCCTGAGTCGTACTGATAGAACCCGGAATGGAAAACGCCCACAATGCGGAAGGGCTGGTATTTCGGCACCAGGCCATACGGAGTCAGCTCGCCCTGCGGACTGATGACCATCACCGTTGATCCCACCTTTGCGTCCATTGTGTTGGCCAGGTCATAGCCGACAACGATGGGTGGAACGGCAGCGCTGGCTGTATCGGAACTCTCCGGCTCGGATAGCGGTGCAGCCGAACCCGAAGTGAGATGGTCGAACAGATGGCTGACGGTCTTCTGTTCACTTGGCACAATGCCTTCCAGCAAGGCTCCATTGTCGAGCGTACCGCGTGATATGAGCACTGGTTCGTCAAGTGCCGGCGCAGCCGCCGTCACATGCGGAACCTTCTTCAGCCGCTCCAGCAGCGGGCGCCAGTTCTTGATGCCATCGTTCATCGTGCGCATGAGTTGCACATGTGCCGTGGAGGCGAGCAACCGGTTTTGCAGATCGCGCCGCATGCCGCTGGTAATGGCAAGCGCAATAATCAGCGCGGCCACGCCAACCGCTACTCCGATCACCGAAATGAGCGTGATCGCGCCCACTAGCGCCTGGCGGCGCTTGGCCCTCAAATATCGCGCGGCGACAAAAAATTCAAAACGCATATAAGAAAAAAAGCAGAGCGCTCTTCACTCACCGCACCAGGGCTTTTGCCGCAATCACATTGCCCGGCCGGTCATATACTCGCACTGTAATCACATGCTCTTGCGGATCCGTCGGAACTGGAGCGCCTTCCTGCCGCGGCTTCAAAGGAGCATCAAAATCGAACTTCTCCGTCAGCGAGTCGGAAATATTCCCAACCGGCGCAACGTACTGCCACGGCCCCGCGTCCACCGAATACTCCGCATGCGAAATCGGACTCGTCGTATCCGTCGCCGTAAACGCCACGTGAACTTTCTTGTTCACAAGCTGCGCCGACATGCCGCTCACTACCGGCGGTGTCGTATCAATCAAGAACCCTGGGCTCACTTTCTCGCCCGTCAGCCCTTGCCCCGGATCATGCGACAACGCATCGCTGGCTACCACCTTCAGGCGGTAATGCCCGTCCGGCAGCAATTGCGCGTCAAAGCTCAAAAATGTTTGCCTGACATTCTTCTTCAACAACTGCCAGTTGTGCTCGCCTTCGCCGCGATAGTAGACGGAGTACTCAAGCCTGTCGCCGTTCTCGTCGTGCGCAATCCACCGCACCGTCACCGCAGACCTGTCTCGCAGCCCCACCAGTGGCTCGCGCCCTGGCTCCGCCGCGAAAGTGATCCCCGTCGGATTGCGCGGGGCGGGGAAGTTGATGGCCACCTGCTGCGGCGTCGCTTCCATCGGAGCCGCATTGACGCGCGCGCCCGACTCAACCATCACCTCATCCACAACCGGAGCCACATTTACCGGCAGGTAATCAATCCCCACGGAATCAATCGCTGCTCCGGGCCGCAACACCGCCTTCCACTGCACAAAGCGCGCCGCCAGCCCTATCGATCCCACGTTTGGGGTTACCTTCTTCCAGTCGCTCCACGCTCGCTCGGGATTATTAATGTTTCCCGTCCGCGCAAACAGGTCAAAGCTGTCGGCGCCGCCAACCGAATTTACCTCGGCGCGTCCCCACTGCGAAAACACTCCCGCATCGAAAGCATCACTTAGATATGTGCCTTGCGGCGCGTCTCCGTGGCTCAGCAGATACAGCTTGCCGGAATTCGCAGTGCTCACAAACGTCCCGCGAGCACTATCGGCAAAGCCAGTGGCCTGTGCGCCCTCAAGATGCGCAATGTCAGCATAGGAGCCGTCCTCGTTGATACGGTAAATGCGCCCGCGGTTTCCGGTCGCAGCGAGCAATCCATGTGGAGTCCATCGCAGCGCATACACTACATCGTCGTGGTCTTCCCACAATTTGCGCGGTGTGCCATTCGGCGCAATTTCGTCAATCTCCGACCCATCAGGGATCACGGTGTTTCCACTCAGCGCGTTCACTGACCCCGGCTGTACTACCTTAATTGTCACCGTAGCGGTGCCCGTCACTGGTAGCGGAGGCAGGGTGTTGCGTCCCTTCTCGCCCACCGCGGCCGCGTATATCGTTCCATTCGGGCCTACAGCGATGGAGGTAATCTCGCTCTTCGTCGCGTCGAAAACTACATATCCCTTGCCGCTCTTGTCGATGCGGTACACCAGACCAGACCCATCGGATCCAGCGATCAAGTCGCCGGTCGAATCAAATGCCATCGTGCGGACATGTTGCTCATCGCTCTTGAAGAAAAGCTCCGGCTTGCCGGGCGCCTTCACGTTCACGCGATAAATTCCCGAAGTCCCACCTTCGGCCCCGCCCGTCGCAATGTAGAGCCGCCCTTCAGAATCAAACGCAAGGTCCCAAACATATTTCGGTTTCTCTTCCGTTGCTGTCGGATCAAACGCCACGCTAGCGGTGTCTTCCGTCAACCCTGAGGCGCTCGGGTCCAGCCGGTATACCTTGCCTGAAGGCAGCGTAGCCGCATAGATGGCGCCATTTGGCCCCACGCGCACCGTTTGCACGTTCAAGTCGTGCGACGAAAACATCTTCGTTGCTTTTCCATCCGGCGATACCCGCAACACCGTCGCCGGACCGCCGGTCGCCAGGTACGCATTTCCTGTTTTGTCCGCTGAGACCGCCCATACATAGGTGGATGGGGTGGTTGCGATCAAAGCGCTCGAAGGGCCCGCGACCAGTTGTCCATCGCTTGTAATGGCCACGCCATTCGGCTTCCCGCGTTCCAACTCCGCGTAGTTTGATTGGGACCACAACCGTGTGCTCTGGCCGTGCGCCAGACCGCTCGGGAACACCGCCATGCCAACTATCGGAAGGGTAACCAGAAGAGAAACGAAGCGCCAAATCATTCTGAATTCGAGTCTACTAGATTCGTTTTTGCCTTATGGAAATGCGCTTTTTTAATGAAGCCACGCCTCGGCCAGCGGAAATATAATCCAACTCGCCTGCAAAGGCTCCCCCGTACAAGTAGGAAATCCAGCATAAGCCGTCCTCCACGGTGTAACGGCAGGGTCAAGACGGAGATCCGGGTGCCCTTGCGGCCAAAGGAGCAACATCATGCGAATACCTGTGAGGATCTTTCCTGCCGTTGTCCTATTTCTTCTCGTCACAATGCTCTCGTCGCCGGCATTCGCGAAAACATTGTGTGTGAACACCTCCGGTTCGGGCGGCTGTTTTAAGACGATCCAAGGCGCGGTCAATGCGGCAGCTGCTAACGATGTCATTCAGGTCGCCGCGGGCACATACACCCAAATGATTACAATCTGGCAGCCCGTAGCTCTCATGGGGGCCGGCTCGGGACAATCCGTGATCAACGCCACCGGCCTCGCCCATGGAATATTCGTCGATGGCTACGATCATCAGGGTCTTCAGAATGTCTCCATCGTCGGATTTACCGTGAAGAACGCACAGTTCGAAGGCATTCTGGTCGTAAGTGCCTGGGACGTCACGATCCGCAACAATAGCGTCGTGGATAATGACGCCTCGCAGGGTCTCAGCTTCACCGGTGCAGCCACCGGCTGCCCGAATCAGCCTGGCGATGGCGTTTATGAGAATGACGAAACTGGGGACTGCGGCGGTGCGATTCATTTGATCGGAACCGCAGACTCGACCATCTCCAACAACTTCATCTCAGGAAACGCTGATGGCCTCCTCCTCAGCGATGAAACAGGCGAGACCCATAACAACTCGATCATTGAGAACACTGTGGTCAACAATCCGCTGGAGTGCGGCATCGTTCTGGCCTCGCATCCGCCAGCAGGTCACATCACCGCTCCATATGCGCCACATTGGGGTGTCGACAACAACACCATTGTCGGGAATACGTCGGAGAATAATGGCGTGCAGGTCGGGGGAGCCGGGGTGGGCTTTTTCAGCGATGGAATGGGCCAGGGTCGCGTCACTGGCAATGTGGCGGCTGGCAATAAGCTGGTCGGCAACGGAATCGCCGGAGTCGCTCTCCATACTCACGTTGGCCCGAGCTTTGGATTGCCCGCGGATAACCTGAGCGGAAACAGCATCATCGGTAACTGGATTTCCGGCAACGGAGCGGACAGTAACGACACAGCAACGCCTGGCACCGTTGGCATCAACATCAACAGCGGCGGCGGCGGCTCGCCCGTCCTCGACACCACCATCGCAAGCAACACCATCACCAACGAAGACGTGGACATTGCCGTCAACACTCCTGCAGAGGTCGATGCCCACTTAAACAACCTGCTCGGTGGAAAAATCGGAGTTGCGAACATATGCGCCTTCGACAAGGCGAAGGCGTGCTCTGGCTCCGTCGATGCCACCGAGAACTACTGGGGATGTCCATCCGGCCCGGGCGGTGCAAGCTGCTCGACCGTCAACGGCTCTCCGATCCGCATTGCTCCCTCGTTGGGCTCGAGTACCAGCTACTAAAGGTGCAGGACAAACTTTGGAGCGGGCGCGCAGAGAGACTGCGACCCGCTCCATTCCGCGCCGGCCTGCAGGTCAATCCGGGGTCGGCGCTTCATCTCGTACAATCTTCCCTATGGATAAGCCCCGGCCCGAGCCCCAGTCCGAGCCACAATCTGACGCTCTCGTCTTCTTCGGCGCAACCGGCGATCTTGCCTACAAACAGATTTTTCCATCGCTCCAACGTCTGGCCAAGCGCGGCAGATTGAACGGTCCTGTGATCGGCGTCGCCAAGGCCGGATGGACTCTCGACCAGCTCAAAGCCCGCGCCAAAGATAGTGTGGAGAAGCATGGCGGAGCCGATCCCGTGGGGCTTCCCCTGCTGCTTGACAAGCTGCGCTATGTCGACGGCGACTATGCAGATGCCGCCACCTTTTGCCAAGTGCGCAAGGAACTAGGCAGTGCGAAACATCCGCTGCACTACCTTGCCATTCCTCCCAGCCTCTTTGCAGAAGTCATCGAGCAACTCAAGACTTCCGGCAATGCCGAGGGCGCGCGCGTGGTTGTCGAAAAGCCCTTCGGCCATGATCTTGATACCGCACGCTCCCTCAACCAGATCATCCATCGCGTCTTCAACGAACGCGACATCTACCGCATCGATCACTACCTCGGCAAAAA
Source organism: Acidobacteriaceae bacterium (assembly GCA_035945555.1). GTDB lineage: Bacteria > Acidobacteriota > Terriglobia > Terriglobales > Acidobacteriaceae > Silvibacterium. The sequence continues at coordinate 20,187 of DASZAG010000225.1, forward strand.
CGCTGTCCAGAACCTCATATTTTTCCGCTTCGCCAACTCTTTTCTTGAGCCGGTCTGGAACCGCCAATACATCGAAAGCGTGCAGATCACCATGGCCGAGAACTTCGGTGTTCAGGGTCGCGGGGCCTTCTATGACAGCGTCGGCGCCCTGCGCGATGTTGTGCAGAACCACCTCATGCAGCTTGTCAGCAACATCGCCATGGAGCCGCCGCCGTGTCCCGATGTGGAATCGATCCGCGACGAGCGCGTCAAAGTCCTGCGCAGCACGCAATCGCTTGAAGCGGAAGATGTGGTGCTCGGCCAGTTTGCCGGCTACGCTGATGAACCGGGCGTCAAGGCGGGTTCGAAGGTGGAAACTTTCGCCATGCTGCGCCTGCACATCAACTCATGGCGTTGGCGCGATGTACCTTTCTACATCCGCGCAGGAAAATCGCTTCCCGTCACCGCTACCGAAGTCATCGCCAAGTTCCGCCAGACGCCGCCAGTCTTCTCCGAAGACCTTACTCCGCAGAATTACGTCCGCTTCCGCATGAGCCCCACTCCGGAAACTGCCATCGGCGGCTCGGTCAAACAACCTGGCGACCGACTGCTCGGCTGCATGACTGAGTTGACCGTCGATCAGGACTGCGGCACCGAAAACCTTCTTCCGTACGAGGAACTTCTGCAGGACGCCATGCAGGGCAATCAGACTTGGTTCGCCCGCGAGGACTACGTTGAGGAGTCCTGGCGCATTCTCGACCCCCTGCTCAAGGCCCAGCCCAAGCCGCTCGTCTATCAGCCCGGAACCTGGGGTCCCGCCGCCATCGGCGAATTTGTTCCACCCCCCGGAGGGTGGTCAAGCCCGCAATAGAGCAGCCCTCGGCTGACGAATTGGTGTACGCTTCTAGATCAAACGCCGAATCCCCCTCCGGCGACGATGAACCAACAATGATTCGAGGAGCAAAAGGGGAACCGTCATGTCACTCACGCTCAAGTCGAGGTTCTGCGGAAAAGTCTTCATTATCGAATGTGCGGGCAAGCTGATGGCGGGCCACGATTGTTTGGTTCTTGAGTCTGCCCTGGACGAGGGCGAGCAGGAGTTCGCGAACGTGGTACTGGACCTGAGCGAACTCAGCCGCATGGATAGTTCGGGACTTGGGCTGCTCATGCGCCACACCTGCCGCTTGAGCAAGCGCGGCGGCGCCATTCGCATTGCTTCTCCGCAGCCTTTTGTGGCACACCTGCTCGAAATCACCCACCTCTCCGAAACTCTGCGGAGTTACCGGTCGGAAGAAGAGGCCATTCAATCGTTTCTCATCGAGCGTCCGGTTCAGGATCCGGCCTCGAAATGCGGCCCGAGCCTGCTGGTTTTTGATCCATCGGCCGACCTTTGCGCGTTCGTACGCGGCGTGGTTTCCCGCTACGGATTCGACGTGAGAACGGTATGCTCCCTCCGCGACGCTAAACTCCTGCTGCGCATCGATCCGGTAGATTACATCCTCGTCGGTCCCGGAACCCCGCAACTTGCGCCGGATGTCGTCGCAAAAGAACTGAGCGCGGCATCGCCCAAAGCCTCCGCACTCCAGCTTGGACCGGACTTCCACGCCACCGACGCCGCCGAGGCCACCGCAAAACTGCTCAAGATGCTCGGTGTCGCAAGCGCTTAAAAGGTAAGAAGCCCGCGCATTTTCCATCTGCGCGGGCTTCCCGTAGCGAGGGGCCAGTTCCTACATATTGCCCTTGTCTGTGCTCTCGATAAACGCAACGACGTTCGCGTGCAGCTTTTCGAGCGACTGCTCCCGGACATACACCATGTGTCCCGACTGGTACCAGTCATATTGGATGTTCTTTGCCAGGCTGTCCGGAATCGGCAGGTGCTTGTCTTCATACTCCGCTGCATAGAACGGAGTCGCCAGGTCATAGTAGCCGCCGTTGACCATCACCTTCAGCTTGGGATTCGTCTTCATCGCGGTCGCCAATTCCTCAGTGACGTTCTGGTGGAACTTCATATCCCACGGCTCCGGGTTGATTTCCGGCTTATACGTCAGGCCGTTGCCGTATTTCAGATCTTGTCTTATGTAATTGTTAAATAATGCAACGTAAGCCGAAGATATTGCAGAGCTTTGAGGGTCATACTCAGACCCCTCGCTGAGCGGATTTAGCGGCGGTCCGGAGAAGCGCGTGTCGAGCCGCCCGGTGTTCAATTCCTCGCCCAGTTGCAGGTTCTTTTCGAAGTCCGGACCACTTACGCGAAGGTCCGCTCTCACAAGATAGTCCACCGGAAGTCCCGTGTACTCGTGCAATTTCTCGGCGACGGCTTGTTTGTCTGCCTGTGACAGGTCGGTGCCTTGTTGCAGCGCGTGCGTATAGTCGCCCATAGCGAACGTCTCCACCTGCTTCAGGAACGGCAGCAGTTCCGCTGGCTGGTTCGGGAGCTTGTGGTGGTACCAGGCCGTAGCCGCATAGGTAGGCAACCCGGTTTCGTAGGGCAGATCAATACCTGGGTTATACCGTGCACCGTCGATGTCCGAGTTGAAGTTGAAGATCTGCGACAGCAGCATCACGCCGTTCAGGTCTATGTCCTTCTCGTTTTCGAGGATGTTCGAGAGCACTGCGGAGCGAGTCGTCCCGTAACTCTCTCCGAACAGGTACTTGGGCGAGTTCCAACGGTTGTACTTGCCGAGGAACCGGGCAATGAACCGGGCGAATGCGTGTCCGTCTTCCTCCACGCCGAAAAACGCCTTGGTTGGATCCTTGCCGTAGAGTCGGCTGAACCCGGTTCCCGGCGCATCGATGAACACGAGGTCAGATACGTCGAGTAAGCTGTAGGGATTGTCCTGGAGCCTGTAGGGAGCTGCGGGCAGGTGGGTATCGCCTGGAGTAGCCACGCGCTTCGGTCCAAACGCGCCCATATGCAGCCAAACTGTCGAGCTGCCCGGGCCGCCGTTGTAAAGGAAGGTGATGGGTCGAGTTGTAGAGTCGGCGCCCTTCTTGAAGTATGCGACGTAGAACATGCTCGCAGTGGGCAGAGCATCTTTTGGGTCCTTTTCAAGCGAGGCGGGGGAGCCAGGAAGTGGCTTTCCGTCCGGACCGATCTCGGCGTCCTGGTCCTCGGTCGCGCCGACCGTGATGGTGCCAGCCACGGCAGTGTAGTCAATGTGCTCGCTGCCGGCGTTTAGCACCCCCTGAGTCGTCGAATCGGGTGGATTAACTAGAGGGGTAGCGGTTTTGGCATCATCCGCAGCCAGGGCAGGAAGAGAGACAGCGGCTGCCAGCGCCAGCGCCAGCAGGGAGGACGGTTTTCTCATCGTGCATTGTCCTTAAAGTGGAATGAATAGAGTTAGACGCCAAAATGCCCAAAGCGTAACGGGAAAGTATAGAACGGCGGGTAGCCTCCACGGAAAGCGAGCAAGGTGCGGGTTCCGCGAACATTGAACGAAGCAGTATGCCCGTACGGCAAGTACCATCTAATATTAGGACGATGGCCGATCAACTTTATCTGAGCCTGTGGTATCCCAACTTCCGCTTGATCGCGTTGCCCGGAGCTTTGGAACGGGTGATGGAAATCTTCGGTTCGGTAGCGGGGTCGTCGCGCGTGAAGGCCGCTGCAGCTTATCCAATTTCGTGGAATGAGGCTCCCGTCTATCAGCGCGTTTATGACGAGGACCATGAGCCGGACAACGAGGCTTCGCAGCCTCGCCAGGCAATTCCCGCCACGCTTGAGATGCTGCACGACGACTTCGCCTATGAGTTTGAACTGGTCTGGGAATTGTGGGTGCCCGAAGGCGGCGCGGGCCTGGATACCGTCTGGAAAAAAGAACCTTGTGTTGTTCGCATCATCGGCTACGGCCCTGAATTCGACGAAGGAGCCTACGAGCAGAACGGCCAGGTTCGAATCGATTTTGGTCCGGACACACCATTCCTGCAGGAGGATGTGAATCTCGATAAAGATGCCGCCGAGCACGTGAAACAGAATGTGCAGATGCTCGTGGACTTCACCAACGCCGTGCAGCAGCACGCTGGAATTTCTACGCGGCTCTTATGGTCGGAATCCGGCGAAACCCTGGCGCAGAAGCTGATCGCGCGGCTGCAGAGCGTGAACTAGACCGCCGACGGCGCACTCTAAAATATTCCCATGCCCCATACCATTGCGAGATTGCGCCAGGGAATCCTGATTCTCGCGGGCCTGCTCATCGCCGTGCTCATTGGATTCCTGATTTATGCGCATTACCGCATTCGGCGGTTTGAAAAGGACCTGCCTGCGCGGTTGGGGGCAAACATCCAGCAGACGGCAAACGGCTACACCCTGTCGCAGTCGAGCAAGGGGCACACGCTCTTTACGCTACACGCCTCAAAGCTCATCCAGTACAAGCAGGGCGGCGATGCCACCCTGCACGATGTAGCGATAACCCTCTACGGGCCGCCGGGATCAAATCGCACGGACAAGATCTACGGCGCGAACTTCAGCTATGACCCGAAGGAGCAGATTGTTATGGCTCAAGGCGCGGTCGCAATTGATTTGCAGGGCTTTGGGAGCGGACAAAAAACTACAGCATCCAACACCATTCACGTGACCACAAGCGGCCTTGTGTTCGACCAGAAGACCGGACAGGCCGACACCACGCAGCACACGGAGTTTGCCTTCCCCAATGCCTCGGGCAGCTCAACTGGCGCACACTACAACAGCAAAACTGGAGTGCTGGTCCTCGACAGCGACGTTGAATTGTCCACGCATTCGAGCGTCGGCGGAGGTCCGGCAGTCATCCACGCGGCGCACGCACGCGTGGAGCGCGATACAAATCAGGCGTTTTTGGTTGATCCAAGCACCGATTACCGCTCCGAGAAGGGATCAGCGGATAGCGCTGTCATTGCGTTCCGCGATGACGGCTCTGCGGAGCAGATCAACGCTCAGGGCCACGTGCGCCTGGTGACTTCGAGCGGTGCAGTTGTTACCGCGCCGCGCTCCGTGACTGAACTGAACGACCAGAGCCAGCCCACGCGAGCTGATCTGGAGGGCGGTATCAACTTCGTATCAGACGACCCGGCTGCGCAAATGCGCGGTGCAGCTCAGTCTGGAACTCTGACTTTCGGAAGCAACTCCGCAGTTCAGCACTCGCAGTTCCGAGGCGGAGTGAACTTTGTGGAAAACATTCCGCATCTGGCGAATGATCCCGGAGGTTCCGCATCTCGGCGAATTCAGGCCGCAACGCTGGACATGGACTTTGCCCAAGGATCAGGCCGAAACAAGACTGTCGCACGCAAGGCCATCGCTACCGGCAATGCCTTGGTATCTCTTGTTACGGCGCCATCGAAAGGAAAGCAGCAATCCACTCATATCAGTGGAGACAAGCTGATCGCACTGCTCACGCCTGACGGCAAATCCGTGAAGCAACTTGACGGCACGGGCAACACTCGCTTCTCCAGCCTCAGTAACGATGGCTCAAATAACACCAGCACTGGCAATACCCTGCAAGTAACGTTTGCTGTAAATGCAAATGGAAAAAAGGTTCTTGGAAACCAGGCAACGCAAGTCGAGAGCGCCATTCAGGACGGTAACGTTATGCTTACGCAGACACCGGCGCAGAAGCCCGGCTCACCTGCGCCTCCGACACTTACTGCGTGGGCGCAGCACTCCGAGTTTCATGCGGCAGACCAGCAGTTGCACCTCACGGGCAATCCGCGGCTCCAGCAAGGTTCTGCGTTGCAAATGAGCGCTGGTGTGATTGATTACCACCGCGACTCCGGCGATGCAGCCGCGTCGGGCGGCGTAAAGGCCACCTACACCTCGCAGAGCGCCGGACCCACGCTCAATGGCGAGGGCCCGGTCCACGTCACTGCGGACCGCGCCCTCCTGCGGCATGCGAATGACACCAGCTTCTTCTACGGCGCGGGCTCGACCGAAGCTCGCATCTGGCAGGGAGATGATTCCATTCTTGCGCCGGTGATTGAACTGACGCGAACCCCGGAAACGCTGAACGCACATGGCGCACCTGGAAGCGCAGGCGTAGAGGTCGACGCCAATCTCACCTCGTCGAATGGAACAAGCCATCGACAGAGCGTTATGCAGGTAAGGAGCCGCACGCTTGTGTACTCGGACGCGCAGCGGCGCGCGGACTTTCACGGCAGAGTCAGAGCGGAAGACCCCTCCGGCACGATTCACGCCGATGACGCACAGGTGTTTCTCGCGCCCGCCGCCAAAGCCGGTGAGCATCGCCCGCAAAAGGCCCAATCTCAAGTTGAGCGCATTGTCGCCACCGGAAATGTGGTATTCGCGCAGCCTGGACGCAAGGGTACGGGCGACCGCCTCGTCTACACAACCTCCGATGGTCGATATGTATTGACGGGATCGCCCGCAAAGCCGCCGCGCGTCGAAGATGTGGCGAAAGGTGTAACCAGCGGCGCGAAATTGATTTTCGATAGTCAGGATGATAGCGTCGTGGTGAGTGGGGGGCAGTCGAGCGCCGTTACTGAGACGCGCGCTCCGCACTAATTCTGGATGCAGAAGCTTTCGACCGATCACATCGGTAAATCATACAAAAAGCGGCAAGTTGTGCGCGGAGTGAGCATCGAGGTCAACCGCGGAGAGGTGGTCGGTCTGCTTGGGCCGAACGGTGCCGGCAAGACTACCAGCTTCTACATGATCGTGGGCCTCGTATCGCCGGATTCGGGCACCATTCTCGCGGATGGCGAAGACATTACGCGGGTGCCCATGTATCTGCGCGCTCGCCAGTACGGCATCAGTTATCTCCCGCAGGAGCCTTCCGTTTTTCGCAAGCTTACAGTCGAGGAGAATATTCTCGCAGTGCTCGAAGTGCAGCCCGTTTCGCCGGAGATGCGACGTTCGCGTGCGGAAAAGTTGATCGAACAGCTCAATCTGGGGCATGTACGCCGCACGCTTGGTTACGCGCTTTCAGGCGGCGAACGCCGGCGAGTGGAGATCGCCCGCTGCCTTTGCATCCAGCCTTCATTTATTTTGCTCGACGAGCCCTTTTCGGGAATTGATCCGATTGCGGTACTCGATCTGCAGGAGATCATCTTCGGACTTAAAGAAAGCGGCATCGGAATCCTGATTACCGACCATAATGTTCGCGAGACTCTTTCCGTCACGGACCGCGCTTACATCATTAATGAGGGGCGAATTTTCCGCGATGGTACACCAGAACAGTTGGGGAATGACCCCGACGTCAGACGGGTTTACCTCGGCGAAGCGTTCTCTCTTAATTGATTTCATTGCAGTTGCGAGCTGATAGTGAGACCGTAACAAGGAAGGTGCGCGGCATCGCTCCAGAGGCATCCGTCAGGATGTAAACTGGGCATGAATTGCGCGAGAATTACACCACGACAGGACAGTAATGACCCTCCTCCAACCCAAATTGAGCTTAAAGGTGGCTCAACGCCAGATCCTGACCCCTGGCTTGATGCAGATGGTCAGTGTGCTGGCTTTGAATAAGCTCGAATTGAAGGAGATGATCAACGCCGAGATCAACGAAAATCCGGTGTTGGAAGAAGTGGAAGAGAATGTTCCATTGCTTGACGAGGTCGCCGGAAAGGAAATCGAACATGATCGCGCCGTCGAAATGCGCGAGACTGCCGATGAGCCGGAGAAGAAGACAGACCCGTTCGACGAAATTGATTTCGGTTCCTATTTTCAGGATTACCTTGATCCCGGTTTTCGCTCACCTAATAATTTTGAGCTGACTGAAACTCCTTCGATCGAGAATTTTCTCTCGCAGCCCAGTACGCTCACTGATCACTTAATCTGGCAAATCGGATCGTTGAACCTCTCGCCTGCGGTGCGCGAGGCGGCCGAATACATCGTAGGCAACTTGAACGAGGACGGTTACCTGAACGCAAGCGATGATGAGTTGCTGGAAGGGTACCTGCATGAGCAGCTTGAGGCAGAGCCGGACGAGGCCGCGAAAAAGAATGGCCACGCAGCGCCCTCCCACGCGTCGCCGGCCATCGTTCAAGGTGCCAAAGCTCATCTCGAGGCCGCGCTTGTAGTGGTGCGGCAGCTTGACCCCGTTGGCATTGCCACGCGTGATTTGCGCGAGTGCCTGCTGGCGCAGGTGGAGGCGCAGCGCAAAGAATCTGAGCTAGTCTTCTCGCGCCATCAGCAAGAGGAGCAGTCGGGTGACGAGGAAAGCGACGAGCAGCCGCTCGATATGGCCGCGGCAACCGCCAACGGACCGGCCTCCAAGACGGAGGTATTGGATTCCGCTGCCTGCATCATCGACAAACATCTTGCTCTGCTGCAAAAACGCGATCCCCGCGAATTGGCCAAGATTATCGGCAAGACGATTGAGGAAGCGCAGCGCGCTATTGACTTCATCCGCACTCTCGATCCGCGCCCCGGCCAGCGATACAACCGTTCAGACGCCAGATTGATCGAACCCGATGTGGCCTTCGTAAAACGCGGGGACGAGTATGTCGTCGTCATGAATGAGGACGATCTGCCGTCGCTCCGCCTGAATCAGGGATACCGGCGCATGCTCACGAACCCCGGAGCTGAGAAAGAGGTTCGGGACTACGTTAAAGAGCGCTACCGCTCGGCGCTTCAGCTCATGCGCAATATCGAGCAACGCAAGAATACGATCCTCCGCACCTGCGAGGCCATTATTCGACGGCAGCAGGACTTCCTGGAAAAAGGCGTCGACGCGCTCCGCCCCATGATGATCAAGGAAGTTGCCGAAGAGATTGGCGTTCACCCGTCAACCGTGAGCCGGGCCGTTTCGAACAAGTACGTCCACACGGCTCAGGGCGTTTTCGAACTGCGATTCTTTTTCTCTGAAGGCGTGAACGGGCCCGAAGGATCAACCACCCCGCTCATGTTGCTCAAACGGAAGGTCAAAAAGCTCATCGATGAGGAGGACCCGAGCAAACCATTGACCGACGATCAGATAGCGACCATGTTGCAGGAGCAGGGAATCGAAGTCACCCGCCGCACCGTCGCCAAGTATCGCGAGGATCTCCGCATTCCAAGCACCCATCAGCGTCGCGTCCGGAAATAGGACTCCCCAAAGCGGCGCTTTAACCTCAACAGCCGGAAGCGGTATACAATCGCTCTCCGGGCAGAATGATCACCGCGTATGGAGGTATTACATGCAGGTTGAATACACCGGAAGACAGGTGGCCATCACGCGCGCGCTTCGCAATCAGGCGGAAGCGGGCATTGAGCGGATTGCAAAAATTTTGGTTGGTAAGATTACCAGCGCCCATGTGATCCTCAGCGCGACCAAGTACCGCCAGACAGCGGAAGTGACGATCAAGACCCGATTAAGCAAGATTGTTGGATTTGCCGAATGCCCCAATATGGAAACGTCTTTGCGCGACGCCCTTTCAAAGGCCGAAACCCAGGCTATCCGCGCGCGCAAAAAACTACAGGCAAAGAAGCGCCAACCCAAGGAAGAGAAAGACACGGCTGAGCCGCAGCTTGCAAGACCGCGCCGCCCCGCCAAATCGGTTACGGCGAATGGGGGAGAGGCGGGAGCGCCGCCTTCCAGGAACGGGAACAGCCGCGGCAAGGCAGTTGTGCCTGTGACCGTCCACAGCTTTCCCGCGAGGACGCCGGTGCACGAGCCTCACGTCACCCATTCCACCGATTCAGTCGCCCTGCGTCCCATGACCCTCGAAGAAGCGGTGAAAGAAGCCGAATTCCGCGACCGGGACGTCTTCGTGTTTCGTGATAACAACGGAGGAGTGAAAGTCCTGCATCGCAAGCGCGACGGCAAAATGGAGCTTATAGAGGCGCCATAAATCGCCGATCATCAATTAGGATGAGCGCATGGCCCGCCCACGAAAGATAAGTCCAGGGAGATCAACAGCCGCAGTACGTCGATCTAAGAAACCACCGAAGTCATCTCCCCGGGGCGAGTCCAAGCACCGCGATTCGGAACGCGAACTGGTTATCGTTACAGGCCTTTCAGGCTCCGGCAAGCTGTCCGCCCTCAAGGCATTCGAGGACATGGGCTTTTATGCGGTCGATAACCTGCCCGTTGAATTGTTGCCGAGTTTCGCCGATCTGGTTTCACAATCGGTAGAAATTACCCGCGCCGCACTTGTCGTGGACGCCCGCGAGGGGCGAGGCCTGGAGCGCTTTCCTTCAATCTTGAAGGATCTTCGTGGCAAACTTGCGGTCAAGGTCGTCTACCTTGAGGCATCCACCGCAGCGCTCCTGCGCCGATTCTCCGAAACGCGACGCCCGCACCCTCTTGGCCAGGGCGATATGGTCACCAAGGCAATCCGCGCCGAGGAGAAGCTCTTTGCGCCCGTGCGAAAAGTGGCGGATATCGTCGTCGACACAACCAACTTCAACGTGCATGAACTGCGCGCCTATATTCAAAATCAGTTCCGTCGTGACTCCACTGGCAACAGCCTGCTTATCTCATCCATCAGCTTTGGCTACAAGCATGGGGTGCCTCTCGAAGCGGATCTCGTTTTCGATGTGCGGTTCCTACCGAACCCGCATTTCGTGCGTGAATTTCGCAAGCTTACCGGGCAGGACAAGAAGGTCGTAAATTATTTGAACCAGTTTCCACAGACGAGGGAGTTCCTCGACCGCGTGAGCGAATTGCTCCTTTTTCTGTTGCCGTATTACATCCGGGAAGGGAAGAGTTACCTGACTATCGCGTTCGGCTGCACAGGCGGCCAGCACCGCTCAGTGATGGTTGCTGAGGAGATGAGCAAACGTCTCGCGGCGAAGGGCTATCAGACGAAAACTGAACATCGGCACATTCCGCGATAGCGCAGCGCTAAGCCTGGACTGGCTCAGCACTGCGCGTACCTTCCACGCGGCCCAGGAGTACCGCGGTCGCAAAAAGCGGCAGCGATAGGATCCATAGCCACGGATTGGGATCTGTAACCGGACCCAGCAACAAAAACAAAGCCGCTGGGACAATAAACGCAACGTGAGTGATCAGCAGCTTGGACCGCGAGTCTCCGCCCAAGTTGAGCAATATCGTCAAAGGCAGTAGCCAGAGTGGCAGATCGCTAATATGGACAAGATAGCTGAGCAGGATTGCCCAAATCATCGCGTAAGCGAAAGCTGTTTCTTCTCCGGAAATCAGGCGAATTCGACGCACGGCCCAGAAGAGCGCTGCGAGCGAGGTAACCACCACGAGCGGAAGCTCGACTCCGTGCGGCAGCCAACGGAATGTCGAAACGAAGAGCAATCCGTGCAGGTTCGGCATGCAAAGAGGGTTTGTGCCAATCGGGTCATTTCGCAGGACAGCGGCATGTTTGCTGCCGATATTTGTGAGGGCAATCGCTCGAAAAAAACCGCGAATCCCACTCAGGTGAACCAACTGCAGAGATATCAATCCCAATAATGCGGATCCAGTTCCAAACCCGGCCAGGAATCTCCATCCGCGCCGCGCGAAGATCAAAATCACAAGCGGAAGCGCAAGCTGCGGCTTAAAGATGGCGCCCGCAAGCAGGATACCGGCCCAGAAGTCCTTCTCCCCCAGCAGAAGTCGAAGCGTCACACAACAGATCGCGAGAAACAGAAGTGAATCCTGACCGGTTATGACGCAAATAGCTACAGGAAAAAAAGCGAAGAACATCAGTCCCGGCCTTGGCTGCCAAATGGGAATGACCGTAGAAAATTGTGAAGGCAGCGCGCAAAAACACGCACCGATAAATAGAGCCTCAACCGCGATCATAGCCAGATAGGCGGGGATATAAGAGAGATACGAAAGGGGCAGAAAAAGCAACGCTTCAAACGGCGTGTGATTAAAAAGCAATAATCCGTGGGGCGAGCCAGTAAGTGCCGTTTGCAACTCCACCTGGCGATGTATGTCATACAGACGGGAAGGCTCGGTGCGAAGGATATACCCGGCCGTATAGAACTGGCGAAAGTCCATTTCCTGCGCTTCCCGGTGTGGCAGCCAATAGAAGCAAGCCGTGGCTTCAAGGGCGGCCAAAAACAGTAGCAATCCGATCAGAAACGGACGAGTCGAGATCCAGTGGAGTCGTGCGGCTGGGGCCGTAGAAGTTTCCAGTAATGCCTGAGGGCGATCCATTGCTTTGAGCTGAAATCCGCTCATAAGCTATCACAGGCATCCGGCTTCTTCACGATTCGAGAATCCAGATTAGAACGGCCAGCGACGCAAAGTCAGGGTCTGGCTTTGGGTCGTTTTTCTGAGATTGCTGAAGCAATTGGGCGGGTAACGGTAAAATAGCGTGAATGGCCATGCAGGATAGGCAATTTAAAGTGCCCGCCGCGGGGATGCGATGCGGCGCATAGGCCGTCTGCTGCACTATTCGGTCCGCTACTGTTGGCAGGCGGTTGCCGCGGTGCTTCTCGCCGCTGGAGTAGGTCTCTTTGACGCCTTCCGTATCCTGCTGATCATGCCCATTTTCGATAACGTGCTGCACCCAGGGGAGGGTCATAAGCAACTGACCATGTTCTGGTGGCTGAGCGCGCGCTACCACATCAACCTGGACCGGCTTGCCCCGCCGGCTCTTCACAATGACTGGGATGTTGTTGCGTTCCTTCTTGTCGGATCTACGCTGCTAAAGGGCGTCTGCGACTACGCCGGAACATACCTGGCCAATTACGCCGGTTACGGCATGATCACCGACCTGCGCGACGACCTGTACGAAGCCATCCTCGGCCGATCTGTTTCGTTTTTCCAGAAGCACGCCACCGGCACCCTGCTCTCCGCTCTCATTACCGATATTGAGCGCGTGCAGTATGCGATGTCCTCCGTGCTCTCCGATTTCCTCCAACAGGTCTTCACCCTCATCGCTATGGCCGCTGTGGTAATTGTCGTGGGCGGCAAGCTGGCTTGGATTCTTCTCATCTTTGTTCCTGTGGTCATAAGTTCCATGCGCCGTATCGGTCGCGGCGTGCGCCACACTACGCGAAAGGGTCAGGACAAACTTGCCGAAATCCAGAACATATTACACGAAACGATTACCGGCAACCCTATCGTGAAAGCGTTCAACATGGAGCTGTGGGAACTGCGCCGCTTTCGTGACGCGGCGCGCCGCCTTTTTCGTGCGAACTTAAGCACGGTGCGCGCACAGGCAATAAGCTCGCCTCTTATGGACCTCATCGGTGCCATTGCCATTGCCGGTCTCCTGCTACTGGGGCGTGGGCTGATCAAGAGCAATGTTATGAATACGGCGATGTTCTTCACCTTCATCGTGGCGCTTTTCAAGCTCTATGACCCGGTGCGGAAATTCGCGACCTACTACAACAGCTTCCAGCAGGCGGTGGGCGCGTCCTCTGCCATATTCGACTTCATGGATGACCATGAGCCGATTCTTGAAAAGAAGCATCCGCACGTTATCAAAGGCTTCCGGAAATCCATCCGTCTCGAAAACGTGTGTTTCACATATAGCGGTAACGAGGCACGCGTGCTGCAGGATATTGATCTCGAGATTCAGCAAGGAGAGGTAATCGCGCTGGTAGGGCCGAGCGGGGCCGGCAAATCAACGCTGGTCAATCTCATCCCACGCTTTTACGATGTCACCTCCGGGCGTGTCTTGGTTGACGGGCATGATGTGCGCGACGTAAGCCTCAAGTCGCTTCGCGAGCAGATCGGCAAAGTCACGCAGGAAACCATTCTGTTTAACGATACGGTGCGGAACAACATCGCCTATGGGCAGCCGGACGTTTCGCTTCCCAAGGTTGTCGAAGCCGCGAAGGCTGCGCTGGCGCATGACTTTATTGAGCGCATGCCCGAGGGATACGACACCATCATCGGCGAGAAGGGTTTCCGGCTCAGCGGGGGCGAACGCCAGCGCCTGGCCATTGCGCGCGCAATTCTCAAGAACGCGCCCGTGCTCATCCTGGATGAAGCCACTTCCGCGCTTGATGCTGCGAGCGAATCGCTGGTGCAGGCGGCACTCGGCAATCTGATGGTAGGACGCACAGTCGTAGTAATTGCGCATCGCCTTTCCACCGTGCGCCGCGCCACCCGGATTGCAGTGCTTGAACAGGGCCTCATCACCGCGGTTGGCCCACATGAAGAGCTCCTTCGCACTTCACCCACTTATCAAAAACTTTATAAACTGCAATTCATGGATGCTCCGGAATTTGAGCTGACCGGAAAGGCCGATGAATGAGCACGCTGCCCGCTGCAAAACAAACACCACGCTCCATGACGGGCTTCGCGCGCCATTCCGGCCGCATTTCCGACGCGCTGGGTTTCACCATAAGCCTGAAAAGCGTGAACCACCGCTTTCTTGATCTCCACCTGCGCTTGCCTGGCGGTATGGATGCTCTGGAAATGGAACTCCGCCGGATACTCAAGAAGCAGCTGGTACGCGGCCACGTTGAGGTCACCCTGCTCCTCGATCGCGGTAAGCGGACGGAGGCCGCATACGATGCGAGCTTAGTAGCAGACTATATCGCTGCATTCCGGCAGATCGCCTCCGCTCACAGCCTCGACTGCGACCCGGACCTGAATGCCATTTTTCGCCTTCCCGGAGTGTTCACGGTGGACGGCAAGTCCTCCACAGGTGACCGAGGTTCAGAAGAGGAGATTCAGGCGATCGAAGCCTCTGTGCTGAAAGGGATGGATTCTCTCATCGCCTCGCTCAATGCCATGCGCGCGCAGGAAGGTGCGATGCTGGCGGCGGAAATGCGCTCGGGGCTTGACCGCCTGCGGGCGCTTGTAGATGAGGCGGCAGATCTCAGAGAAAACGTGCGCCAATCCTATTTTGACCGCATTAGCCAGCGCATAGCGTCGATGTTGGGCGAGTCGTTTGATCGTGATCGATTGATGCAGGAAGCCGCGTTGATGGCGGAGCGTAGTGACGTGGAAGAGGAAGTCACGCGCCTGCGCACTCATATAGACCACTTTCGTGACATGCTCGCCAACGGCCCCGAGATAGGGAAGAAACTTGATTTTCTAATGCAGGAAATGAATCGCGAAGCCAATACCTTGCTCTCAAAAACCGGCGGAGTCGCGGGCAATGGGCCTCGCATTACCGAGCTTGGGCTTGGAATGAAGGCGGAAATAGAAAAGCTTCGTGAGCAAGTCCAAAACTTGGAATAAAAAATAAGCAGAATGTTTTTTTGAGTTTTAGGAGAAATCTTGGCCGGTATTCTTTTTCTTATTTCGGCGCCCTCCGGTTCGGGCAAGTCAACGCTGGTGAGCCGCCTTCGCTCGCTGGTTGAAAATCTTCAGTTCTCGGTTTCATGGACGACTCGAGCACCGCGCGGATCAGAGTTGGAAGCACGCGAGTATCACTTCATTTCGCGCGAAGAATTCGAACAAATGCTAAATCAGGATGAATTCCTGGAGCACGCTGACGTGTTCGGTAATCTCTACGGAACCGCACGCCGCTCGTTGACGGATGCTTTCAGCATTGGAAAAGATCTGTTGCTGGACATCGATGTACAGGGCGCCGCACAGGTGCGCGCCAAGATGCCGGATGCCGTCACCATCTTCCTCCTGCCTCCATCCCCCGAGATTCTCGAGACCCGACTCCGCAGTCGCAGTCGCGCGGAAGGTCATGTTAACGAAAGGGTTAATGACATTCGGTTGGCCAAGGCAAAACAAGAGATTGAGAATTACAAGCAATATGGCTATATTCTCGTCAACGATGTTCTTGACCGTGCGGTCGAGGAAATGGCAGCCATCGTGGCCTCTGAACGAATTGCCCGGTCGGGTTCCCCTGTTACACCAGAGGACGAGGAGCTGCTGAAATTGGCGGAACATTGCCGCCTACGGAATTCTGGGGCGCGAATCCAATCCGTGCTTCGGGCGTTCGGAATCATCAACCCCTAAACCGCTGCAAGGTAGGCGGGGAGATGTTTTTTGAGGAGCAGGCCATGAGTGTTGAACAGGAGTTCGACAGTAATTTCAGATATGTGATGGTGGCGGCCCGTCGTGCCCGCCAGCTTCAAAATGGATCGCCGGCGCTCGTTAACTCCCGCTCAGGGAAGCCATGCAAGGTGGCGCTGGATGAAATCCATGCGGGAAAGGTCGGTTATGTGAAAGCGGAAACCCCGGTCCTTAAGCCCGAGGTTGCATCCCCCGACATTCCAAAGTTCGCCATTTCCTAATTGTTTTTCACAATCTGCGATTCCAAGTCGCGTCGCTCCAGCCGCGGGAGAAGGTCTCGCGGCTCGTTGCGGTCCGCTTCTGGACTGGCCCTGCTTCTAAGTGTTCCGCTGTTACGGATAAAATAGCTCTATGAGAGTCACGGTCGGGGTCTCCGGCGGAATCGCGGCTTACAAAGCAGCGGAGTTAGTGCGGGCGCTGCAGCAGCACGCGCTCGATGTTCAGGTTGTCATGACTGAAGCGGCCATGCGGTTTGTCCAGCCGCTTACCTTCGCATCGCTTACCGGGCATAAGGTCATCACGAGCCTCTGGGCTTCATCCTCCTCAGATACTTCAGCCAATTTTTCTTCAGCGATCGAGCACATCGAAGTTGCGCAAACTACTGACGCGCTGGTAGTGGCGCCGGCCACAGCATCCACGCTGGCCAAGCTTGCCCACGGCATTGCTGATGACTTCCTCAGCACGCTGTACCTTGCCACCAATGCGCCGGTTATCGTTGCTCCGTCAATGAACGTGAACATGTGGCGCCATCCGGCCACTCAGGCAAATCTAGAAGAGCTTGCCAATCGCAACGTGCGCATTGTTCCGCCAGGGAGCGGGTACCTTGCCTGCGGAATGACAGGCGAAGGACGGCTGGCGGCTACGCCCGCAATTGTGGAAGCGGTGCTTGCCGTGCTCAACCACCGCAACGACCTCAGCGGAGAAACGGTCCTGATCACAGCAGGGGGCACGCGCGAGGCTCTCGACCCTGTTCGTTTTCTTGGAAACCGCTCCAGCGGCAAGATGGGCTACGCCCTCGCCGATGCTGCGGCGACGCGTGGAGCACGGGTCATCCTCGTTACTGCGCCTACCGCGCTGCGCCCACCGAGCAATTGTGAAGTTCTTCCCGTCACTACTACGGCAGAAATGCGAGAAGCGGTGCTCGGCCGCCTCGACCAGACCAGCATCATCATTAAAGCTGCGGCAGTTGCCGACTATCGTCCGCTCACCGCGTCCGAACAAAAGCTGAAGCGCACAGGCCCACTCACCATCCACCTGGAGCCGACCGAAGATATCCTCGCCGAAGTCGTTGCGCGTCGCCGCGCCGATCAATTAATCGTCGGATTTGCGGCCGAAACTGAAAACGCCGTCGCGCATGGCCGAGACAAATTACTGCGCAAAGGCGCCGATGCAATCGTGCTCAATGATGTTTCGCGCGAAGGAGTGGGATTCGATTCCGACCGCAATGCCGTCACATTTCTAACGCGCCACACGGCGCAAGACTTGCCGGAGATGTCGAAGCGCGACCTGGCCGATCGCATCCTCGACGAGATTCTTGCCCTGCGGCGGCCGCAAATGTTGATTGCGGAAACTGATTCGGTTCTCGAATCATGAGCAATCTTTCCCCGGAACTCGAATCCTCGCTCCGGGCGCGTCTGCGCTACTATCGCGATCTTGGCGTCTACGATCTCTACCGCCGCTGTAGTCCCGATGCGCAGTCGCCGGAAAGCGCCGCTCCATTAGTCGCAAATTCTGAATCGGAGAAGCCCATTCCCACTCCAAAATTGCCTCCGCCTGCCGAGCCAGCTCCGGCCATCCTGAGCATCCTCTCGTCTGAGCAGCGGGCCTCCGCGCTCGAATCCATTCGCGCTGACATTGGCGATTGCATGCGCTGCCCGCTTGCAAAGCAGGGAAGGCATTCCATTGTGTTTGCCGATGGTGATCCCAGTGCTCGGCTCATGTTTGTTGGCGAGGGTCCAGGAGCAGACGAGGACGCACAGGGCCTCCCCTTCGTAGGCCGAGCGGGACAACTGCTCAATAACATGATCAGCGCAATGGGGCTGAAGCGCAGCGAAGTCTATATTGCCAACGTAGTGAAGTGTCGCCCTCCGCAAAACCGCACTCCGGAGCCGGAGGAGGCCAACACCTGCATGCAGTTCCTCTGGCGGCAAATCGATGTGGTAAGGCCGGAGGTAATCGTCGCGCTGGGTGCCACCGCTGCCACCTACCTGCTCGGCGCCAAATCCTCGCTGGCGAGCCTGCGGGGACGTATTCACAGCGTGCGCGGCACCAAGCTGATCGTGACCTATCACCCCGCCTACCTGCTCCGCGATCCCAGGCAAAAGGGCGAAGCCTGGAAGGATCTGCAGATTGCGATGAAAGAACTTGGCCTGAAACCCGCAAAGGCACCCGTCGGCTCCTGAATTGCTCTCGCCACTTCCACCTTTGCCGCATCCCCTTTACCCTTAATCCGTGCCCGCCTACTGCGACGTCGCTATTCCCGTCCCGCTCGACCGCGCATTCACCTATGCCGTTGCGGAAAAGACGCCCTCGGTGGGAGCACGCGTCCTCGTTCCATTCCGTAATGAAAAGCTCGCCGGAATCGTCCTGCGCGTTCACGACGAGCCGCCGCCCGTCGAAGCAAAGCCGCTCCTCAACATCCTCGATGAGGAGTCGTTGTTTTCGCCGCAGCTCCTCGCCCTCGCTGATTGGGTGGCGCGCTATTACATTGCTCCGATTGGAGAAGTCCTCCGCGCCATGTTGCCGCTAATGGCGGAGGTGCGCCGCCACGTCCTCTTCCGCATCACCAACCAGGGGCGCGAAGCGCTATTCAGTGGCGCGCAACAAGGTTCGTCCCGCCGAAGTCGCCGGACTCCAGAAGAGCAGGACACGGAATACAAGGTTCTCAACTACCTTGAGAATGGCGAGGCGGCGCGCCTCAACACGCTGCGCTCCGCGATCGGAGCAAGCCGCGAGTCGTTGTACGGAATGCTCCGCAAGAAGTGGATCACCCGCGAAACTGTGGCTGCACCGCGCGACGCGCGCCGTACTGTGCGCTATGCCGTACTGGTCGAAGGTATGCGCTTGCCGCGACTAACAGAAAATCAGCAGGCAATTCTCGCCGAGTTGGCCGGCTCCGGAAACGAGCTGTCTGTTGCGGAACTACGCCGCCTCCCCGTGCCCCAGTCCACGCTCGCCACGCTGGTCAAAAGAGGGCTCATCCAAATCGAAGAGCGCCCAGCTGATTTTCACCTTACGCATCTCTCTGCATTCACAAAACCGGCGCACACGCTCAACCCCGCACAGCAAGCGGCCCTGAGTGCAATTGCCGCTGCTGTTGAGACGGCAGAATTTCGCCCCATACTGCTCCATGGAGTCACGGGCTCTGGCAAAACAGCTGTCTATCTCGCCGCCATGCAGCACGCGCTGAGCCTGGGCAAGGCTGCGATCCTGCTGGTACCCGAAATCGGCCTGACGCCTGCTATGGCCGCGCAGCTTCATCAGACCTTCGGAAGCGAGGTCGCCCTGCTGCATTCCGCGCTGACACCCGAGGAGCGAAGCGAGCAATGGCACCGCATCCGGCGCACAGAGGCTCGAGTGATCGTCGGCACGCGGTCGGCTATCTTCGCTCCAGTTGAAAATATCGGACTCATCATTGTCGATGAGGAGCACGATTCCAGCTACAAGCAGGAGTCCACGCCGCGCTACCACGCGCGAGACACCGCCGTAATGCGCGCCAAACTGGCCAACACCGCTGTTGTGCTGGGTTCTGCGACGCCCTCGCTGGAGACCTGGCATAACGCGCAGCAGGGCAAGTATGCACGCATCGAAATGCACGAGCGCGTCAATCAGCGCCCGTTGCCTCAAGTTGAGTTGATCGACATGCGCCGCGAATTTCAGGAGACAGGTCAGGAGCATGTCTTTTCGCGCGCTCTGATTGAAGAAGCGCAATCAACGTTAGCGCGTGGCGAGCAAGCCATTATTCTGCTCAATCGCCGAGGTTATTCTTTCGTCGTGATCTGCCGCGCCTGCGGAGAAAAGCTTCAATGCGAAAATTGTTCCATTTCGCTCACATACCATAAAGCAATCTCGGGCTCTGACGATCGCGCACATGCCGGACAGCGCCTCGAATGCCACTATTGCGGCTTCAAGCGTAATGTGCCCCAGCGCTGCCCCCAATGCGACAGCGAGCATCTCTACTTTCTCGGTGCAGGCTCGCAACAGGGCGAGGAGCGCCTGCAGGAAATTTTCCCCAACGCCCGCATTGGCCGAATGGACCGCGACACCGTAAGGGGCAGGGCAGATATGGAGCGGTTGCTTATGCGTCTGCACTCAGGCGAAATCAACCTCCTTGTCGGCACGCAGATGATAGCTAAGGGACACGACATTCACGGTGTCACGCTTGTTGGTGTGGTCGGCGCCGATTTTGCACTCGGCCTCCCCGACTTCCGCGCATCTGAGCGTGTCTTCCAGTTGCTGACTCAGGTTTCAGGTCGCGCCGGACGCGGCGATCTTCCCGGCAAGGTCCTCGTGCAGACCTATCATCAGGATCATTACGCAATTCAGCTCGCCGCAAAGCACGACTTCCACGCCTTCGTCGAGAAGGAAATGAAATATCGCAAGTGGATGCGCTATCCGCCCTATGCCGCACTCGCGAATATTGTTATCCAGAGCCCCCGGCTTGAGGAGGCAGCGGGATGGGCTGCAGTTCTGGGCCGCTGGTTTCAGTCCACACCGCTCGAAGGAGTCCGTGTCCTCGGTCCGGCGACAGCACCGCTTGCAAAAATAAAGCGCATTTACCGCTTCCATCTGGTTCTTAAAGCCGAGAAGCGACAGCCGCTCGCCAAAACGCTTCGCGCTGCGCTCGCGCACGCAGATGCTGTCGGAATTCCGCGTCGCAACATCGTTGTGGATGTAGATGCGGTGAATCTGATGTAGTGCCTTCGTTGAGCCGGGTGACGCTCCATGACCGGCTTCGTCCAACCATTGACCTGCGCGATGTGGCATCATGGAGGAAAGCAGGATCCGGGCGTCCAATAACCCACAGATGCAACTAGGCACATACAACTCGCGCAATTGGAACGTTCTTGCCCTTTCGATTCTAGGGCTGGCCGTCGCTGTGTTTGCGTGGGGGGTGCACTACAAGACATCACTCTACAAATCCGCGCCGGTTGACTGGCACCGCGTCGCGTCAGCCAAACTCCTCTCGAATCGCGAGAGGCCCGCAGACGTGGTCGTGCGCGTGGAGCGTGCTATGACACCTGTCGTAGTGCCCACGGTATTCTGCGCTTCGCTGGTGCTCTTCACGGGGCTTCTCCTCGATCCCCGCCGGCGGTCACGCTGGATCGTTCAGCGCTCGCTGAACCCACAGCGCCGCCCGCTTCCGCAAGTCTTGCGCCCGCTGTCCTTCCGCCCTCCGCCATCTCTGTAGTCGTTTCCACCTCCTGAAGCAAAAACCATCGGATGTTCCGCTACGCGGAACCTTTTCCAGCCGCGTGGCTGTCCTTCATATTCAGGTGTTTACGGACTATGCGAAAGCGCTCGTTGATATTTATTTCCGCCATTGTTGTAGTAGTGGTTATTGCCGCCGTGCTGTGGTCGCATTACCGTGTCCGGCAGGAGCCCACTGAGGTCAATGCCGAGGCTCTACCCTCCGCCACTGTCGCACCCGTGACCAAGGGCTCTATCGTGCGCTCACTCACGCTTGCCGGTGAGTTTCAGCCATATCAGGTAGTCGATGTGCACGCGAAAGTCTCCGGTTACATTCGCCATATCTATGTTGATATCGGCGACAAGGTCCATACCGGCGAAACGCTCGCGACTCTCGAAGTACCAGAGCTCGACGCGCAATTACAAGGTACGGTTGCGGAATACGGTCGCAGTAAGGATGAGATTGTCCGCGCCCAGCACGAAGTAGATCGCGCGGAGTCAGATCATCAGGCGCTCCACGAAGACTACATTCGGCTGAAGAACGCCTCTGCCTCTCAACCAGGACTTATCGCCCAGCAGGAGCTGGACGATGCGCAATCGAAGGATCTTGCCGCCGAGGCCCAGATCGACGCCGCAAAGGCCGCGCTTGCAGCCGCGCAAAAACAGTCGGTTTTCGCGGGAGCCGACAGCCAGCGCGTGCACGATCTGGAGGCCTACACCAACGTCACCGCGCCGCTCAACGGAGTCATCACCTGGCGCTACGCCGATACGGGTGCGCTCATTCAGTCAGGAACTTCTTCCAATGTACAGTCGCTGCCCATCGTCAAGCTCTCGGAGTCTGACCTTCTCCGCTTGCGTCTTCCCGTTCCAGAGGATTCCGTGCGCTATATCCATCAGGGCGACCCGGTGGAGGTCCGCGTGGATGCCGTTGGCCGCACGTTTACCGGGAAAGTGGTCCGCTTCACGCGCGATGTAAGTGCCGACACCCGCACCATGGAAACCGAAGTGGATGTTCCCAACCAGGATCTAACGCTTACGCCCGGCATGTATGCGAACGCCAAAATGCAGCTTGAGAGACACGATAACGTGCTCACCATTCCGGTCACTGCGATTGTGCAGAATGGCAATCAGACCAGCGTGCTCGTTGTTAACTCGCAGAACCGCGTGGAGATCCATCAAGTACAGATTGGCATTCAAGGACCGTCACAAGCTGAAGTTATCAGCGGCCTGAACGAAAGCGACCGCGTGATCACAGGGGGCCAGAGCAATTATCAGCAGGGCGAAAAGGTAAGACCGCAGCTCGCTCAAAACATTGAGGAGAGCCGCTAGCAATGCCCAAATTTGCACTCAAGTATCCGTATTTCATCATCATGCTTTGCCTGGTGATGGCTGTTGTAGGCATTGCTACCATCTTCGAAATGCCGGTCGATCTTTTTCCAAAGATCGATCTCCCCGTTGTTGTCGTTGCGACGTTCTACGCGGGAATGCCGCCTCAGCAGGTCGAAGCCGACATTACCGACACCTTCGAACGTTTCTTCACGCTCGGCAGCAATATTGATCACATCGAGTCGCGCTCGATGACCGGAGTCAGCCTCATCAAGGTCTATTTCCGTCCCGGGACCGACCCCAATGCCGCGCTCAGCAACATTGCCACGCTTGCCATGGCGGACCTGCGGCGCCTGCCGCCCGGCACATTGCCCCCTGTCGTCCTCAGTATGGACGCTTCGAACCAACCAGTTTGCCTTGTCACCCTCAAAGGAAAGGGACTGAACGAAACGAATCTTAAGGACATCGGCCAGTTCGCAGTCCGCAACCAGATCGCCCATGTGCCTGGCGCTTCAGTACCTGATCCCTATGGCGGCCGCTATCGCCAGATCATGGTCTACGTCGACCCGCTCAAGCTCGAGGCGCACAACCTCTCGCTCATGGACGTGGTCCACGCCGTCGACAACTCCAACCTCATTTTGCCTGCCGGCGACGTGCAGATCGGCCCCAAAGACTACAACATCTACACCAACAGCCAGGCGCCAATCGATGAGATCGAACACATGCCGCTTAAGTCCGTCGGCAACTCGTCCGTTCTTGTCGCGGACGTGGGCAAAGCCCAGGACTCCGGCGCACTGCAAACGAATATCGTCCGCATCGACGGTCAAAGATCGGTCTACGTTCCCGTGCTCAAGCAGGGCGGAGACAGTAACACGATTTCCATTGTCAACGGCATCCGCAATGCCTTGAAGCATCTTGTCAATGTACCGGCGTCGCTGAAAACCGCGGTCGTATTCGATCAATCTGTGTTTGTGAAGGTCGCGGTCAAAAATCTGGTGAAGGAAGCCACCATCGGCATCGTCCTCACCGGCATCATGATTCTCGTCTTTCTCGGCAGCCCGCGCGCCACGTTCGTGGTCATGCTTTCCATTCCGCTCTCGGTGCTCGTCTGCCTCATCATCGACCACTACATGGGCGGCTCCATCAATACCATGCTTCTCGGCGGTATTGCCCTGGTTTTCTCGCGACTTATTGATAACTGTGTGATCGTCCTCGAGAACATCTTCCGATGGCTCGAGCGCGGAGAAGATCCAGTGGTCGCTGCCGAGCACGGCGGGGAAGAAGTGAATATGGCCGTCCTCGCTGCCACTTTCACGACTTCTATCGTGTTTTTCCCAGTCACGTTCTTTTACGGAGTTAGTAAGTACCTGTTCATCGACCTTGCTCTCGCGGTCGTATTTTGCATCTTTGCCTCCTATGCTTTTTCGATGACCGTCATCCCGCTCTACTGCGCCACGTACATCAAGTCCGCGCATGGAGCAGCACTGCCTCCCGGCCGCAAGCCATCGCTCTTCCGCCGCTTTGAGGCATGGTTCAACACGCGGTTCCACCGCATGCTGAACCTGTATGAGGTTTATGTGAAGCGCGCGCTGCGCCGTCCCGTCTTCACTTCCGTAGTGCTCGGGGCAGGAATGGTCGTCATTGTTGCCGTGTTGTTTCCATTTATTGGAACTTCGTATTTCCCGCGCACCGACCCCGGACAGTTCACCATCAACGTGAAATGTCCCAGCGGATCACGTCTCGAAGTCAGTAATGACTACATCGCCAAAGTCGAAGACCTCATCCGCCAGAATGTTCCCAAAACCGATCTGCGCATGATCGTCTCCAACATCGGCATCACCCACGGCCCATCCACGATCTATTCCAGCAATTCATCTATGGACACGGCATTTGTGCAGGTCAGCCTCACGCCTGAACACTCGAAGGGCAGCTTTGTTTACATGGACCGGGTCCGCCGCGCCGTCAACTCGCAACTGCCCGAGCTGTCCACTTACTTCCACACTGGCGGTCTCGTCAATTCGGTTATCAACCAGGGAATGCCCGCGCCGATTGACATTCAGGTTACAGGGCAAAGCATGGACCAGTCGTTTGAGATTGCTCATGCAATAGCAGGCAAAATCCGCGCTCTCAAAGACGTCTCGGATGTTTACATTCCGCAGAATCTTCGCTACCCGGGCCTCAAGCTCAACATCGATCGTGAGCGCGCGAGCCTTATAGGCCTAACGCCTAAGGCTGTCGTTGACAACGTAATTACCGCGCTGACCTCCGACGGAATGATCGCCCCGAGCTATTGGATCGATCCCAAAACCGGCAACAACTACATGCTGGCCGTGCAATATTACGACAATCAGATCGAGCATATGACCATGCAGGATTTCCGCAACATTCCCCTGCACGGCACAAACGCCTCGGGATACACACCGCTGCAGTCGGTGGCCAATATCGAGCCGATCAATACCCCGACCGAAGTTGACCACTATCAGTTACAGCGCGCCATTGATGTGTACGTCGCGCCCCGTGGCACCAACCTCGGCCATGTCGGCAAGGAGGTTGCGAAGATCGTCTCCAGCTATGCGGTTCCTCACAACGAACGCGTCACGATCCGCGGTGCCATCAACGGAATGACCGAATCCTTTCAGCGCTTCGGTATAGGGATCATCATTTCCGTTGCGCTTGTTTACCTCATCCTTATGGCGCAGTTCCGGTCATTCCTCGATCCGCTAATCATTCTGCTCGCCGTTCCGCCCGGTGTTGTCGGCGTAGCGCTCATCCTGTGGATGACCGGCAGCACCATCAACATCATGTCTTTGATGGGCGTCGTCATGATGATCGGTATAGTGGTCTCCAACAGCATTCTCATCGTCGAGTTCACCGGGACGCTTCATAAAGAGGGGCTGCCGCTTCTCGACGCGGCCGTTGAAGCCTGCAAAGTGAGACTGCGGCCCATCCTCATGACTTCGCTTGCCACCGTTCTTGGCATGATTCCCATGGCCCTCGGACTCGAAGCCGGAAGCGAACAGTATGCGCCGCTGGCCCGCGCCGTTATCGGTGGACTCACGGTGTCCGTTATCATCACAATCTTCATTGTTCCCGCCGTCTATCTCATCCTCCACAAAGAAAAAGGAGATAACGCCGATGGCCAGCAGGCGGAAGCCTCCGGTCAGGAGGCAATTGCCTGATGCGTCTCAACGTCAGCTTTTTTGTCGCTATCATCCCGCTTTCGCTTGCCGCAGGCGCGCAGACTAAATCGCCACTTCCCAGCGCGCCTGCGCCTATGCTCGTGGCACAGGCCACGGTGCCCGTAGCTGCGCAAAACAACGGAGGCAGCGCGGCCACGCCTACCCTCACGCGCCAGCAGGCTGAGGCCATTGCCGTCCGCCAAAACCCCCAAATAAGTGTTGGCAAATTGCTCGCTATGGCCCAGCATCAGGTCGTGCGGCAGGCGCAGTCGCATTACATGCCCGCCCTTACCGGAGACATCACCGCTGTGGACGGCCACGATGGCAGCCGCATCTCCGCCGGATACCTGGGTGCTTCGCGTGTTATTCAGCACGCCGGGGCCGGAGCAACCGTTTCGCAACTCCTCACCGATTTCGGCCACACGCATAACCTTGTTCTTTCGCAGGAACTCGAAGAGAAGGCGCAGAACGCCAATGCCCTCGCAACAACAGAGGACATCGTTCTTGCTACGGACCAGGCTTTCTACAGCGCGCTGGAGGCACAGGCGCTCTTGCATGTCGCGGCGCAGACGGTTGACACCCGCCAGACCACCGACAACCAGGTGCGACAGTTGACGCACAACAAACTCAAGTCAACCCTTGATTTGAGTTTTGCCGACGTCGATCTATCACAGGGTAAGCTGCTCCAGTTAGATGCTCAGAACAACGCCGACTCTGCCATGGCTGCGCTCGACAACATTCTCGGGCTCGATCACCATGTCCAATTCACTCTCGTCGAAGAAAACAGCGCAGTGCAGCCACCTCCAGATGCGGCGCAGCAGCTCATTCAATTAGCTCTTCGTCAGCGTCCTGATCTTCAGGCGCTCGTCTACAACCAACAGTCGGCGAACAAACTGGCTCGCGCCCAACGCGAGCAAATGTTGCCCACCGTGAGCGCGCTGGCCACAGCTGGCTCTGTGCCCGTACGCTCCGATCAGTTTTACTCCAGCAACTGGTGGGGCGCCGCCGGGGTGAACATGAGCATTCCCATCTTCAATGGGTTCCTCTACAGCGCGCAGGCAAAAGAAGCGTCGATCCACGCAGAGGCCGATTCCGAGCAGGCCCGGGCTCTGCGCGACCAGATCGTGCGCGATGTTCGTACCGCGTGGCTTGAATCCCGCACGAACTGGCAGCGCGTAGCCGTGACGCAACAACTCGTCAATCAGGCGAACCTTGCTCTGCAACTTGCGCAGACGCGATATAAACTCGGTCTCAGTTCCATCGTGGAACTAAGCCAGGCGCAGCTTCAACAGACCCAGGCCGCAATTGGGAACACCAATGCCCAATATCAATACCGGCTCTCGCTTGCCACGCTCAATTACGAAACCGGAATGCAGCCGTAAATAGCAACGGCATCCCCGCTCAGGGATGCCGTTGGATGAAAGCAGCAAAGCGCCGCCCTACGGCATTCCCGAGCCCACCGAGCGGCTGCCAATCTCAGTGTTCTTGTAATTCTGTCCTGCGTATTGCGTCGTGGTGCGCAGGTCCACTACATTGCCCTGAACCAGAATCTGCGCCGAGACTGTGTCGTCGTCCGTGCGGATCACCGTCACATAAGGGCTGTTTTGTGCGCCGACAAATACATTCCCCACAGGATAGTTGAAATTCGATGAGATGGACCGCGGTTGCGGAACCACCATGTTGTTCGGGTTTGCCTGGGTTGGCGCCGATACCGGAGCGAGCTGAATCGTCTTCAGCACAGTGAAGCTCGTCAAGCTCACCACAGAGATGGAGCCGTCATCTTCGTTTGCCACATAGGCGCGGCTTCCATCCTGAAGCACCGTCACGCCCGCCGGGTGGTGCCCCACGGGAATGGTCGCCAGCACTTTGCCGAATGTCGCGCTGTCATTACCATAGATGTCCAGGCTGGTGTCAATCACGCTCACCGTGTCGTTGTCGTAGTTCGATACCACCAGCAAATTGCCCGGCGTGTAGAAGTCGGCATCCACTGGCCCGGCGTTGCATGGACTTGCTCCGCCGCAAAGGTTGATGGTCGACGTCCCGTTCAGGTAAGGCGAGGCGTTCACCATGTCGAGCGAGTTCGACTGAGTATTGATGACCGTGATCGTTCCACTGCCCCGATTCAAAATAAAAGCCCGGTTGCCGTCGGCAGAGGTGACTCCATATACCGGGCAAACGCCTACCGGGATCCTCGAAGAGATGCTGTTCGAAGTCACCTCAATCCCGTCTGCTTCGCCGTTCACCGATACCGCTCCGGCATTGCCGCACGCACCCCACGCCAGATTGCCGCCCGTGGAATTGCCCTGGCTGATCGAATAAATCCGTTGTGATGCCGAGACTCCCGTGAGGTTGATCACGCTCGGCGCGACATTGGTAATCTCCACTTTTAGCACAGGCGGAGTCCCTGACAGCGCCGCGACCGCATTACGTCCCTGTTCCACGATGTATTGCCCAGCATTGAGCACCAGCGCATTGATCGGTGCTGCGCCTGGAAGCAGCGCGCTGGTTGTCACGTCCTTCGTCATCAATTGGCCACTGATTATCATGCCACTGATAGTGCCGTCGCAATTTTCAGTGTAGGCAAGGGAACCGGTTGGATTCAGCGAAAATCCCAAGGGCCCGTTGCCCAGCGTGGCCTGCGCCGCTACGCTGTCTCCGGTTGCGTTCAGTACCGTAACCACCCCAGGGCTCTGATATGCCCCGGTCGGGCAGGGTGGAGTCGTCGCCGCCGCTGTTGCCGCCATCAACCCTGGCTGCGAAAACACCGCCACCAGAGCCGTGGGCTGCGAAGGAGGTCCGGTCTTAGTAACGGGATTGATAACAGGACGATATTGGCTACCACAACCGGCCAGTCCAGCCAACGCCAGCAACGCTCCGGCGGCCGGCCATTTCATGCTTTGCACTCGCAAATACCTCACTCCGCGATAAAGCTGTTAGAAAGATGATTGTAAATCAACGCCCCCATACACTTCATCGCAGGCGGGCGGGATTTCTTCTGCATGAGCATGGAACGCCAATTCGCACCCCCTTTGCGCTGGCAATCGCGCTTGTTATTCTTTATTGTCATCGTGTTTGCATGCGGGGGCCTCGGTCTCCAGTGTGCACGCAACTATAACGTCGATTCCGCCGCAATTCTCCTCGCTGTGGCTTTTGGAGCATTGCTTGCGATTCTTACTTCGAAGCTGCGTGCTGCCACTCCTGCTGCCGCGCTTACCGGTGGCATCATCACAGCAGAGTTGTATTTGGCTACTCCAGGCTTGCGTACCGCGTTGTGGCCATTGCTTGCGCTGCTCCTGCTTACGCTCGTCGGCACCCATTTTGGACGTGCTCGCAAACGCGAACTCGGCGTGGCCGAGGGGCCGAAGGGCCGAAATGCCGCACAGGTTGCTGCGAACCTCGGGCCTGCCGTGCTCGCGTCAGTCGCATTCGACCTCGGCCCAGACATCTCCCACTTCGGATCCTTTGGGATCGCCATGCGCCTCGCCGTTGCCGCTGCTCTGGCAGAAGCCGCGGCCGACACCCTTTCTTCTGAGATCGGAGAAGTCGTCGGGGGCGAGCCTCGCCTCATCACCACCCTCCGCCGCGTTCCGGCGGGAACAGACGGAGCCATCAGTCTTGACGGAACCATCGCCGGTCTCACTGGCGCGGGCGTCGTTGCTGCAGGTGCTACGCTCGCATTTGGCGGGTCACCGCAACAGGGCGCCGTTGTAGCTCTGGCAGCTGTCGCCGGACTCTTCATAGATAGCCTTCTCGGCGCGGTTATGGAGAGGCGCGGCTGGCTCAACAACGATGCCGTAAATTTTCTCTCCAGCTTGTCTGCTGCTGTCCTCGCCGCTTATTTCCAATTAGGGCGGCTCCATTAGAACGCGCGTCACTCGCGCGTCAACCGCCAGAACGAATAGCTCAGTACCTCATGAGCATTTCGCTTGAGACGGCCGGCAAAAGGAAGCGGCCGGAGTTCCGGTCGTGGCGAAGTGAATACATGCAGTCCCACGCTTGAGCAAAGGGCATGCACCCGAAAGAGATGAGTCCCGTCGCTCACGACCACAATGGTGTCAAGATCATTCTCACGTGCAATCGCAGCAAGCCGTTTCACTGACTGTTCAGTGTTATCGCTCTTCGTTTCGGCAATAATTGCATCATCCGGCACGCCATGCGAAAGCAGATAATCGCGCCCGACGCCGCCCTCGGAGTGCAGGTCCGCAGCCTCTCCGCCGCCCAAAGTAATGACGAGCGGCGCTATGCCCTTCCGGTAGAGCTCCAGCCCATGATCGAGCCTCGCCCGAAGCACCGGGGACGGCCTGCCGTCATACTCCGCCGCGCCAAACACTGCAATGGCGTCTGCCGCTCGAGCCTCGTCGTGCGTTGAGTAGTAGCCAATCTGGCTTTCCACCCACGCCGTCCATCCGCCGATCCCTGCTACAACAGCGATCAGTACTATCCATACCACGGTCCGCGACGAGAGCCGTGAACCGCTTCGCCTCACCGCGCGCAGATTGGAACTGGGAACAATCATCGCCTTCAAACGAAACAGTGGTTACGCGTGTAGAACCATTGCAATCTCATATGTCGGAATCGCGCCCTCGCGCAGGATCCGCCATTCGCCCTCTCCTTCTGAAAGGTCCACAATTGTGGTCGGCACACTCCGGCCTGTCGGGCCACCGTCCACAATTAGCGGAATGCGTTCGCCAAGCTGATCGCGCACACCCGCGGCGTTTGTGCACTCCGGGGTGCCCGCCAGGTTGGCCGAAGTTGCCGTAATCGGCAGGCCAAAAGCCTCCACCACTGCACGAGGAATTGCCGCGTCCGGCACCCGAAGAGCCACATTCCCCGTATTCGCGGTGCTCCGCAGCGGCAGCCGTGAGCTGGCCTTCACAATCACAGTCAGCGGCCCAGGCCAAAAACGCTCGGCCAGCCGGTCCAGATTGGTTCCCAGGTCCCGCGACAGCTCATACGCCTGTGTCACGTTGGCAATCAGCAGCGAAAGGGGTTTGTGCTTCAGCCGGTTCTTGATCTGGTAAATTCGCTCGACAGCGCGCAAATTTACCGGATCCACCGCCAGCCCATAGAACGTGTCGGTAGGAATTCCCGCAACCTTGCCCGCACGCAGGCATTCGACAACGTATTGCACCCGGTCTGGCTCCGGCTCATCTGGGTGGATCCTCAGAATCTCCGCTTTCAAATCATCTCCGCTTGAGCGACGTATACCCTTGCTGAACGCTGTACCCTGTTAAGGATGCGCCCCATTCGCATTGTACAGAGTCGACAAAATGCCCGAGTAAAGCAATTGCGGGGGGCATTTGCCCGTTCCGCGCGAACCGCCGACGGGCTGCTCGCCATTGAGGGGGAGCATCTCGTTCAGGAAGCACTCGCCAGTCACATTCGCATCGCGACCGTTTTCGTGCAGACCGGCAGCGAAGCCCTGCTCGATCGCTTGGGGGTTTCGTCCCATGCTGAAATTCTCTCACTTCCTCCCGATGTTTTTGCATCCGCGGTTCACACCGAGTCACCGCAGGGAATTGCAGCCTTGATTGAGCCGCCGTCCTTCACGCTGGACCAGGTTCTCTCGCCGCCTTGCCCGCTGCTGCTGATCGCTGCCGGACTTCAGGATCCTGGGAATCTCGGCGCGCTAATCCGTTCTGCCGAGGCCTTTGGCGCCTCCGGATACGTAACCCTGCCCGGAACAGTCAGCACCGATAATCAAAAGGCACTTCGGGCCTCCGCCGGATCAATCTTCCGCCTGCCCGGAGTCACGCTTTGCGAGGACCACATCTTCCACGAGCTCGCCCAACACCGCATTACTACAGTTGCGGCCGTGGTCGTTGAGGGACGTAAGCTTGCGGAGTTCGATCTTGCCCGGCCTACTGCCATCGTCATCGGGAATGAGGGTGCCGGCATCCAATCGTCCGTTCTTCGCCATGTTGACGCCCGTGTCACAATCCCCATGCCCGGCTCGATTGAGTCGCTCAATGCAGCCATCGCCGGCAGCATTCTTCTTTACGAAGCTGCTCGCCAGAGGGCGAACCCATGAGTCTCTTTAGCCCACTCCCCGAACCTGGGGTACCAAACCTTGGCGCGCCACTCGCCGAGCGCATGCGCCCCAGGACCCTCGGCGAATACGTTGGTCAGCAGCATCTTCTTGGGCCCGGCAAACCACTCCGCGTGCAGATTGAACGCGACGACACCGCCTCCATGATCTTCTGGGGGCCGCCCGGAGTAGGGAAGACTACCCTGGCCAAAATCATCGCCGAAACCACCCGCGCCCCATTCATCCAATTCTCAGCTGTCCTCTCCGGCATCAAGGAAATCAAGCAGGTCATGGCCGATGCGGAAAGGGCCGCGCATCACGGCACCCGCACCATTCTTTTCATCGACGAAATCCATCGCTTCAACAAGGCCCAGCAGGATGCCTTCCTGCCTTATGTCGAGCACGGAACCATCCGCCTCATCGGAGCCACAACCGAGAACCCCTCCTTCGAAGTCATCTCCGCGCTGCTCTCTCGCTGCCGGGTTTACACGCTTCGCGCGCTCTCCGAAGACGAGATAGTCACTCTTCTCCAGCGCGCCCTCAGCGACAAAGATCGCGGCCTGGGCAAAATGGGTGTTACCGGGGACGATCCCGCGCTGCGCCTGCTCGCCTCATACTCCAGCGGAGACGCCCGCAACGCCCTGAATGCTCTTGAAATTTCCGCCAAGCTCGCCGATAACGGCCCAGATAAGCGCATCACGCCGCAGATTGCCACCGAAGCTCTCCAGCAAAGAACCCTTCTCTATGACAAGCAAGGCGAAGAGCATTACAACCTCATCTCCGCATTGCACAAATCTATCCGCAACTCCGACGTAGATGCCTCACTCTACTGGCTCGGCCGCATGCTGCAATCTGGAGAAGACCCGATGTACGTTGCCCGCCGAGTCGTTCGCATGGCCGTGGAAGACATCGGCCTCGCCGCTCCCGAGGCTCTCAATCTCACGCTTTCCGCGCGCGACGCCATGCACTTCCTCGGCTCACCCGAAGGCGATCTCGCTCTCGCTCAGGCCGTGGCCTATCTCGCCCTCGCGCCCAAATCCAACGCGATCTATACCGCCTATGGCGCGGTCCTTGAGGACATCGAGACTACGCGCGCCGAGCCAGTCCCCCTCCACTTACGCAATGCGCCCACCGGACTCATGAAGTCCCTCGACTACGGCAAGGGATACCAATACGCGCATGACGTAGAAGGAAAAGTGGCTGACATGGAGTGCCTGCCCGAAACACTCAAAAACCGCCGCTATTACCACCCAACCGGCGAGGGCCGCGAAAAACTCCTCGCGCAGCGCATGGAAGAAATTCGCAAAATCCGCGAGTCGCAAAAACGCTAGGCTGCTAGAGGTTGGTAATGGACGCTCGACTACTCATGGAACGCGATCCTGCGTCCCTCCGCACTTGCCTTTCTGGCCAGTTCAATCAGCCGCGTCGTCCGCCACGCTTGTTCCGGAGTCACCTCTAGCTTCGCCTTGCCCAGAATTGCATCGCGCACATTTTCGTAAATCCCGCGATAATCACCCGGCGCTGTCTTTACTTTCTCCTCCGGCTGTCCCGGGATATAGAGCGTTCCCCACTTCGACTCCGGCTCTTCGCCAAAGCCCGGATCGCCGAACTTGGCGCCTGCCTTGAGTGCATCCTCCTGCGGATCAAGCCCCCATTTCACAAAGCTGCCCTTAGTTCCATGCACCGCGAATATGGGGCCCGGCTTTGCCGCCACTGTAGTCGCGTGCAGGCGTGCGGTAATGCCCTCAAACTTCAACATCACGTCAAAGGCGTCATCCACTGCGCCATTCTCGCGATCAATGCGAACATCCGCAAAAATACTCTTTGGATTCCCAAACAGCGCCGTCACTTGATCGATCAAATGCGATCCCAGATCGAACAGCGTTCCGCCGCCTGGCCCTCCGCTCTCGCGCCACACATTCAGCCGAGGAGCCTCGCGAAAGCGATCAAAATATGACTCATAGGAAACGACTCGCCCAAGTTTTTCCGATGCCAACACACGCTTCAGCGTTACAAAGGAGCCGTCATAGCGCCGGTTCTGGTAGGCCGTCAACAGCACGCCCCGCTTCCGAGCCTCGTCGATCAGTGCCTGAGCTTCGGCTGAGGTCAGCGCAAACGGCTTATCGATCATCACATTCCGCCCCGCGCGCAGGCACTGCATCCCGTGGTCATAATGCGCGTAGCTCGGCGTGCCCACCACAACAAGGTGGATCGACTTATCCTCCAGCATCTCCTCAATCGATCGCGCAATCCGCACGCCCGGATACGCCTGCTTTGCCTCATCCCCGGTCCGCTGCACAATGCAAGCCAGCTCCAGCCCCGGAGTCTCGGCAATCACAGCGGTATGAAAGATCTTCCCAGCCAGACCAAACCCAATCACGCCAACACGAATGTCATTCGCCATGCGCCCATTCTCTCATCAATGTTCAAAATGAAATTGGCAGCGGTGCTCCCGCTGCCAATTGGTAGTGTGAATCGAATTAACCTACGCCCCCACCAACTCCTTCGCCTTCTCTTGCGCCCCATACCGCGTCCGCACATAATCATCCAGAATCTTCTTAAAATCCTGCACAATCGTGTCGCCGCGCAGCGTCGTCATCAGCCGCCCATCCACATATACCGGAGCCTTCGGCTCTTCAAACGTCCCCGGTAGGGAAATCCCAATGTTCGCATGCTTCGACTCGCCCGGCCCGTTCACCACGCAGCCCATAACTGCGAGCTTCAGCTCCTCTACACCCGGATACTGCGCGCGCCACACCGGCATCGAGTCGCGCAGGTAATTCTGAATCTGCGACGCCAGTTCCTGGAAGAACGTGCTTGTCGTGCGCCCACATCCCGGGCACGCGGTCACCTGCGGAGTAAAGCTCCTGATCCCCAGCGACTGCAGAATCTGCTGCCCCGTCAACACTTCCTCAGTGCGGTCGCCGCCCGGCTTCGGCGTTAGAGACACGCGAATGGTATCGCCAATGCCTCTCAGCAGCAGTGGAGACAGTCCCGCCGTCGAAGCCACAATGCCCTTCATCCCCATTCCGGCTTCGGTCAGCCCCAGGTGCAGCGGATAATCACACCGCCCGGCCAGCATCTCGTATACGTCAATCAAATCGCGCACGCCACTCACTTTGCCGCTGATGATGATCTGGTCGTGCCGCAGCCCATACCGCTCTGCTGCCGCCGCTGAATCCAGCGCCGACCGGCACATCGCCTCCATCATCACATCGCGCGCATCGCGCGGCTCCGCCAGCTTTGAATTCTCATCCATCATCCGCGTCAGCAGCGCCTGGTCCAGCGATCCCCAGTTCACGCCGATGCGCACTGGCTTCTGGTTCTTTACCGCGACTTCAATCATCGCCCGGAAGTTGTCATCATCCTTGCGCCCAATTGAGCAATTGCCCGGATTAATCCGGTACTTCGCCAGCGCCCGCGCACACTCTGGATACTTCGTCAGTAGCAGATGCCCGTTGTAGTGGAAATCCCCGATAATCGGCACGTTCACGCCGCGCTTCGCCAGTCCCTCCACAAGGTGGGGAACAGCCTTGGCAGCGTCATCATTGTTCACAGTTACGCGAACCAGCTCTGAGCCCGCCGCCGCGAGCGCAGCAACCTGCTCAATGGTGCTCGTCGCGTCAGCCGTATCGGTGTTGGTCATCGACTGCACCACCACCGGGGCATCTGACCCCACGCGAACGCCACCAACCTTAACCGTAACTGTCTTTCTGCGCTGAATTTCCGGCATACAATCCTCACTGCTAGTTTACAGGCAGGACACACCTCCGGCTCAACGGGAGGCGATACGTGCGCATATATAAAGCCGCTCAAATTACCTGGAGACAATTTGAGTCATTGACGCACGGCCTCAACAAGGGAAACAGGAGACGCCGTTGGTACAACCCGTGTCATTTGGAAGCCGGCTTCATCGAGCAGATCGCTGTACTGGGACGCCGTTCGCTCTTCTCCGCCCGGCACGGTCAGCATGACCATATCGAGCATCTTGCCCGGGTGCGGAGTATTACCCTCCGGAAGCACCATTTCCGCTAGGAGTAGTCGGCTGCTCGGATTCATCGCGCGGCGGCAGTTGCCCAAAATCGTCAAGCACTGCTCATGGTTCCAATCGTGAATAACATGCGAAAGAATATAGGCGTCCGCTTCGGAAGGTATGCGCTCGAAGAAGCTCCCGGCTTCAATCCGAATGCGATCTGCTAGACCCCGCTGCTTGAGAAACGCCGGCGCATTCTCGACGACATGCGGCAGATCGAATAAGATTCCTCGCGGCTGCAGATGTCGGGCGAGGATAGTGGCAAGCATATTTCCGGTGGAACCGCCCACATCTGCAATGGTTTCAAATGCTGAAAAATCATAGGCTGCCGCGATTGCGGGAGGTTCCATTCCGTGGAACCCGACCATCGTTTGATTGAAAAGCGACGCCTGCTCCGGATGCGAGCTCAGCCAATCGAAAATCGGCGCACCGAAAGACCGCTCAAAACCAGTCTTGCCGGTTTGGACGGAATACAGGAATTCGTCATAGCTGCGCCCCATCATCTCCCCTCCCAGACAGATTGCTGTGGCATAGCTGGGTGTGCCGGACTTAAGAACAGCGCCGAGTGGGAGCAATGAGAATTTATGTTCTGCATCTTCCGTAAAGAATCCCAGACTTGAAAGAGTGCGCATAACTCGATAGAGTGCCGGCGCGTAGGTTGCCGTGAGCGGTGCGAGCTCTTCCGCGCTCCGCGGGCCTTCACTCAGATAGTCCGGTAGCTTTAACACCGCGGCCACGTGGACGAGGCGTGCGGCCAATTGCGAAACAAGGATCTCAGCAACCTGAGCCTCGGGTGGTGGAGCGACTACATCAGTCTGGACAACTGCGGCTGCGGACATTGGATTCTCCTTGGCGAAATCGGGCACTTGAAGTGATCATGCGGGAAAGCACCCGCAGTCAACAGCTCGGCAGGGAAGGAAAGGGCCATGCTGTTCGGACCCGCGGGCATTCTAGCACTTCAGAAGTTGCTTTCGCCCGATGGCCATCGAGGCCGAATCTAGCGAGAACGCCGCGCTTTGATTCGGCAGTCAATCGTAGAGTGAATGAGGGACAATGAACGAATGATTCCTCAATCTCTGCACAAAACTTTCAGTGCTGTCGACGGGTATATCGACTCTTATCTCGTTTCCGCCGACTCTGCCCTCAAAGCGGCACGTAAGACCGCCGCCGCTGCCGGGCTGCCGGACATCGCCGTCACACCCAGCCAGGGCAGGCTTCTGTATCTCCTGGCGCGCAGCGTAAAAGCGCGCAACATTCTCGAAATCGGCACTCTCGGTGCCTACAGCACCATCTGGCTCGCTCGCGCGCTGCCAGCCAATGGCAAACTGATCACGCTTGAGTTCAGCCCCAAACACGCTCAAATAGCGCACAAAAACATCGCCCGCGCCGGACTATCCAGAAAAGTCGACCTGCGCGAAGGTGCCGCCCTCGACACGCTGCCAAAAATCGCCGCTGAGCGCCGACGATTCGATTTCTTCTTCATCGATGCCGACAAAGAAAACAACGCCAACTATTTTCAATGGGCGCTCAAGCTCGCCCGCCCCGCCAGCCTCATCTTTGTCGATAACGTGATCCGAGACGGCAAAGTCGCCGACCCTCGCAGCAAAGATCCCATGATCCAGGGCGTCCGCCGCCTCAACGATTTGCTAAAGAAGGAAAAGCGTGTCATCGCCACCACTGTCCAAACAGTCGGCACCAAAGGCTACGATGGCTTCACCCTCGCATTGGTAGCGAGATAACGTTGGGTTTGTTGGTCACAAGAAGTGCTCAGAAGAATCGACTAGAGGCTAAAAGCTAGCGGCTAGAAGCTATCTTCACCACCGCCGCCCCATCCACCGCGTCCCGCCGCAGCGCATCCAGCGCGCGGTTCACATCCTCAAGCGCAAACACCGTCGTCTTCGGCTTGATCCCAATCTCCCGCGCCAGCGTCACAAACTCCCGCGCATCCTCGCGAGTCATATTGGCCACGCTCCGCAACTGACGCTCGCCCCACAGCAGCTTGTCATAGTCGAACTGCGGCATCCGGTCCAGATGAATCGCGTTAATCGCCACCACCCCACCCTTGCGCAGCGAAGCCAGCGCCGCAATCACCACGTCGCCGCTCGGCGCAAACGTAACCGCGCAGTCCAGCGCCGCCGGAGGCCGATCCAGTGCGTCGCCCACCCACGCCGCTCCCATTTCGCGCGCCAGCTTCCGATGCGACTCGCCCCGAGTCGCCACAAATGTCTCGCATCCCCACGCCTTCAGCACCTCAATCGCCAGATGCGCCGACGCCCCAAACCCAAACAGCCCCACGCGATCGCCGCGCTGCACGCCTGCGACCTTCAGGCTTCGATATCCAATAATCCCCGCGCAAAGTAGCGGAGCAAGTTCCTCAGCCGCAGCATCCTCAGGCAACGGAATCAGAAAATCCGCCCGCGCCGCCGCATACTCCGCGTATCCGCCGTTTACGGAATAGCCGGTAAACACCGGGTTGTCGCACAGATTCTCCATCCCCTTGCGGCAAAGTGGGCAACTTCCATCCGCACCGCCCAGCCAGCACACCCCCACGCGCCGCCCCACCAACTCAGCATCCACGCCCGCGCCCGCTCGCTCCAGGCGCCCCACAATCTGGTGCCCCGGAACCACCGACTCACGCAGTGGCTTCAGCTCACCCATCGTGATGTGCAGGTCTGTCCGGCATGCACCGCACGCCTCCACGCGCAAAAGCGCTTGGCCCATGCCCGGCTCCGGCACGGGCCACTCCTCGATCCTGAGTGGTTCAGCACTCTTAATAGCTGCGGAATGTAGTACAGCGGCACGCATAATCTACTGAGATGTTTCGGCCTGACTCTGAGCAGTCCCGCACCCAGCGTCACCGATTAACAATGAGCGAAATTATGATAAAGACACAAGCTCGCTTCTAGGCGAGCGAGGAGTCTTTTTTTGAAGGCGTTCTTGAAGCAGGCAGCGTTCCAAGGCATCAGCGTGGCTGAAAGAGCCCTGCGTGGTCGCAGCGCAGGAAATCGATCGCCGGATGCAGCGGAACTGAAGGGCGTTCGCAATTTTGTACTCCCAATGTTCGAGCCATACCTTGGATCGCTCGTCCATAACACGCCGTTGGTGGAGGCATTGCGTACAGCCGTTCCGGATTCCCGGATCATCG
Organism: Acidobacteriaceae bacterium; assembly: GCA_035945555.1. Lineage (GTDB taxonomy): Bacteria > Acidobacteriota > Terriglobia > Terriglobales > Acidobacteriaceae > Silvibacterium. The sequence continues at coordinate 59,086 of DASZAG010000225.1, forward strand.
TAACGGCCGCTCCGCTCGCTTGCCAGGTTTTCCAGCATCATCCCATGATCGACAGCCTTGTCGCGACACCTGATCCCAATCGCAATTTCCGTGCCGCCGTCGCCGGCATGCGTAAAATTGTCGCGCAGTTTGGTAGTGAGTCCTGGTGTGCGCTATTCACCAATTGGAATTCCCGCACCAGGGTAGCGCTGGCCGTAATGCTTAGCGGTGGCGGCGTCCGCGCGGGCTACTGCGTGGCCCCGACTCTTCTTCATTTAGGACTTCAACCCGATTACGACAGCAGCCAGATTGCCAGGAATTTGAGGATACTTCAGGCCCTCGGCCATAATTCGCCTTCGCATCTGGAACCGCGTGTCTACTTCAACCAGAACGATCTTGATTGTTCCGAAGGGTTGATCGGCGGTTCCTCCCGTGGCCCGGTCGCGGTCTTGATTACCCGCACAAGCGGCGGTCAGCCCACTGCCTGGCCCGACAGCCGATGGGTGGCCGTCGCACGCCATCTCATTGCAGAGCACAAGTGTCGCATCGTGCTTCCAGGGACGAAAGCCGAGGCGGATGCTCTTTCCCGTCTGGCTGTCAAAATCGGAGCTGAGGCGACGTCGCTCGCGGGCAAGACCACAATCGCGCAGCTTGCCGCGGTTTGCGCGCTCAGCGACATTGTCATCGCTGTGGACACCGGCCCCATGCACGTGGCCCGCAGCCAGGGAATGCCTTTGGCAATCATCGCACCTGCCTGGCAGAGCTCAATCGAGTGGATGCCCATGGACAAACCGTGGGCACGCATTTTGAAGGGGCCTTGGTTTCCCGCACCACCGCCGCCTTCCTATGCCATCGAGGAAGTCACGGCGGAACATGTTGCCGCAGCCGCCGACGAACTGCTCGGCTTCCACCCGCCGCAACCTTCCGCCAGACTACAGCGCATTCGCCGAAGTCTCGTCGCACCCGAGGTGCCCCAACCTGTATGATCTTGGCCGCTCGGCAGCCTCTCACTGAGGAACCGCGTGGCCATGATTCATCAACCCCTTGCAATATCAGTGAACGGAATAATGTATTCTCAGTAAACCTGCCAGTTAGGTTGGAGTAACTAACGCATGCTTCCGAATGCCAAATGCATTCTTCAGTCGGGATTGTCTCTTGATACATACAAATTGTTGCTGATGGCGGCCGCGCGCAGTCGCCCACGTCAAAAGGGAGTCTGTCTCTCGTTACTGAGCCCCTTTGTTAAGTCGGGCGAAGTTCCTGTCCACTTTGCGGCGTTTGGACGCAAGCTCACATCATCCGTCCGCCTCAGCGAGCTCGAAAGCGACTGGCTAAGCATTCATGAGCTCGGGTTTCAGCACATTTATCGGATCGAACGCGCATTCGCTCCCGATTTGATTATTGACGGCGGAGGGAATACAGGAATGTTCACGCTGACCGCATCCGCCGCGTTTCCCGCCGCCAAGGTGCTCATCTGTGAGCCGGTGCCGGCCAACATCGCTCAAATCAAGAAACACCTCGAGATAAACGCGGTGAACGCCGAAATTCTGCCGGTTTGCATTGGCGGAAGTCCCCGTAAGATCACCTTTTATGTACGCGAGGCAAATCAGGGGAGTTTTGAGGCGGACAAGCCGTACAGATCCACGCTTGACGTGGATGTTGCCACTCTTGCCGAGCTGGTTTCTAGAAACCCGGCGAGAAAGATACTGATCAAACTTGACATCGAGGGAATGGAGATCGAAGCGCTAACCAGCTATTTGCCGGGAGAAAAACGTTCCGTGTGTGTGATTGGCGAGTTGCACGATCACAAAACCAATGGCGCAGTTTTAAAAAGGCTTTTCGAAAATAACGGTTGGGTCGTCCACTTCAGAGACGTAAGCGATAACGGCTCGATGTTCGATGCTTGGTCGCCCGCCGCTGTAGCGGATTTCCCGATGGCGGCATCCGAACGGCGTTCTACGGAAGCTGCGTAATCGCCGTCCGGATCCTTGAACCAGCCAATCAAAGCTGGGCCCCGGCGATTGTCAGATCATCATCCTGCGCCCTGCTGGGATAGTGCTCAAACCGCCTGCGATATCATCGATTCACGTGCCGCATAGCTCATGTGGCGAATGGAAGCAACCTGGCGGTTTTAGTGGAAACTGCTGCGAACAAAACTCAAGTGGCCCTGTAGCTCAGATGGATAGAGCGACGGTTTCCTAAACCGCAGGTCGGAAGTTCGAATCTTCCCAGGGTCACCATAATTTGACGAGCCAGCGACGATCTACAGGCTGAAATCGGTCGGCAACGCTGCGCTGTGAGTAATATGGAGAAGTTCTCCGCGCAGAGAAAATCGTGCTGAATATGTGCTTCAATGCAGGACTAATCCACAGGTGTGGCAAATGAACCTTAGGGCCCGCGTCAGGCGCATTGTAAACGAACGGGATAGCGCATTCTCTCTACGGCAAAGGGTCGACATGTGGCCTGCACTCCTGGATCGCCGTCTCGGGCGAGAAAGAAGCTGGTCTCAGTTCGGGGAAGATGAGATTCTCTGCAAGGAATTGCAGGGACTCATGCACAGCGGGTTCTACGTGGATATCGGGGCAAACCATCCGGCCCGACTGTCCAATACCTGGCGGCTCCATTGTCGCGGGATGCGCGGCGTAACCGTCGAGCCCAATCGGGTTCTCTTTTCCCTGCATGAGCGGTTCCGCGCAGAAGATGTCCATCTGTGCGCTGGCGCGGGGGAAAGAGATGGCGCGTTGAACTTCTATCGCATGGTGCCGCACCCGATGTCCACGTTTTCGGCAGAACAGTGCGAAAAGAATCTAGCTGAAGGATGCCGCTTACTGTCTCGTTCCCTGGTTCCCGTCCTGAGCGTCAAAACGATCCTCGAATCCTGCAGTTTCCCAGATCGTCCTATTTTTGCGCTCCTCTCCGTTGATACCGAATCTCTGGATGAGGCCGTGTTGCGCGGCAATGACTGGGATCGCTTTCGGCCGATCTTAATAGAGGTGGAGAGCTTCGACCGCGGTGGTGCAATCCGCGATCTGCTAATCGAAAAAGGTTATGAGCTGCTGACATCTACGGGGCATAACGATATTTACCGGCTCACTCAAAACGCTTAGGTCTTTTGAATCAGGGCAGTGATTGGCGGATGTGCTGGCTTGTTTAACCACCCAGCAAAAAATCGCTCATTCACATCCAAACCAGCTACACTCAAACTCAGCACTTCCTGCCGCGCACGAATCTGAAGCTCGCGGCGCAACCCATCACTGCAACGCAACGGGATGTTCGGGAAGACGGTGTAAATCCGTCACTGCCCCGCAACTGTAAGCGCACTCTGCCGCGTCATGTTTTCATAACCGGCGGAATGGTCCGGAAAGTACGCCCACTGGAGTTTAGCTCTGGGAAGGGAATCCGGGCCAACGCGCAAGTCAGGAGACCGGTCCTTTTGCCGTTCGGCGTTTCCAGCAATGGACTCGCCGCTACCCGCGTTCCGAGGGGAACGGAGGATTTCATGACCTATTTCGAGCGGCTCCGCCACTTTCATCGCCGCGCCCTGCTTTTCACCGCCACAGCTCTGATCGCCCTCACCGCCCGTGCCGTCACCGTTCACGGAACCATCACAGATCCCGTGGGCCGCCCTGTCTCTGGAGCCGCCGTCGCCCTCATCCAGAACGGAAAAGTCGTCATCAGCGCAATTTCGCACGATGACGGCACCTACCAGCTCACCAGCGGAACCTCAGGCCAGTTCTATGTGCTCGCCGCTGGCCAGTCCTTCCGCCAAATCTTGTCCAGCTCCTTCTATGGCGGCATGTTCGACTCCGTAGAGCAGAACATCGTCCTCGAACCCGAATGGGTCCGCCAGTCCATCGTTGTCACCCCTACCGGAACCCCTACGCCCCAGGCGCAGGTCAGTGCCTCTGTCACAAAATTATCTGCCCTCGACTTCGTTAACCATATCGATCTGGTTGACGCTCTCCGCCAGGTCGCCGGACTCGACGTCGTGCAATCCGGCCAGCGTGTCGGCGTCACTTCGATCTTTATTCGCGGCGGCAACTCCGACGCCAACAAGGTCCTGCTCGATGGCGTTCCAATTGAAGACATCGGCGGCATCTTCGACTTTTCAGGACTCTCCACCACCGGCATCGCCGGCATCGAAGCCTACCGCGGCCCCAACAGCGTCCTCTATGGCTCCGACGCCTCCGCTGGAGTCATCGCCTTCACCACGCCGCGTGGCAGCACCCCATTTCCCACGCTCATCTACTCAGGCGACGTCGGCAGCTTCCGCACCTACCAAAACCAGATCCAGCTGGGCGGAACCCGCAGCAAGCTCGACTATTACGGCGGCTTCTCCGATTTCCAGACCCAGAACGCCGTCGCCGGCGATGCCGCACACAACATCGCTGAAGTCGCGAACCTCGGCTACGCGTGGTCCAGCAACACAGAGATTCGCGCCACCGCCCATAACAACGACAACGCAGTCGGCCTTCCCGGAACCTACACCTTCTGGGGCATGTCCAACGACGGCAAAGAAGCCGATCAGAACACCTACCTCGCCGCCGACATCGACCACGCCTTCAGCGACAACTGGCACGCCCTGGCCCGCTACGGACTTGTCCGCAAAAGGGAAGAGTCAACCCAGTGGTATCCCGCCGGAAACCTCGTAGAAGGCAACTACTACGGCAACTTCACCACCATTAAAGGAGCCAACGGATACTCCGCCAGCGGACAGGCCATCATGAACTACGGCGGCCCCTACCCCACGGTCATCAACAGCATCAACAATCGCGACTCGCTCTACGCGCAGACCGACTATAGCCTCACTGCGCACAACAACCTCGTCGCCGGATTTCGATACGAAGACGAGCGTGGCGCCGAAAACGAATTCGCATACGCCTTCGCTGAGAAACTCGAGCGAACCAACTACGACTACATGCTCGCCTTCAACGGAGACTTCAGGCAGCGCCTCTTCTACTCGCTAGGCGGAGGCATTCAGAAAAACCAGCTCTTTGGAACCGCGGGCGCGCCGCGCATTGGTGTCTCGTATTATCCCGTTCGCCCCGGCAAAGGGCTATTCCACGGAACAAAAATCAACTTCAACTTCGCCAAGGGAGTGCAGGAGCCCAACATTGACGACCAGTTCGGCTCGCTCTATGCCTTCCTGCTCGCAAACGGCGGCCAATCCACCGTCGCCCAATATGGTATCCGCCCCATCGGCGCCGAGGACTCCCGCACCTACGACGGAGGTGTCGAGCAAAGCCTCTTCAGTGAGCGCGTCACGCTTCGAGCCACGTACTTCCATAATGAGTTCGGCAATCAAGTCGAGTATGTTCCTGCTTCCGTCGTGCCTGCGCTCTTGCCCAGCCTCAGTCCTGCGCAGCAGCAATCTCTTGAGGCGTTCTTGAGCAGCGAAGGAGCCTTCGCCCTCACTCTCAACTCGCTCGCATATCGCGCGCAGGGCCTCGAATCGGAACTCCAGTACGGTCTCGGTCGCAACATCTTCGTGCGCGGTGGCTACACTTATCTCGATTCAGTTGTGCAGCGGTCCTTCTCCTCGGACGCGCTCGGACCCAGCTACAATCCCCTGTTCCCAACCATCCCCATCGGAAGCACCTCGCCCCTGCGAGGCGCTCGCCCCTTCCGCCGCCCGCCGCACACCGGTTTTACAACCGTCACCTACACGGGTCGACCCTTCACCATCGTCGCCACCGGAGCTTTCGCCAGCCGCAGTGACGACTCAACCTATCTCGCCTTCGGAACCCCCGCCTTCGATAATTCGCTCCTGCTGCCCAACCGCAACCTCGACCACGGCTACGCCAAGCTCGACCTCAGCGGCACAGGACACATCAATTCCTGGCTCAGCGTCTACGGCCAGCTCAATAATCTGCTGAGCGATCAACACATCAGCCCCGTCGGATACACGTCCCTGCCGTTCAGCATGCGCGTCGGGCTGCGTTTCACCCTCGGCCATCTGCCGACCAACAAGTAGGCGTTGCCGAAACTTGTCAATACCTGCGAAGGCTAACCTTGTTATTCATCAATAGCTTACGGTTGTCTCCTGAGTTTCCTTAAACTGGCAAACTGAATATAAGGCAAATTCCGACAAAGGCGCAGCCGCAAGCTGCGCCTCAACTAGTTTTAAGGGAGGGTTTCTGGATCGGGGTCTTAACCAGAAATAACCTGATTTGTCGCAAAGTCTCCGAGCCTGCGCATAAAAATGATCGTTTTCACCATATCAACAAGTACAACTGCACAAACGCTGCATTATCGTGCTACTTTGGTTCCCGCATTTTGAATCCCCACCGAGGAACCGCCCATGCACATCATCCCGTCCCGTCCCACCCATCCATGTCGACTCGCTTCGTTACTGGCCGCCATCATGTTGTTGCCCGTCGGGCTCCTTAGCGCCCAGGTCGTTACCGTTCCCACCACTCCGCAAATCGGCTCATCGAATCCGGTCACTGCGGCACCCCTCGTTTCCAGGCCCAGCACCCAGCCGTGCGTCGTGCAGCTCTTCAGCAACCTCGAGTTTGCCGACTTCACCCCCAAGGTCTTCAGCTACACTCCCCCCGCCAACTGCCCGGGTCCCTGGGCAAAGGTCGTCTTCACCGCCGACTTCACCGTTACCATGGGCCGCCAGTTCGACCGCACCGCCGCCTTCTACCTTGGCCATGCCAGCATCTACTATGGAACCACCGCCGAGCCCCGCCACAACCTCAGCCCCTCATGGCACGTCGAGCGTGATGTAACCGACCTCTCTGCGATCTTCAAATCCGATCAGACGGGCGAGGCCAACATCGGCAACTTCGTAGGAGTTTCTGGCGGCGTCACGTACGACGGACTGATTTACTCCAGCGCGGCTCTTGAGTTCTACCCGGCATCCCCGCACAATCCCGCCCCACGCGTGCCTGACATCGTCGTACCCGTCAACGGCGCCGGAGGCGATGCTGGAACTCTCAATACCACCACTGATTCGATTTCGCAGACCCTCAACCTTCCCATGAACGTCGAGCAGGTCTACCTCGACGTCATCGCGCAGAACCAGCACGACGACGAGTTCTTCTATTTCAACGTGCCGAACGACCAGGTGGCGAATCTCGAGTCCTACGGAGGCACAGCATTCCGCGAAACCGAAATCAGCATTGACGGCACGCCTGCTGGCGTCGCACCCGTCTATCCCTGGATTTTCACGGGGGGCGTTGATCCCTACTGGTGGGAACCCATCACAGGCAACCAGACTCTCGACTTCAAGCCGTATCGCGTAGATCTCACGCCCTTCGCCGCACTGCTTTCGGACGGCAATCCGCACACCGTTGCCATCAGTGTCTTCAATGCTGATAGCTACTTCCTCGCTACCGCCAACTTGCTCGTCTACACCGACCACGGCAAGAGCCGCGTGAACGGCATGGTCACCACCAACACGCTCTCCTCTGCACCTACGCCCGTTGTCATAGAGAACATTGCCGCCAATTCAAACGGTTCCTACACTGGCAGCATTTCCGACGAGTCCAACCGCAGTTTCACGATCAGCGGATTCGTCAACACATCACATGGCCACGTCGTCACCACCGTGCAGGAGAGGGTTCACTTCATCAATACACAGGAATTCGATGTGAACCCAGGCACGGGAATTCCAGATGACCAGGACGCGCAACAAGACACGACCGTTGACTCGCTAACTTCTACCCAGCAAGGCAACGTCGTCACCAGCCATGAAGAGCGGTTCGATTATCCCCTGACCATGAATTACAGCTTCATCTACAGTCCCGACTACACAACGGGAGTCCAAACTGCCAGTGTTCAACAGGGATACAAACTGGACGTCGTTGACGGATTGTTTGGACACCCCATCTACACTAGCCGCACCAGCGAAAATACGTCCGCTTCGGATACTCTCAACTTCGACTTTGTCGCCGGAACCGATACTCCCAGTAACCCGCAAACCACCCAGACCTACAGCTTCCACGACAGCCTGGGGCGCTGCTACAGCGAGACCCTCACCGCAGCCAACAGCGTCCTCACCGGCGTGACAAACAACTGTCATTGATCGCGCCCACCGCAACAAAACCGAAGGGCCCAGCCGCGATGGCTGGGCCCTCTACTTTTGGAGCCACCTTAGCTCCACCATCACTTCGAATACGATACGGTTCGGCAGTCACTTTTGAGGTTCGGTCTGGATCTGCACCGTCTGCTTCAACTGCCCGCACGCCGCATAGATATCCCTTCCGCGCGGCCTGCGAATATAAGCCGGGATGCCGTTCATCTTCAGGCGCTCCTGGAACGCGACTACCTGTTGCGGCTGCGGCATCTCGTAGCTGATGCCCGGCCCTGGGTTCCACACAATCAGGTTCATCTTCAGCGGACGGTTCACCTTCCGCAGCGTCGCGCCAATCTCGTCTGCCTGCCGTAGCTGATCATTCACTCCGCCCAGCAGCACGTATTCGAACGTCACCTTCTCCTTTGCTCGCAGCGGAACCTGCCGCACTGCCTGAATCACGCGGTCGATGCTCCACTTGCGGTTAATGGGCATTACCTGTTCGCGCACTTTGTCGTTCGGGGCGTTCAGAGAAATCGCCAGCTTGGGCCGCACCGGTTCGATACTAAACCGCTCAATCCCCGGAACGATCCCGGACGTCGATACCGTCATCCGCGACTCGGCAATTCCAACCTCGCTCACCAGCAGCCGAACGGCGTCCATAAACGCATCGTAGTTCAGGAAAGGCTCACCCATTCCCATAAAAACCAGGTTGATGCGGTCGCGTCCAATCTGCGCGTTGTGTCGCTTCAGCACCGCAACCACTTGGCCCGCGATCTCTCCAGCGGTCAGGTTGCGAATGATCCCCAGCTTCGCCGTCAAGCAGAACTGGCAGTTTACTGCGCAGCCAATCTGGCTTGAGACGCAGATCGTGGCGTCGCGATAATCTGAGGCCTCGCTACCGTCGCCCAATTCGCCGGCATCGCCCTCCGGCATCCACACCGTTTCTACCGTCTGGCCGTCAGCCGTTGAGATCAGATACCGCTCTGTCCCATCGACAGAGGTGAACGTCTTCGTGATCTGCGGTAGCCCTACAACATACCCCGCCTCGGCCATGCGCTGGCGCAGGTCTTTGGGGAAGGTCGTGACTTCATCCAGGTTCTCCGCCCATTGGTGGTAAAGCGCCTCGGAAAGCTGGCGGGACCGGTAGGGAGGCGCCAAAAATCCCTGAAGCAGGGATGCAAGCTGCTCATTCTTAAGGCCAAAAAGGGATAGATCGTTCGGGGCCTCTGGAGCGTCTAAAATGTTGGTAGCTGGTTTCCTGCCCGTTGTCATCGCAACACCGGATTCAGATTCAAGCATAGCGCATCGAATGAGTCGTTCACCCGATCCGGGGTTGGGGCGAGCGGATGCGTTATAGCGGTACTCCGGTTCAAGACCAGGAATGAGCGCGGAATTCAATGGAAAACAAAAGAAACATACGGCGCACTACTTTGCCCAACGGGCTTGTCATTTTGACCGAGAAGATGGAGCATGTCCGGTCAGTTGCCATGGGAATTTGGGTTCGATCCGGCTCTCGGCATGAACTGCCGCAGGTCAACGGCATCTCGCATTTTGTCGAGCACATGGTCTTTAAGGGAACCAAATCACGCTCGGCGCAGACCCTCGCTCGTGAGGTAGACGCCATCGGAGGCAACCTCGACGCCTTCACTGGCAAGGAGACCATATGCTTCAATATCAAGGTGTTGGACGAGCATGTTCCAGTTGCGCTTGAGCTGTTGTCCGATCTCGTATTGAACCCAACCTTTGCCTCCGAGGAGATCACACGCGAACGCGGCGTCATCCTCGAGGAGATCAAGATGGACGAGGATAACCCCGACTACCTCGTCCACGAAATCTTTACCCAGAACTTCTGGAAAGACCACCCACTGGGCAAGCCTATCCTCGGAACCAAAGAGACAGTCCGCAGCTTCGAGCGCGACACGCTCTTTGACTTCTACGGCTCGCGCTTCATCGGCGGCAATATGATCTTCTCGGCCGCCGGTAACATCGACCACGACTCCTTCGTGGAACTGGTCACCCGCCGCTTTGAGTCACTGCCCGGCGGCGATAGTGAGTTCGTCGCCCCGACTCCGAAGACCGCCGCCAAGATCAACCTGCGTAATAAGAAGTCGCTGGAGCAAGTGCAGATGTGCCTCGGCGTCCCCGCTCCTCCAGTCGCAGACGAAACCCGATACACCACTCTGATCCTGAACACGGTTCTCGGCGGCGGCATGAGTTCGCGCCTCTTCCAGACCATCCGTGAGGAACGTGGGCTGGCATACGCCATCTATAGCGATCTGAATCCCTATCGCGACACCGGCTCGCTCTGCGTCTTCGCCGGAACTTCCTCCACAAATGCTCCCCAGGTCGTGGATCTTGTCATGGCCGAGTTCAGCCGCCTCAAGAGAGAACTGCTCCCTCCTGACGAGCTGCGTCGCGCCAAAGACCAGTTGAAGGGCAACCTGTTGCTTTCGCTGGAAAGCTCGACGTCGCGAATGTCCAATCTCGCCCGTCAGCAGATGTACTTCAACTACTTCTTCGGCGAGCAAGAGCTCCTGGACAAGGTCGAAGCGGTCACGGCCGAACAGGTCAAGGACATGGCAAACACCCTCTTCCAGCCCGATTTCGTCGCTGTCACCTTGCTGGGCCGGCTCGGAGGGCTTAAGATGCCGCGCGAGCGTTTGGTCTGCTGATTCCCGTTTGCTGCATTTGAATGATCGGCGTTGACGGCCTCCGAACGCCAACCTTATCATGGGCCATCCCCCGGAACTTCTTTCCTTGCATATTCAAGGCGGACCTCATGATCGGGACTACCATCTCGCACTACAGAGTTGTGGCCAAAATTGGCGGCGGTGGTATGGGAGTCGTGTACAAGGCAGACGATTCGCGCCTCGGACGCTCGGTCGCTCTCAAGTTCCTGCCTGAATCGCTGATAAACGACGCAAATGCCCTGGAGCGATTCCGCCGCGAAGCCCGCGCAGCATCGGCTCTCAACCACCCCAGCATCTGTGTCATCTACGACATTTGCGATGAAGAAGGCCGGTTCTTCATCGTCATGGAGTACCTCGAAGGCACGACCCTGAAGCACCATATCGCAGGGCGTCCCCTCGATGTGGAGGAGATACTCACCTTCGGAATTGAAATCGCGGATGCGCTCAGCGCGGCGCACTCGCGTGGTGTTATCCACCGGGATATCAAGCCGGCGAACATTTTCATCACGGCCAACGGCCACGCGAAGGTGCTGGACTTCGGGCTCGCCAAGATGGTCCTGCAGGGCGGCGATTCTGACAGCAATTGCGAAACGATGGCCATTGATGCTGAGCGCGATCAGCTTACGAGCCCGGGCGCCATGATGGGCACCGTCGCCTACATGTCGCCCGAGCAGGTCTGTTCCAAGCCTCTCGACGCGCGCACCGACTTGTTTTCTCTGGGAGCCCTGATGTACGAAATGGCGACTGGAAGGCCGCCTTTCGAAGGCGCAAGTTCGGGCGAAACCTGCGGTGCAATTCTCTACCAGCAGCCCGTTCCCACGACAAAGACAAACAGTGCAGTGCCCCCGGCGCTTGAAGCGATCATTCAAAAAGCGCTTGAGAAAGACCGCAATCTGCGCTATCAGCACGCGTCAGAGATTCGCGCCGATCTTCAGCGTTTAAAGCGGGATACGGAGAGCGGCCGCCATCACTCCTCCGAATTGCAAGCTGCCCTCAAGGCGCGCCCCAGGCATACAAAACGTACTCTGGTTGAGATTGCTCTCCTCCTTGCCGCAATTGTGTTTTTCCTGATCGCGCTCGCGATTGGTCCCTGGTTTCAAGGCTCGTGGACTCATTGGTTCGGCCGCTCCGGCGGCCAGCTCACGGCCAAAGACTCGGTCGTCATCGGAGACTTCGATAACTCCACGGGAGATCCCGTTTTCGACGGCACACTGAAGACCGCGCTCACCGTCGCGCTCGACCAGTCTCCATTCCTGAATGTGCTTTCGGACGACCAGATAGGCTCTACGCTCAAGCTTATGATGCGCCCCGCTGACGCACGGCTGACACCGGACGTGGCTCGCGAGATTTGCGAACGCGCCGGAGCGAGAGCATTCATCGCCGGCTCCATCTCCAACCTGGGCGAGCAATACATCGTTGGCCTCAAGGCGGTGAACTGCCAGAGCGGCAGCACCATGGCGCAGGAGCAGGTCACGGCCATCGGTAAAGACCACGTGCTGGGCGCCGTCGGCGATGCCGCGGCGAAACTCCGCGGCGAACTGGGAGAATCCGTGAGCACGGTGAGTCAACTGGATGTTCCCCTGGAGCAGGCAACCACGTCATCGCTTCCAGCTCTGAAAGCGTACAGCACCGGCGTAAAAGTATTCAATGAGAATGGGCCCGTTTCGAGCCTCCCATATCTCCAACAGGCGATCCAGGTAGATCCGAATTTCGCAATGGGCTACCTGCAGGTTGGATTGGCCTACGGCGACATCGGTGAGGTGGCCCGCGGGAACGAATATTACGCCAGGGCGTATGCGCTACAGGACCATGCCAGCGAACGCGAAAGGCTGATCATCCGCGCCGATTATTATGCCAATGTAGCCGGAGATGAGGAGCAGGCCGCGCAAGCTTACCAGCAGTTCCTGGCGCTATATCCACGCGATTCGCGCATGTTCAATGACCTTGCTATTTCCTACGCCTCGCTTGGGGAATACGAGAGAGGGTTGCAGCCAATTGCAGAATCCAGGCGGCTGAATCCCGACTTCGTCGGAGTCTATGACAATGGTGCCAACTTCAATATGGCCCTGCAGCGCTTCGACGATGCGCGTCAATTGATTACGACGGCGCTCTCGAAAAAGCTCGACGATTTCATCCTGCACCTTGATCTCTACGCTCTTGGCTTTCTGCAGAACAATGCTTCGCTGATGGACGGCGCACGCACCTGGTTTGCTTCGAATCCGGGAGTGGCACACTTTGGCCCATCGATGGACTCTGATACGGCGGCGTACGCGGGCCATCTCAATCAGGCGCGGACTTTCACCCGGCAAGCGGTGGAATCGGCCATCCAGGGCGACAGCAAAGAGAGCGGAGCCATCTGGCAGGAAAGCGCGGCGGTGCGCGAGGCCGCCTTTGGTAATTTCGCGCAGGCAAAGCTGGATGCGTCTGCCGGCCTCAAGATGGTTCCGGCGAGCGAAGGCGTCGGCGCCGAGGCCGCGCTTGCGGATGCCATGGCTGGCGATAACGCCGGAGCCGAAGTCCTGGCGCGCGATCTGGACAAGCGATTCCCGCAAGATACTCAGATGCAGTCGCTTTGGTTGCCCGCCATCCACGCGCAGGAGGCATTAAACCAGAAGAAACCGGCTGTTGCCATTACCGCCCTGCAGGGCACCGAGCCACCGCTTGAGTACGGTCAGTTGGCATGGTCAGCGAATCTCTCCTGTCTTTATCCAACGTACATTCGCGGCCAGGCGTATCTGGCTCAGGAGCAGGGAACAGAAGCAGAGGCGGAGTTCCAGAAGATCGTTGACCACAGCGGCATTGTCTGGAATTGCTGGACCGGCGCTCTGGCTCAACTAGGCCTGGCGAGAGCCGATGCCCTGGAAGCCAAGACACTTCGCGGTGCCGAGGCCGACTCCGCCCGCGTACGCGCCCTCGCGGCCTACAAGAACTTCCTCGCTCTCTGGAAAACCGCCGACGAGGATATCCCAATCTACCGCCAGGCAAAAGCGGAGTATGCGAAGTTGATGTAGCACTGCGCTGAAACATGCGCGGCAAATTTAAAGACCCGCCTCGCGGCGGGTCTTTATGTCAAACGGCAGCTATATGCTGGCGTCCAATCCTTAGACGCCAATCACCGCGCACAGCTCCTTAACTGCAGCCGCCGATTTCTTAAGCGCCGAATCTTCCTCCGCCGTCAGCTTGATCTCAATGATCTGCTCCAGGCCCTTCGACCCGAGCTTGCACGGAACACCAACATAATAGCCGCTGATCCCGTACTCGCCATCTAGATATACCGCGCACGGCAGAATCTTCTTCTTGTCCTTCAGGATCGCCTCAACCATCTCCACCGCGGCCGCCGAAGGCGCATAAAACGCGCTTCCCGTCTTCAGATGCTTTACAATCTCGGCGCCTCCGTCACGGGTGCGCTGCACAATCTGTTCAAGGCGCGACTTCTCAATCAACTCCGTAATCGGAATTCCAGCCACCGTCGAATAGCGCGGCAGGGGAACCATCGTGTCGCCATGCCCGCCCAGCACAAATGCGGTCACGTTCTCGACGGAGACCTTCAACTCCTCTGCGATAAACGTCCTGAAGCGTGCCGAATCCAGCACGCCAGCCATGCCAATCACACGCTCACGCGGAAACTTCGCCTGTCGGTACGCCGCCTGCGCCATGGCATCCAGCGGGTTCGACACGATAATCAAAATGCAGTTTGGCGACTTGGCCGTCACCTTGCCCACCACGTCCGACATAATCTTGTAGTTGGTCTGCAACAAATCATCGCGGCTCATCCCCGGCTTGCGCGGAATCCCCGCCGTAATCACCACGATGTCCGAGTTGGCTGAGTCAGCATAATCGTTGGTGCCAGTAATCTGGCAGTCGCGTTTCTCAATCGGCATCGCCTCCAGCAGGTCTAGCCCCTTGCCCTGAGGCACGCCCTCAACCACGTCCAGCAACACCACATCCGCCAATTCCTTTGAGGCAATCCAGTGAGCGGCCGTCGCGCCGACGTTCCCCGCTCCCACAATAGTCACTTTTTTTCGCATGATTCTCCTTCTTAAACTGTGTTTGCGCCGGAGGCGCGTGTGCCTGAGCGGACGGTCACATGTTTTCGATCATTCGCGTCGCGAACTCGCTGGTCTTTACCTTGGTTGCGCCCTGCATCTGGCGCTCGAAATCATAGGTCACGTATTTCTGCTGGATCGTCTTCTCCATCGAGTCCTCTATCAGCTTCGCCGCCTCTTTCCAACCGAGAAACTCGAACAGCATCACGCCAGAAAGCATGACCGATCCGGGGTTGATCACGTCCTTGTCCGCATACTTCGGAGCCGTTCCGTGCGTCGCCTCAAACACGGCGTAGCCATCACCGATGTTCGCTCCCGGAGCAATCCCGAGTCCGCCCACCTGTGCCGCGCACGCGTCTGAAATGTAATCACCGTTCAAATTCGGGCATGCTAGCACGCTGTATTCATCGGGACGAATAATCACCTGCTGAAAGATCGAATCGGCAATGCGGTCGTTGATCAATACCTTCTTTTTCCACTGTCCATTGCCATGCGACTTGCCGATAGAGTCAATCACCTGCTTCACTTCTGCATACAGCGCCTTGCGGAACTCGTCGTTGCCGAACTCCAGCCCCGGCTCAATCAGCGCAGCATTCTGCTCCACCGTCAGGTTCGGATTTGCTTCCTGATTGCCCAGAATCCAACTCTCGCGCTCCGTCACCACGTGGTCGCGAAACTCCTGCACCGCAACCTCGTAACCCCACTCGCGGAACGCACCTTCGGTGAACTTCTGAATATTTCCCTTGTGAACCAGTGTTACCGACTTGCGCCCATTCGCGATTGCATACTCAATCGCACGCCGCACCAGCCGCTTGGTTCCTGTAATCGAGATCGGTTTAATGCCAACACCGGAATCCGCGCGGACCTTCTTCTTGCCGCCTTTTAAAAGGTCATTGTTCAAAAAGTCGATCAGCTTTACCGCGTCTGCCGATCCCTCGCGGAACTCCACTCCCGCGTAGACATCCTCGGTGTTCTCGCGGAAGATCACCACGTCGAGCTTCTCGGGATACTTCACCGGGCTGGGCACCCCCGAATAGTACTTCACTGGGCGCACGCAAGAATAAAGGTCGAGAATCTGCCGCAGTGCCACATTGAGCGATCGAATGCCCCCGCCCACCGGGGTCGTTAGCGGTCCCTTAATAGAAACGCGAAGGTCGCGCGCGGCATTTACTGTGTCGTCCGGCAGCCAGGTCTTGAATTGCCGAAACGCTTTCTCGCCGGCGAATACCTCATACCACTTCACCGCACGTTTGCCGCCGTAAGCTTTCTGCACGGCAGCGTCAAATACGCGTTGCGAGGCGCGCCAAATGTCGCGGCCCGTGCCGTCGCCTTCAATGAATGGAATGATTGGATGGTTAGGGACAGTGAATTTGCCGTCGGCGTACTGAATCGCCTCGCCGCCAGTGGGCAGGGGCAATCCGTTATAGCTGGTCTGCATGTAAGTGGAACTCTCCCAAGCTGGATAAAGGTCGGTAGGAAACGACTTCTTTAAAACTAACATTCGCTTGAGACGAGTGGCAATTTAGAGGGCGTGCGGTCAGCGAATTAAAGCGGCATCGCCGTCCAGGCGCTCCGCAACGGCAGCCTGTGCCTGTTCATCCAGGCTCTCATTCACGCTAGATAGGTCCGGAATCAAATAGCTGAGATTGACGGAGAGGAGATTCTCCTGGATAACCTGCGCAATTGCGCGTCGCAGCAGACAGAAGTCTGCCAATATCATCTTCGCGTCAAATCCGTCGTGAGACCTCGAGCCGAGATTTCCGCGCGCAGCGGTATGTTGGGGCGCTTCCTCACCGGAGTAGATTTGTGCCGCTCGAATTACGTTTTCGAGTACGCTGAGGATGCGGCTGATGCGTTGTTCACCAGGAGCAGGGAATGGGGAGAGCAGGCGGTGCCCGGGTATCGCCGCAAGCCACAACTCCTTTACGCGGTCCATGTTTTCTTGCAATATCATGGCGACCCGCTTCGGTGGGGCCGATTGTCTCTGGCGCGGCCCGGCGGCTAGTTTACTTTCAATCGTCTGCAACAGGCTCGGGATGTGAGCCGGTTTCACGATATAGTCATCGACCTGCTGACGTATGGCCTCAAGCGCCGTCTCAAAGGCAGGAAACCCGGTCAGAATTATTGTTACCGCGTCCGGTTGTGTTCTCCGCATTGCACTTACTACCGTCAGCCCATCGCCCGGATTGCCAATATTCAAATCCGACAGCAACACTTCGAACTTCTCTTGGGTGATTTTCTCCAGTGCCTCCGCAACGGTAGCTGCCGTTGTAACGTCGTATCCGTGATTGGCAAGCACGGCTTTCAACGTAATTCGGATGATCGGCTCGTCGTCTACAAACAACAGGCGTCGTGGCATAGAAGTGTTAAGATGCCCTGCCCGACCATGAAGGTTTCATAGCAGAGGAAAATTGCGGTGAAGTGGCGTATCTTGTAGTGCAAATGCCTTTAAGCCGTTATTCGCTCTCTGTACTGCTCGCCACATCTCTCGTTTGCGCCCTTCCTCTCATGGCGCAAAGCTATCAAGCAGACAAGCCACTCGGGGCCACGGCGCAGCAGACGCCCGCTTATTTGAAGAACGCCGGCATTGATCAACGCCTCAACTCGGCCCTGCCGCTAACTGACCACTTCATTGATGAAGCGGGGCAGGATGTAGCTCTGGGT
This sequence comes from Acidobacteriaceae bacterium, assembly GCA_035945555.1. Taxonomy (GTDB): domain Bacteria; phylum Acidobacteriota; class Terriglobia; order Terriglobales; family Acidobacteriaceae; genus Silvibacterium. The sequence continues at coordinate 76,488 of DASZAG010000225.1, forward strand.
AAATATTTCGGCTCGCGTCCCGCCGTCATGGCGCTGGTCTACTATCACTGCGGATTGCTTTGCCCGCAGGTGCTGCACGGAATGGCCGAAGCGCTTCGCGAGACGCGCTTCAAGGCCGGCGACCAGTATGACGTCATAGTCGCCAGCATCGACCCTATGGACACGACCGCCGACTCGGTCGATGCGAAGCAGAAGTTCCTCGCTACGCTGGGCGATGCCGGCTCAAGCGGCGGCGTACATTTTCTAACCGCTCAGCAGCAATCCATCACCGATCTCGCTCAGGCCACCGGTTTCCATTACGTTCGCGTGCCAGGGCCCGACGGCAAGATGGATCAGTTCGCCCATTCCAGCGTCATCATGATCGCCACGCCCGACGGGCGCATGTCAAAGTATCTTTCTGGAATCACTTACGTGCCGCGCGACGTGAGGCTCGCACTCATTCAGGCCAGCAGCCACAGGATCGGATCCCTGAGCGATATAGTGTTGCTCTATTGCTGCAACTACGTTCCTAGCAAAGGACGCTACACGGTGGCTATTTTGCGCGTTCTGGGACTCGCCGCAATGGCTTCACTTGCCGCACTTGCCGCTCTGCTGTTCCTCCTCACGCGAAAGCCCGTCGGCCGCCCCGCTTAAGTTCCAGGCTCTCTTCTATCCGCCCGCCATCACAATTGGAAGCGTGGGTGTAGCTGACCCTTGCGCCTGCTCAATGGTGACTCCGAATGCCTTCGCCTGCACCCCTTGAGGTAGCGGAGGCATCACCACCGATGCGCTTCCGCTCGCGTCCGGCCTGAACAGTCCGGCGGGTATCGGCGCCTGCCCGTTCGAGGGAATCAACCACAGCTCATAGGTCTTGCCGGCAGGTACCGGGTGCAGATTACTGGCCACAAACACAAGAGTTCCACTCTGCCATAAATATGTGGCATGGCCCACAGGCTGCTCAGGATGCTTTGTCTCCGTCAGCGTAACTTGCTGAGCCTGCGGAGAAGTCAGCGCATCCATCAGCTTCTGTAGTCCCTGGGCCTGCTGCACCTGCGCGGAAAGCTGCGCAATCTGCCCACCATCCTTATTCAACCGCCCTTGTAGCGTGGAGTCTTGCAGCCCCAGCACGACTGCAGCGATAATCGCAACCGCTGCCACTGCCCATCCGAGCCAACCAAGCCAGCCATTCCCACGCCCGCGCTCACCGCGCGACACAGACGCAGGTCCAGGCACAACCACCGGTCTCCGTGGCGTCTGCGGAGTGTTCGCAACAGTAGCCATAAACCGCTGCCGTGCCCCCTCAGGCACAGCTTGCTGCGGCGCGCTCATACCGACGAGCGAAAAGTCAGCCAGCACCTCCGCCAGAGTCTTTCGGCACTGTGCGCAAGTGTTCAAATGCGCCTTCACCTCCGCCATCTCCGCCGGCGTAAGTGCCTCCATGGAGTAGAGCGCGAGATCTTCTTGCGATAGATGTGGTGTGCTGTTCAAGCGCTCAACTCCTTTCTGATCGCGATTAGCGCCAATCGAATCCTTGTTTTCACCGTTCCCAGCGGCTCTCCGGTCTTTTCGGCGATTTCCGAGTGGCTCAGGCCATCAAAGAATGCCAGTTCCAACGACTTTCGCTGTTCCGGCGGCAGCCCTGTCATAACTCCGCGCACCCGCTCCAGCAGAATTGCGCGCTCCGATTCCCGGTCCAGATTTACCGAGGAGGGAAGCGCGAACAGTTCCACCGGGTCTGACGGCTTCCGGCGACGCAACCTGTCAATGGCGCGATTCCTCGCTACCACCACCAGCCAGCCGCCCAGCGAACCACGCCCGGAAACAAACTTCCCGGGGTCCTGCCAAATCTGGATGAATATTTCCTGCATCACGTCTTCCGCTTCGCCCGAGTCGTTCAGTACTCGCAGCGCGACGGAATACACCAAACCGGAATACCGGTCGAAAAAGGACGCCATTGCGTCCTGATTGCCGGATTGGATTGCCGAGAGCAGACGTGAATCCTCCGCGCCGTCATCAACAGTACGAGGCACTGGACCATTTGGATTGGGATATCCGTCAGTCATTCCGTCCACTCCACTGTATCCTACTCATTGTGCAATAAGAATTCAGATGCGCCCGTGCGCGAACCGGAGCAGCAATGGCCAAAACCCGTCTGGACAAACTGCTCGTCGAGCGCGGATTGGTCCCAAGCCGCGAGCGCGCACACGCGCTCATCCTCGCCGGCCGCGTTCTGGCTGACGAGCAGAAGGTTGAAAAACCTGGTCACCCCGTTCCCGAGACGGCCGCCATCCGCCTTTTAGGCGACGACCTTCGCTACGTGAGCCGAGGGGCCCTCAAACTCGAAGCGGCCCTAGGCCACTGGAATGTCGATCTCACCGGCAAGTTCTGCCTGGATGTCGGCGCGTCTACGGGAGGCTTTACCGATTGCATGCTCCAGCACGGAGCTGCGCGTGTTCTGGCCGTCGACACTGGCTACGGCCAGATCGCCGAAAAGCTCCGCCGCGACTCGCGCGTCACTCTTATGGAGCGCACCAATGCGCGCAAAATTGCGCCCGGTGACTTGCCCGCTGGCATCGGATTTTTCGCAATGGATGTCTCCTTCATCTCCGCCACTCTGGTGCTGCCCCCCATCATCACCGCCATCGGCGGGCACACTCCCCTGGAAGCCGTGGTCTTGGTCAAACCTCAATTCGAAGCCGGACGCGAAGCCGTCGGCAAAGGAGGCATCGTTCGCGATGCAACAGCGCATCAGGCCGCCATCGATCGCGTCCGCTCTTGCGTAGAGCAACTCGGCGGCACCTCCATTGAAGTCATCGACCCCCCAATCCACGGCGCAGAAGGCAACAAGGAATTCCTCGTCCACGCGCAATTCCAATCGGGTTCGGGTTGACTTCCGTTTCGCCTTATAAAGCTCCCGCTACTCCCATCCAGCGGACTTTTGTACTATGAAGAGTTCGCCTACTCCCAATGAGGACCTCATCGAATGCGCAAATTTCCTCCCCGCATCTTCGGCGCGTTTTTCGCCATTTTGCTAACAGCTTCAGCATTAGCCCAACAGACTCCCATCCAGGTCACAGCCAACCTCACTGACGCACCCCGCAAGCTATACCACTCTGATAGCTTGATTCCCGTTAAAGCTGGCCCGCTCGACCTCATCACTCCGGAGTGGATTCCCGGAGATCATCGCGCTACAGGTCCCGTCAGCGACATCGTCGGTGTGGTGTTTACGGCCAATGGCAAGGCGCTGCCCTGGCGTCGCGACAACGTGAACATGTTCGAGTTCCATCTGCAGATTCCTGAGGGCGTCACCACGTTGCATGCGCATCTGGACTGCATCGTCACCGAACGGGTCTCGCACAAATTGGCGGTGCTGGAGTGGGAGAAGCTGATGATTTACCCGGCTCACATACCGGTGAAGGAGATCCCCATTCAGCCGTCGCTCGTTGTTCCGGCCGGCTGGGGAGTAGGGACAGCGCTTACCCCGATCAGCGGTGGATCATGGCCGGTGCCCGCTGCTGGAAGCACCACCAAGTTTGCCGCAACAACTGTGGAGCAGCTCGAAGACTCACCCGTCATCGCCGGTGAATATTTCCACGAGTTCGCCCTCGCGCCCGACATCACGCCGAAGCACTACATTGATGTTGTTTCAGATTTCCCCCAGGACTCGAACCTGAAGCCGGAGCTGCTGAGCAAAATCTCCAATCTTGTGAGAGAGGCCAGCGCGGCATACGCGTCACATCATTATCACGAGTACCACTTTCTATTGACTCTCTCCGATGTCGCTGGCGGTGAAGGTCTCGAGCACGGCCAGTCGTCCGACAACGGCGTGCGCGAAAAGGGCTTTTCCGAGCCGGCCTTGGAACTGGCCAATGCCGACCTCCTTTCGCATGAATTCACGCATTCATGGAATGGCAAATATCGCCGCCCAGCCAAGCTCTACGAGCCCGACTTCGCCACGCCTCAGTGGGGTCGCCTTCTGTGGGTATACGAAGGCATGACGCAGTATCTCGGCAACGTCCTGGCAGCGCGATCGGGGCTCAAATCGCAGGCCCAGTATCGCGACATGTTGGCGCTTTCTGCAGCAAACCTTCAATACAAGCGGGGCCGCGACTGGCGCGACACGGACGACACCGCGGTTGCGGCGAGCGTGCTTCGTGCCGATAACCCGGCGTGGGGCAACTGGCGGCGCGGGCAGGACTACTACCAGGAGGGCGAGCTGGTTTGGCTCGATGCCGATACTCTGATTCGCCAAAAGACAAACAACCAGAAATCGCTGACAGATTTTCTCCACATATTCCTGGCCAAGGGAGGGAATACCGGTCCGCTCATCGTTCCGTACACCTTCGAGGAGCTGTGTGCCGATCTGAATCAGGTGTTGCCGTATGACTGGGCGAAGTTTTTCCACGATCGCATTTACAGCATCGATCCCAAAGCGGACTTCGACGGTATTGAGCGCGGCGGCTATAAGGTGGTACTCACCGACCAACCCAGTGCGTCTGAGAAGATGATGTCGCAAGCCTACGGACGCCGCTTCGGTGGGCTGAACTGCTGGTACTCCATCGGCATGCGCGTGGGCAAAGACGGCCAGATCGTTGATGTGCTCTGGGACGGCCCAGCCGACAAGGCCGGCGTTGCGCCGACTGAGCGCATCATTGCGGTGAATGGACAGGTGTTCACGCCGGACGTGCTGAAGCAAGCCATCCACGACTCCAAAACCAGTAAGGATCCCATCAAGCTAATCTTGCAGGCGGATAACTACATCGTGAACGCCAGTATCGACTACCACGATGGCGAGCGCTATCCGAGGCTGGAGCGCATCGACGGCACGACGGACTATCTTGACGACATCACCACTCCGCTCGTGAAATCCGACGACAGCAAACCCATCACCTTCAGGCACGAAGAGTAGAGAGGGGCACAAAAAACAAAGGGCGCGGTCAACTGCCGCGCCCATAACACTTGGGTCGAAATCTACGCAGGTGTCTTCGCGCAGAACTCATTGAAGGCGCGCGCCAACTCCTGGCCAATGGCCTGCGCCGGGTTGTTCTCAATGATAAACCGCTGCATCAGATAAACGAGCTTGCCATCGCGCAAAATGGCGATTGCCGGCGATGTGGGCGGGTTTCCATCAAAATAACCGCGGGCGCGCTCGGTCGCATCGCGATCCTGCCCGGCAAAAACGGTGATGGACTGATCAGGGAGCACCGGGTTCTGCAGCGCCAGCCGGACACCAGGACGCATCTTTCCTGCTGCGCAGCCACAAATTGAATTGACGACCACTAACGTTGTTCCGGGCTTCGCTAAAGCTGCGTCTACTTCTTCCGCCGTACGGGTTTCCTTGATGCCTGCGCGGGTCAGTTCCTCGCGCATGGGGATGACCATAATTTCGGGATACATTCGCTCCACTCCTCCACGCCGCAAACCATGCGGCTCACTAACAATATTGTAAGGCCCGAGCGAACGTCCTGAGTAACTCGTGTAAGCTTGGATGGTTCCGATTCAAACTGGGAGCAGCAAGTGCCATCAATCCGTAAAACTCTCCCCACCTTCGTGATTTCCTCTCTTCTCGCCTTCTCCGCCATCGCCTCCGCGCAAACCCGATCCGGGTTTATCGGATACAAAGACTTTTCAGCGCAGGCGAAAATTGACGCGGACTTTCTCGCCGTACCCAGTGCCCGATTGGCTGGTGAGGACCTGAAGACCCTCACAGCCGCCCCCCACATTGCCGGATCGAAGGAAGACCACGACACCGCGGAGTTCGTCGCTGCAAAGTTCCGTGCTGCCGGGCTGGACACGACGATCGTTCCCTACGTTGCATGGATGAATCTGCCAAAAGAGATACGCGTGCAGGCAACAGATGCTGACGGAAATGTGCTCATGACCGGACCCACCCCCGAACATGTAGAGGGCGATCACTTCGATAAAGATCCCCGCGTCACCGTGCCGTTCAACGGATCGTCTCCTTCGGGCGACGTGACGGCAGGGGTGGTGTACGCAAACTACGGCCGTCCCGAGGACTTTGCCGCACTTGAACGGTTGGGCGTGAGCGTGAGGGGGAAGATCGTTCTGGTCCGCTACGGCGAAAACTATCGCGGAGTAAAAGTGTACTTGGCGCAGCGGAGGGGAGCGGCCGGCGTACTCATCTATTCAGATCCTGCGGACGACGGTTTCTACCGCGGCGATGAGTATCCCAAAGGCCCCTACCGTCCGCCCACAGGAGCACAGAGGGGATCAGTGGAATACATGTTCCTCTATCCTGGTGACGCTACTACGCCCGGTATTGCCTCCACGCCGAATCTTCCCGCGTCAAAGCGCATACCACCCGAAAAATCCGCGGTTTTACCCAAAATTCCAGCTACGCCGCTCTCGTGGCACGATGCAGAGCCAATTTTGCGCGCATTAGGCGGCCACAGCGTGCCTGCGGGATGGCAGGGAGCGCTGCCGTTCACCTATCACCTCGGCGGCACAAACTCCGTGCGGGTCCGCATGCTGCTCAAGCAGGATTACGCCTATCGAACAATATGGGACGTCATCGGACGAATTCCCGGAACCGAAGACCCGAATGACTGGGTCATTGCTGGCAACCATCGCGACGCATGGGTCTATGGCGCGGTTGACCCGAACAGTGGAACCGCCGCCATGCTGGAGTCGGTGCGCGGCGTGGGCGTCCTCCTTAAGAGTGGCTGGAGACCGAAGCGCACCATCATCTTCGCCAGTTGGGACGCCGAGGAAGAGGGCCTCATAGGTTCAACAGAATGGGCTGAAGCTCACTCCAACGAACTCACCCACGCCGTCGCCTACTTCAACATGGACGTAGGTGTCTCCGGACCTGATTTTGAGGCCTCCGCCGTGCCTTCACTCAAGCAGTTTGTGCGCGAGGTCACAATGCAAACCCCAAGCGCCACTACCGGAACCGTGTACGAACAATGGCAGCTTGCGCAGACCGAAGAGCACGCGAAGCAACACAACGCTCTCGCGTTCAACCAGCATCGCGAGGGCACCGCGGACCAGCAGGGGGTGCGTATCGGCGATCTGGGCAGCGGCTCCGATTACACGCCGTTCCTCCAGAACTCAGGAGTCCCTTCAGCCGACATCAGTTCCAGTGGCCCCTACGGCGTGTATCACTCGGTTTTTGACAACTACCAGTGGTTTGTCCAAAATGCCGATCCGTCGTTTGCATATGAACGCCAACAAGCCCGCGTTTTTGGGTTGGAAGCGCTGAATATGGCTGATACCGACGTGCTTCCGTACGACTATGTAACCTATGCGCTTGAGATTCAGCACTACTTGACCGATGCGCAAAAGAAGGCTGAGAACGATGAGGTGCAATTAGACTTCGCTGCCGCAGACACCGCCGTCCAACGCTTGCTCGCGGCCGCGCAAGTCATCAAGAAGCGGCAGGAGGCCCCGACGGGCGATGAGGTCGCATTGAACACAGCTTTGCGGCAGACAGAAGAAGATTTACTTTCGCCTCAGGGGCTTCCAAACCGCCCTTGGTATAAGCACACGATCTATGCTCCGGGCCAGTACACCGGTTACGAAGCCGTAGTTATTCCCGGTGTGAATGAAGCCATCGACGCCAGGCAGCAGAAAACAGCACAGCAGCAACTTGCGGTCCTCGCATCGGCACTGAATCGCGCCGCAGGCACGCTCGAAAGCGCGGCAAAATAGGTCCTGGTGATCACTCTTCTGAGCGCAGTCTTTTCAGCGCCCACTCCGCAGCCTCGCGAACAGCCGTGTCCTCATCGCCCGACCATTCCTTCAGCCGCGCCCGGTACTGTTGCAGTCCACTGTTGCCCATAGCAACAGCCACATTACGCCGCAATCCCTCGAACTTCGCCCGTTTCACCGGCGAGCCGTAAAACCTCTGCGCGAATTCGTCACGCGACATCCGCGCCAGCCATTCCAGTGCCGGATTCACCAACTCTTCGCGGGCTGCCAATTCCGGATCCTCCACCGTCGGGGCCTTCCTGTTCCATGGACACACATCCTGACAAATATCGCAGCCGAACACCTGCCGCCCCATGCCCACGCGCATATCCTCCGGAATGTTCCCACGCTTCTCAATCGTCAGGTAGGAAATGCACCGGCTCGCGTCCATCTGATGCGACGTCAGCGCCTCGGTAGGACACGCATCAATGCAGCGTGTACAGCTACCGCACCGATCAGCGGCAAGCTCCTGAAGCTCGCCGGCGGGCAGCTCCAGCGACGTAAGAATGACCCCCAGAAACATCCACGAGCCTATCTTCTGGTTCAGAATGCACGTGTTCTTACCCGTCCATCCAACTCCCGCATAGCGTGCATAAACGCGCTCAACCAGCGGCCCGGTATCTACATAACAGCGCGATTCAAAATCGCCCTCTCGCTTCTTCAGCGTGGCCTCTAGCTTTCTCAGCCGATTCAACAGTACCTTGTGGTAATCACTCGGCCTTGCCGCGCCCTCACCCGTACGATTCTCCGACCACGCATAGCGCGCGATCCATCCCGCGTTCCGCGGAGCAGGATCTATCGAATGTGGCTGCGCAGTGTTGTAATTGGCCGCGCATACCACTACCGACTTCACCCACGGAAACACTGCCTTCAGCCCCGACCGCACCAGCTCTCCGCCTTCATTGCGGCGCTTCAAATACTCCATTTCGCCGGCGGCTCCGGATGCTATCCACTGCTCGAATCGCTCGCTCTCTTCGCGGCTCCTCTCCGACCCAGCTTCGGGAACCGCCGCCACTCCGGCGAGCGAAAAACCCGCCTCCACGGCGAGCTTGTTGATCAACGAAGCGGAGAGAGATTGAGGCATGACGTCTGCTCTCTCCATCATATGGTCGGCCGTTGCGGCTAGAATGTAAGCATTCCTTCCAGAACAGGTATGGAGCGAGGCTATGGACTTTGAGCAGTTGCGGACCTTTATGGAAGTAAGCCGTTTGCGCAGCTTCTCGCGCGCTGCGGAAAAGCTGATGGTCACCCAGCCGGCCATCTCCGCGCAAATTCGCACGCTCGAGAATGAAGTTGGCGCGCGCCTCTTCGACCGAGACGGTGGCAAGGTCACCTTTACCGCAGCCGGAAAGGTCTTCGAGCCATTCGCCGAGCATTGCCTCCAGTGTCACAACCACATTATGGTCACAGTGGGCGAACTGCACCGCACTCCACGGGGAGAAATCTCAGTAAGCGCCAACGAGGCCACCAGCCTCTATGTGCTCCCCTCCGTCTTCGCACAGTTCAAACGCCAATACTCGCGCGTGGGGCTCAGCATCGTACGCGCCGACCGCGTCAAAACCATTGAGTCCGTGCTCAATCGCGAAGTCGACTTCGGAGTCGTATCGCTTCCTGTGAAAGACGCGCGCCTTACCGTCGATACGCTCCACCGCGATGATGTCGTTCTCGTTGCGCCGGGCAACCACTCGCTCTCCGAGCGCGACTCCGTCAAGTTTGAGGAAATCGTTCCACAGCCGTTGCTGCTCCCCAAGCAAGGTCGCCAGCGCGAACTCATTGAAGACCTCTTCCGCGGCCGCGACACCCAGCCCCGCATAGCCATGGAGGTCGAATCCAGCGAGTTGCTAAAGCGCCTTATCGTCGCCGGACTCGGGATCGGTTTCCTGCCACGCAGCAACGTGCTGGCTGATACCAGTAGCGGCGCGCTGAAGATCATCAAGGTCGAGGGTGTGCGTATCAGCAGGGAACTGGCTCTCGTGTACCGTCGCGATAAGACCCTCACCCGCGCAGCAGTCATGTTTCTCGAAATCGCCACAGGACGCCCGCGCCTACAGTCTGTCACCGCACCCACAATCGGTAAAACCCGCACGGCTAAAAAAGCAGTCTAATCACCCCCGCCTTGCGCGCCGTGCGCTTTCTCTGGCCGCGCAAACCCAGCCGTTCCTGTCCAAAACCGAACAAGAAAACCTGAAATCGGACACCTCCGCCGCGCTCTACCATGCAATTTCAATCACTTACCCCGGCCCAAAAATTGCTCTCTCAAATACGAGAGGCTCCATGTCCACCCTGCTTCAGGACGTCCGCTACGCTCTGCGACAGCTTCGAAAGTCGCCGGGCTTTACCCTCGTCGCCGTCCTCACGCTTGCGTTTGGCATCGGAGCCAATACTGCCATCTACAGCATCATCCACGGTGCGCTTCGCCTGCCTTACCCTAACTCCCAACGCATGGTCGCCATCCAGAACGTCTATCCGCAAGGGAAATATTTCGCCTCTTCTTTTCCCGATTTTGAACAATGGCGCGACCAGAGCAAGACGCTTTCTCCAATCGTCGCCTTAACTACAAGGCGAATGACCTGGACGGGCTACGGAAGCCCTGAAACCCTCCGCCTTAATCTCGTCTCCGACGGCTACTTCAAGCTTTACAGCATGCAGCCAGTAGTTGGACGTACCTTCATATCGGCTGAGCATCAGAAAGGTGGGGCGCCGGTATGTGTCCTTACCGAGAAATTCTGGCGCGAGAAACTCGGCAGTGATCCCTCGATTATCGGCAAGCCACTCAACCTGGATGGTCAGGCCTACACCGTCATCGGCGTAGCTCCGGAGCCAGCGGATGATGTGCAGCCCGCCAATGCATGGCTCCCACTCGAACCCCGCGCACCATACTTGGAGCGCGGAACGAATTACCTGTTTGATGTCGGATTACTTCGTCCCGGAGTTACCTTGAGCCAGGCGTCGGCTGAAATGCGCGGCATTCAGGCGCAAATCAACAAGCAGTTTCCCGACCACGAACACGGCATCGATCTTCAGCTCACATCCCAGGCCATCTTTGGCGATCTGAACAAGCTCATGTTGATGCTACAGGCGGCTGTGGGCTTCATTCTGCTCATCGCCTGCGTCAACCTCGCAAACATGCTGCTCGCCCGCGCCGCAGTTCGTGCCCGCGAGTTCGCTGTGCGCCGCGCCCTCGGAGCATCTCCCGCGCGTATGATTCGCCAAACCCTGACCGAAAGCCTGCTGCTCTCCTTCGCGGGGGCAGCCTGCGGCATTGCTATTGCCCAAGGTCTCGTACACATTCCCATCTCTGCATGGCCCAAGAACCTCACTCCACCCGCCAGCGTTCATCTTGATGGAACCATCCTGGCTTTCACCGCGTTGCTGGCCATCGGCACAGGCCTCCTCTTCGGAATCATTCCCGCGCTGCGCACCCTTCGTGAAGACGGCAAGGCCGCCCTGCAGCAGGGCCGCACCGTCACTGAGTCCCGGGAGCAGAACCGTACCCGCTCCGCGCTGGTCATTGCTGAAATCTCGCTTTCCATGCTGCTCGTAGCCGGAGCGCTCAACATGGCTTTCTACTTTGTGCGCGTGCTGCGTACCAATCCCGGCATGAACCCGGACCACACGCTGACCCTCGCCGTCTCACTCTCTCCCGCACAGTATTCAAAACCGGAGCAGCAGCGCCGATTCTTCAACACCCTGCTCGACAAGCTAGCCGTTCTGCCCGGCGTAACCCGTTCCGGAGCCACAGGCGACACTCCTTTTACCGCTAATGGAAGCAATGGCGATTTCACATACGATGGCCAGCCGAAAGGCACCGAGGACAAGAATCCCTTTGCCGATTTCCACTTCGTTTCGCCCGGATACTTCCGCGCCATCGGCACTCCTCTTCTGCAGGGCCGCGGTTTTGGCCATGACGATAGCCCGATTGCGCCAAAAGTCGCCATCATCAACCGGAGCATGGCGCAAAAGCTCTGGCCTGGTCAGAACCCGATAGGCAAACACGTTCATTGCTGCGTGAAAGATGCCCACTTTACGATCATCGGCGTTGCCGGCGACGTCCATTTCGCTGGATCCGCAGCGCCCGCCAATTACACCATTTACTTGAGCGCAGACCAGATGCCTCAATCTGCTCTCACTTTCATCCTGCGCAGTAAGAGTGATCCAATGCTGCTGGTGGGCCCAGCCCGCCAGGCCGTGGCATCCATCGATCCCGGACAGGCCGTCTCGAACTTCACCTCGCTTGAGGCTCTCGCGCAGGACTCCATCGCGCCGCAGCGCACCTCCACGCTCGTCACAGCCATCCTCGGCTTGCTCGCACTGTTTCTGGCCAGCATCGGAGTCTACGGCGTTATGGCCTACTCCGTCAGCCGTCGCGAGCGCGAGTTCGGTATCCGAATGGCCCTCGGAGCCAATCGCTCCGCCATTGGAAAGCTTCTTCTCGAAGGAACCCTCCGCCTCACAGTCGCCGGATTGTGCATCGGAGCGGCTTTGGCCTACTTGATGCGCGTCTGGATCGACTCGCTTCTTGGAGCCAACGGGACAAACCCGCTCGCGCTCATTGCCGCCGCCGCGCTGCTCTGCGCTGTTGCTGCGCTGGCCACGCTTGTCCCCGCGCGCCATGCCATGTATGTCGAACCCATTCGCGCCCTGCGCACCGAATAGGAGAAGCCGATGACCTACGCACTTCGCCAGCTTCGCAAATCGCCCTTTTTCGCCTTCACTGTCATTCTTACGCTTGCGCTCGGCATCGGAGCCAACACCGCGATCTTCAGCGTCATGAATGCTGTGCTGCTGCGCACCCTTCCCGTGCGTAACCCCGATCAGCTCTTTTACCTCGCGCATCAGAACTTGCCGAATGGTGTCGGAATCACCGGCGATTCTCGCTACACCTACGGCATCAACGTCTATAACCGCCTCCGCGAAGACAAGTCGGTGTTCTCCAGTGTCATCGGTTACGCTCCTCTTGCCGAAAACAAAACCTCGGCGCGCTTTGGGGATACCCCAGAGGAAGTGGACGCCGACGAGGTGAGCGGCAGCTTCTTTTCCGCCCTCGGAGTCGCTATGTCGGCGGGCCACGCCTTTGCGCCCTCCGATGAAGCAAAGCACTCGCAGGTCGCCGTCATCAGCTATGGTTATTGGACACGACGCTTTAACCGCGATCTGAATGTCATCGGCCAGCCGATTTACATAAAAGGCGTACCGATGACCATCATCGGAGTGGCCGCTCCACACTTTTACGGAGTGGAATCCGGCGGCACAGCAACAGATATCTGGATTCCATTGCAAAACAGACCCGAACTGAACGCCTGGAGCGTCCCAGTTGCGAACCAGACGCTCTATGGCTCGCCAAACTGGTGGTCGCTCATGCTCATCGGCCGCCTGCGCCCCGGCTTCACTCAGCAGCAGGCCCTTGCCCGCATAAATCCGGTATTCGTGAACGCAGCGTACGAAACACTCGGAAAGCAGACGAGTCGAAGCGGCCCAAGGCTGGAACTGCAAATGGTTGCTGCGCGCGGACTGGGCACGGCGAGCGCGGATTACCGCGATCCTCTTCACGTACTCATGGGTATGGTCGGGCTGGTCCTGCTGATCGCCTGCGTGAACATCATCATGGTTCTTCTCGCGCGCAACTCTGCTCGAGAGCGCGAATTCGCATTGCGGCTGGCGCTCGGCGCAAGCCGCGTGCCTCTGTTTCGGCAGCTACTCACCGAAAGCCTCATTCTCGTCGCATCAGGCGCATTCCTTGGCTGGCTATTCGCTATTCAGGCTACGCAACTCCTGGCAAAGTGGTCGGCAATTGAGGTAAGCCTCACGCCAGATCGCTCAGTGCTTCTATTTACACTGGCTATTTCAGCGGCATCCGCACTGGTGTTTGGACTCGCTCCATTGCGTGCAGCGGCCAACGCTCCGGTCGGAGTGGTTCTTCGTTCCTCAGGAAACCAGACTACGGCTACCCGTAGCAAAATGCTCTCCGGCAAAATCCTCATCGCAGTGCAAATGGCTTTGTGCCTTGTGCTTCTCTTCGGGGCAGGCTTGCTCGTTCGGACCCTGCGCAATTACGAGAATGTAGACCTCGGTATGAGAGCGGATAGCGTGCTCGCTTTCGGGGTACACCCGCTTGGAACGCTTTCGCATGACGAAATGATCGGCTTCTACAACCGGCTCACTGGCCAGCTTAGCCTCATCCCCGGCGTGCAGTCAGTTACATTGGCCAATCACCGCCCAGGTAGTGGCTGGGCTGACAACAACAGTCTCATGATCGACGGCCGAATCATTCCCTACGACAACGGAAGGGGCACGGTGACCACCGACGAGGTCGGTCCAGGCTTTTTCAAGACGCTCGGCATTCCGGTTCTCCAGGGACGCGGCATCACTGAGGCGGACAAGAAAGGCGCTTCGAACATCATCGTAGTCAATCAGACGTTAGTCGATCGCTATCTGAAAGGGACCAATCCAATAGGGCATCAATTCGGAGACCCCAAATACCACATGTCCATTATTGGGGTGGTGCGCGACAGCAAGTACACGTCTGCTGGTGAAGACTCGATGCCGATGGCCTGGTACAGCTACCAGCAGGACCCCGCTCCGCAGCCCATGGACGTGGAGATGCGCGTGTCCGGCAATCCCAATGCCGTCCTGCCGGAGGTGAGAAAACTAGTGCGACAAATGGCTCCCGATATTCCGCTTGATAAACCGGAGGTGCTGGGAGAAGCCTTCCGGCAGACTTACCTCATGCCCGCGCTCTTCGCGCGGCTTGCCACCTTTTTCGCCGCGCTTGCAGCCTTGCTCGTCGCCGTAGGCCTCTACGGATCTCTCTCCTACCGGGTAAACCGCCGCACAGCCGAAATCGGAATCCGTATGGCGCTGGGCGCTGCCCGCCGCCAGGTCCTCTGGATGATTCTTCGCGACAGTCTTTGGCTGGTCGCCGTCGGACTCGCCATCGGACTCCCGCTCGCGTGGTTCGCCTCGCGGCTTATGGGCTCCATGTTATTCAAGCTCTCTGGGCATGATCCCGTCAGTTTCATCTCTGCCGGATTCGGGGTTCTCATCGTTTCTGTCATCGCCGCCTTTATCCCCGCCCGCCGCGCGGCCTCCGTCGAACCGATGCAGGCCCTGCGAACCGAATGATTCTAATTTGCGTAAGGAAAGTCATGTCTGATGGCTCAGCTTGCACCACTTACCCGTATTGACGGGCTATCCGGTTCCACCGCCGCCTCCTTGGCGGACCGGAGTTTAGGAGAGACGCAGAATTGAAACGGGCCGCCTTTTGAGGGGCGGCCCATTTTTATCAGGAATTCGATCCGGCTCAGAATCACGAGCCTTTATGTACAGAATCCTTTTTCGCCGTGATCCACTTCCATACAACATAACCCAGATAACTCAGCTGCACGCCCCACGCCACAGCGTAGGCCGCTACAAGATGACGATGAAACATCGCGTTCATGCCGCCTCCAGTGCAATTGCAGCAGCTTGGTCAGCAGCCTGCTGACGACGTCGTTCCGCCGAGTACCGCAGCGCGACAACAAACACGCCCCAGCCAATCCACCCCGCCATGTTCCACCACAGCGCTGGCATCATGCTCGGATCAAGACCGGTATTCGGGCCGCCAAAGAACACCGGAGCAGGATGCTGCGTCCTCCACCAGCGTGTCGACATATAGACAATCGGAATATCCGCAAACCCGAAAATGGCAATCACCGCCGCCATCACCCGCATCTCTTGCCCAGCAATAAATCGCCTCGCCAGCAGATACGCCAGATAGATCAGCCACAGCACCAGCGTCGTCGTCAGCCGCGCGTCCCAGGTCCACCAGATGCCCCACGCCGCCTTGCCCCAGATCGATCCCGTCGCCATGCCCACCAGGCAATACACCACGCCCATTTCTGCGGAAGCCACCGCGAGCGCATCCGTTTTCAGCGCTCGAAGCGGATTCCGGTTGCGAATGGCCAGATAGACCACAGAGCAGATCAGGTTGACGGTGAAGAAGAGCCCCATGCCGCACCAGGTCGGCACATGGTAGTAGAGAATGCGGGACAGATCACCCTGGTTCTGGTCCGCCGGAACAACGTACATGGCCACCCGGAACCCATTAGCGAGTACAGCGAGCGTGGCCGCGGCCCACAGCCAGCGAAACAGCTTCATTGGTAAACCCTTCGGTGCCTCGTATCCAGCACGCTTTCAGTTTATCGGATTGGCTGGATAGGTTTGCCGCTTCACAGCGCCTTGTCCGTCACGTTGAAGTCCCTGGACAGACATTGCACTTTTTCTAAAATAGTGCTTCCCAACCGTTCGCATCCAAGTATACAAAGGATGCCCATATGGCATACCTCACCCTGATTATCGGCGGTATCATCCTCGCTATCGGCATTTTAGGGCAGTTTTTCGGGCTCCGTCGTGGCTCACCCGCGCACCCGCAGGACAAGCACATCAGAACGATCGTCATCACCATAGGCTCGGCGGTCGTCGGTCTCTGGATCGTCTTCTTTGCTGTCTCCCATCTTATGCACCTGCAGGTCGTAGGACACTGGTAGTCCGTCCTCCCTGCGGAGGCGGTATTTGCAAGGGCCTATTCGTTCTGAGCAGTCGCCTCTCGCGCGCTTGCCGCGCATTCGGGAAAACTCGTCCCGCAAGAATCATCCCTACAGCTCAGGCAATTGCTTCGACCGCTGCTCACATAGCAAAATCAGTGACCGCCCCTTGAGCTTCATCTTCTTCCGACCCATCGACGACTTAAACGGACTTCCGAGCCGGCTTGTGCTGAGCAGGCACTTCCATTGGGCTCCTGTGGGAGGTGGAGGCAACACAAAGTCAACAGCTTCGTGATGGGCGTTCAGCAGCAGCAAAAATGTCACGTCCACAACTGGATTCCCCAGTCGGTCCACCGTATTCAGCGTTTTTCCATTCAGCATCATCCCCAGCGCCCGGCCCCATTGCGCCCCCCAGGCCTCGGAGTCCAATTCCTTGCCGTCAGCTCCATACCACGAAATGTCCTGAGAACTTCGAACCTCCTCGCCCTGGAAGAACTTTCTACGTCTCAGGTTGGGATGTGCCCGGCGCAGCGAAATCAGCCGCGACGTGAAGTCCAGCAACGACTCCTTTTCCGGTGTCGGAGTCCAGTCGTACCAGCTGATCGGATTATCTTGGCAATACGCATTGTTGTTGCCCTGCTGCGTGCGCCCAATTTCATCGCCGCCTGAGATCATCGGCACTCCTTGAGATAGCAGCAGCGTCGCCAACAAATTCCGTATTTGTTGTTCGCGAGCTCCCTTTATCCCAGGATCGTCGGTCGGCCCTTCCGCACCCATATTCCAGGAATTGTTATCGTCCGTCCCGTCACGATTGTCTTCGCCGTTCGCTTCGTTGTGTTTTTCGTTGTAGCTCACCAGATCGCGCAACGTGGAGCCATCATGCGCCGTAATGAAGTTGATGCTCGCATATGGCCGCCGCCCATCGTGTTGGTAGAGATCGCTCGACCCCGTCAGCCGGTATCCGAAATCAGAGAGCTGCCCACTGTCTCCCTTCCAGAAGCGCCGCGCTGTATCGCGATACTTGCCATTCCACTCCGCCCACAACACAGGAAAGTTGCCCACTTGATAGCCGCCTTCGCCTACGTCCCACGGCTCCGCAATCAGCTTCACATCAGCCAGGGTCGGGTCCTGGTGAATGATGTCGAAGAACCCGCTCAGCCTGTCCACGTCATGCAGTTCGCGGGCCAGCGTCGCCGCCAGGTCGAAGCGAAACCCATCCACGTGCATTTCCATCACCCAGTAGCGCAGGCTGTCCATAATCAGCTTCAGCACCTGCGGATGCCGCACGTTTAAGGTGTTCCCAGTGCCGGTGTAGTCCATGTAATAGCGCGGATTGTCCGGCATCAGCCGATAGTACGTGGTGTTATCGATGCCCCGCAGCGATAACGTCGGTCCCAGGTGGTTGCCCTCGGCCGTGTGGTTATACACCACATCCAGAATCACTTCGATCCCTTCGCGATGCAGCGCCTTCACCATCGCCTTGAATTCCGCCACCTGATTTCCACGGTCTCCGGTCGAACAGTATCGTCCTGCAGGTGCCAGGTAAGCGAGCGTGTTATACCCCCAGTAATTGCTCAGGCCTCGCTCAATCAAGTGCCCATCGTTGATGTAATGGTGTACCGGCATCAGTTCGACGGCCGTCACGCCAAGTCGCTTCAAATGGCGCAAGCTCGCGGGCGAAGCCAGACCGGCATAGGTTCCTCGCAGCGGCTCAGGTACATCCGGATTCTGAATGCTGAATCCCCGCACGTGCGTCTCATAAATAATCGAGTCGGAAATCGGCGTGCGCAGCAATCTATCCTGTTCCCAGTCGAAATAGGGGTTCACCACAACGCACTTCGGAACCCCCTGCGCGCTATCGCGAGTGTCGCAGTGAAGATCGGCGTCCTCACCGCCAAATTCATACCCGAAAATCGGCTGCGACCAGTCCGTCACACCCGTCACAGCCTGCGCATAAGGGTCCACAACCAGCTTCGCCGGATTAAAGCGAAACCCCTTTTCGGGCTCCCATGGGCCGTGCACACGATACCCATAAAGCTGGCCTACCTGAATGCCCGGAATGTACCCGTGCCAAATAAAGGCCGTAGTCTCGCGCAGAAATACCTGCTCTGTCTGGTGGCCATCCTGGCTGAAGAGGCAGAGTTCCACCGCAGTGGCGTTTTCCGAATAGATTGCAAAGTTTACCCCGGTCCCGTCCCATTTCGCTCCCAGCGGATAGGGCCTTCCAGGGAGCAGCGTACTTGGCATAAGCCTTTTCTTACCCTGTCCTTTAGTGGCGCTGCTTCTTCAGAATCGAATGAGAAGGGAAGTGTTGCTCGCGATGCGCCAATGGTGGGGCAGCTTACACTATCAAAATGAGCAAATTGCAGGGTAAAGTCGCGTTGGTGACGGGTGCCGCAAAGCGAATTGGCCGCGCCATTGCGTTGGCGCTCGCCGAAGAGGGCGCGAACGTCGTCATTACCTACCGCGACTCAGCCGAACATGCCGCGAAGACTGTTTCCGAAATCGAAGCCCTCGGTTCGCGCTCTGCCGCTATCCACGCGAATCTTCGCGACCCTGAAAGCATCCGCGCCGCCGTGGCCCAGGCCGCCGCTCAATTCGGATCAATCGACATTCTGGTTAACAACGCGGGGCGCTTCGAAACGGCCGCGATCGAAGAAATTTCAGTCGAGCAGTGGGACGCCATGTTCGAAACCAACACCCGCGGACCATTCCTCGCCGCGCAGGCCGCGTTGCCTTACCTCAAAGCCGCCCGAGGACGCATCATTAACATCGGCTCGCTAGGCGGAATGCACCCTTGGCCCACCCATGCGCACTACTGCACATCAAAGGCCGCGCTGCACATGCTCACTCAGACAATGTCAAAAGCATTTGCGCCGGAGATCAGCGTGAATTGCGTCGCCCCCGGAATGATCGTAAGCGGAGAAGTTTCCGCCGAATATGAGCAGTTCGCTCGCAAGACCCCCATGCGCCGCAACGGAAGCCCGCGCGAAGTCGCTGCCGCCGTCGTGTTCTTCGCCACCGGCCCGCACTTCATCACCGGCCAAATTCTCGGCGTGGACGGCGGCCTCGGGCTTTAGCTCTCTTTCCCATCCAGCCTGTTCAGCACCCGAGCAAGCTGCGTATCGTTGTCGTATCCGCTGCGGACGGCGCGTTCGCGTCCACGCGCCGCAATGGCGTCGCGCAAATCAGGTCGCCCCAGGTAGAACTGACATTTGTCCGCGCATTCCTCAACGGAAGAGAAGTAGACCGCCTCGCGGTCCTCTTCGAGAATTGCTTGATGCCCCGGCGTGCGCAGCGCCATCAGAAACCCACCGCATCCAGCAATCTCCACCGCCTTGTGCGCAATATCCTCCTCATTTGCCTCAGTCACAAAACTCAAATTGATTTTCGATCTCCAGATGCCTTCACGATATTGCTCATCCGCAAGGTATCCGCCGAGCCTGAAGTGCCGCAGTTCTTCTGCGGTAAGTGCGCGTTCCCAGCGATCGCCGTTAATAAACACCGGAACTTGATAATCACGGGCCAATTTCAGCAAGAAAGCGGGCCGTTGCTCATAAGGAAACCCGATATAAGAGATATCCCGGTTGCGCTCCGCATCAGTGAAACCGGCGGGTGCAGGAAAGTGCATCTGCGGGTCAAAACTCAGCGATATCTTGATGAACGGAAGCCCCCAACCCTGGTACCGCGGAACGTCTGCCTGCCTGAATAGGCAATGCAGATCGGCGACGCGGAATGCCTTTACAAATTGGCCCCAAACGCGGTCATGTCTCGGTCCAAACGGCGCATCCTGTACGTAGAAGACAGTCTTTGCTCCAGTTCTCTGGATAAGTCGCAGTGTCTCGGGCGAAAATACAGTCGGTTTGTCGAACCACACCACATCGGGGCGAGATTCCTGCGCCGCTCGTACGAGATCGCGATTTACGCGCGCAACCAGCGGACCAAATGGATAGCGAGCACGCATCCGTTGCAGGACGCGGTTCTGGGGGACATACGGCGTCGGATCGAACGGCCGTACCTCTTGCTCCAGCCGAAGCAAGGACTGGTACCGGTACGCCGACGTATTGCCCCGGCCCATTGGCGCCACATAAAGAATACGTCGCCGTCGCGGAAAGGAAGCTTGCATTAAAAGTGATCGCCCCCAGCAGCATTGTGGACGGGTTCGGTAAGACTCATGGAGAAAATGATAATTGTTCGGAGCATCCCTGCACCGTGCTACAGAGATTTCAGCGGAGTAAACTGAACATCGGAGGGGCCGCCGTGGACCACTATATCGAACGGGTCGTTGACCTCACAGAACCCGAAGCAAACCACATCTACAACTTGACCGATGATGAGGCCCGCCAGCGTCTGTTTACCGGCGCGCCCGACGCCGTCCGTGGCATTCACGGCTCCTTTGCCCTCATCGCTCGCCAGGGAAAAACCGTCAAAATGGCCCGCTCGCTCGATCGCCCCATGCGGTACTTTCTTGCGAAACGCCAGGAAGGCCCCGCCCTCATCGTCGCTCCGCGAATCGACG
>DASZAG010000226.1:0-6157 GCA_035945555.1 Acidobacteriaceae bacterium
GCTGCGAGCTTGTCATAGAGTTCTTTGCCACGCCGGGCGATCTCTTGATGATTCTTCGTCTGCTGTTCCTGCCGCCACAATTGCGCCACAGTCCGCACCACGAAAAGCACAGTACTGGGACTCACGAGCAGAACGTTCTTGTCCCATGCCTCCTGCCAAAGATTGCTATCGCGCGATATCGCGAGAATGAACGCCGGCTCCAGCGGCACAAACATGATCACAAAATCCGGAGAATTGATGCCGTCGAGCAGGTGATAGTCGCGCTTCGACAAGCCAGCGATGTGGTTGCGAATCGACTTCAAGTGCTCTTTGAGCGCGACATCGCGAGCGATATCATCCTGCGCCGAGCAGTAAGCGTCGTAATCCTTGAGCGAAACCTTCGAGTCGATGATGATATTGCGGCCCTCAGGCAATAGCACCAGAACATCGAGTTGCGCTCGAAGGTGGCCATCGGCGGCCCGCTCCCCGCGCGTGAAACTCTCCTGCGTAAGGTACTCATGCCCTTTGCGCAAACCCGACGCCTCGAGTATCCGCTCCAGAACAATTTCGCCCCAGTCGCCCTGCGTCTTCGATGAGCCCTTCAGTGCGGTCGCCAAATTATTGGCGTCATCCGATAGTTGTGTGTTCAGCCTGGCCAGATTGTCGATCTGCTCTTTGAGCTGAGTACGCCCAATAATTCCCGACTCATTAAGGCTTTTAACCTCTTTCTGGAACGCATCGAATTTTTCCTTCAGCGGGTCAAGCAGGTTGCCCATCTTTTCCTGATTCTGTTCGATGAAAGTCTTCGAATTTTGGCTCAGAATCTCGCTCGCCAGCGACTTGAACTGGTCGGTAAGCGTTGCAACCTTGTCCGCATGATTCCTCTGCTCCGCTTCGAGCTTTGATTTCAAGCTTGCGCGCTCGGTCTCGGAATCCAAAAGCTGGCTATGCAGTCCCACACTTTCGCCGCGTAATTCCACCAATGCCTGGGCAGCGCGTTCGGCATTCTTTTCCAAATGCTCCTGAGCAGCCTTGAGCGCGGCGATCTCCGCGCGCTGAGTCGCGTCGCGTTCCGCGGCAGCCGCTTGCTGCGCCGCCAGATCCTTGCGGGCGCTGTCGCGTTCATTCTGTGCTGACTCCTGTGTGCTGGTTCGATCCGCCAACTGCTGTTCCAACTGCGCAACGCGCTGTTTCTCTTCGCGCCGGCGACTTTGCCCGAAAGCCCACGCAACCATCCATCCGACCACCAGGCCGGCTGCCAATCCAATTCCGATTTGAGGGAGCATGGCCTGACTATAAACCCGCTGCAGGCGTACCCCCGGTGCCTCTGTGGATACCTCGTCCGCAACCAACGCGGACACCCAATAGTCCGCCCCACTCGAAAGGCGGCGAAGCTACCTCCGCGTGGACGGCAAGTCCAATTCAATCCCGCGTTTGCCTGTACGGCCAGTCCCCAGTAGACTTGGAATTTCGGGGCAGCGGAAGTTGTGTCTCAGCAAGGGTGTGTCGATTAAGGCTCCGAAGCAGTCTTAGCAATTTACGAGGAGAAACACATGGCAGCGGTGGATGAAAAGGTAAAGCAGATTATCGTCGAGCAACTTCAGGTGGATGAGGCCGAGGTCACCCCCGGCGCATCATTCCAGGAGGACCTGGGTGCCGACTCGCTCGACGTGGTTGAGCTGGTCATGCAGTTCGAGGAAGCCTTCGACATTGAGATTCCCGACGAAGACGCCGAGAAAATCAAGACCGTCAAGGACGCCATCGACTACATCGAGAAGAACGCGAAAGGCGGCAAGTAACTTTGCAACGCCGCGTCGTCGTCACCGGAATTGGGCTGATTTGCGCGGTGGGAAACACCGCGCCAGAGGCCTTTAAGAACTTGCTGGCTGGCAAGAGCGGGATGGGCCCCATCACGCAATTCGACGCCTCCAATTATCCGGTGACCTTTGCCGCTGAGGTAAAGAACTTCGACCCGCTGAATTTTGTCGACAAGAAAGAGTCGCGCAAGATGGGACGTTTTATTCATCTGGCGATGGCGGCGTCGCAAGAGGCGGTCGAGTCCGCTGGCCTGAAGATTGATGCCTCCAATGCAGAACGAGTAGGCGTGATCATCGGCTCCGGAATCGGCGGATTCGAGATTATCGAACGCGAGCACACCAATCTCATGAACGGTGGACCGCGCAAAATATCTCCTTTCTTTATACCTTCGGCAATTGTGAACATGGCAGCCGGTCAGGTCAGCATTAAATACGGCGCCAAGGGGCCCATTTCCGCAACGGCCACCGCCTGCACCACCTCCGCCAACTCCATCGGCGACGCCTACCGCATCATCGAACACGGTGACGCCGACGTAATGATCGCCGGCGGATCGGAAGCCGCAGTAACGCCCATGTCCGTTGGTGGATTCGCGGCCATGCGCGCGCTCTCGACCCGCAACGACGCGCCGCAACGCGCCAGCCGTCCCTTTGACAAAGACCGTGATGGATTCGTTGTCGGCGAGGGTGCGGGCATCCTCATTCTTGAGGAACTGGAGCACGCCAAGGCCCGAGGGGCGAAGATTCTGGCCGAGATTTGCGGCTACGGCATGAGCGCTGATGCGTACCACATGACCGGCATTGCTCCCGAGGGCGAAGGCGCGCAGCGCAGCATGAAGGCGGCGCTACGAGACGCAAAAATGGCCCCCGAAATGATCGACTACGTGAACGCCCACGCCACTTCCACCCCGCTGGGCGACGGCAACGAATCGCGCGCGCTTGAAGTGGTTTTTGGCGAACACGCACTAAGCCACAAGCTCAAAGTGAGCGCCACCAAGTCTATGACCGGCCATCTGTTGGGCGGCGCGGGCGGCCTGGAAGCGGGCATCACGGTGCTCGCGCTGGTGGACCAAAAGATTCCGCCCACAATCAACCTCGACAGTCCCGACCCCGAATGTCGCCTGGATTACACTCCCAACATTGCGCGGGACGCCAGGATCGAAGCCGCATTGTCCAACTCCTTCGGCTTCGGCGGAATCAACGGCTCGCTAGTATTCCGGCGCTGGGCCTAGATCCACCCCGGCTAGCATTCCGCTATTCGGCTGAATACTCCGCTCACCACCCGGTCACAGCGAGCCCCCATAAATGGAAAAGCACCCGCTGTTCCCGCAGCAACGCGCTTGAAGAGCCACTTGCGCGCAAGTCGACGTCCACGGTGCAGCCGCACCTTTACATTCTCTTCCGTCAGGTCAAGCACCGCCGCGGTTTCCGCCGTGGTCATCTCCTCGACATCGCGCAGCATCACAACCACCCGAAGCGGTTGCGGAAGATCAAGCAGAGCCTCTTCCAGCAGATCGCCCAATTCGGAAATTGACGCGCTCTGCTCCGGATCCGGCGACCCCTCAATCGGATTCATAGCGCCATCCCCTTCCCATTCCGTATCGTCGATTGAAACCACGCGTTTGCGCAGCCGTAGCCTGTGCAGAGCTTCGTTCGCGGCAATGCGCGTCAGCCAGGTAGAGAACGGCGCCTCGCCCCGCAATTGATGCAGATGCTGATAGGCGCTGACGTACGCGTCCTGCATCACATCTTCCGCCTCGCCATCCTCGCGCAGAATCGAGCGCACCACGCGGTAAATACGCTGGTTGTACCGGCGCATCAGGATTTCGTAAAGCGCAGTCTCTCCGCACTTCACTCTTTCGACGATCTCCTCATCTGTCCAGCGTTCGCGGGCAGCAACTTCGACAAGTCCGGAGTGCGCTATTGCCATATATCCATAGAGTTCATCGAGGGGAAAAGGTTACGCTGCCTCTAATCATTATTCATCTCGCCTCGAATTTCTGTAACTACTTCCCGCCTTTCCGGCTCTTGCGTGTGGAGGCGAAACCTTGCGAAAGAGCGGCAATGACCCATCGAATATAGCGTGTTGGACGCTGAGAATCAGCCTCGGCGTCGCGCCCATCATTACCGGGATTGATAAGTACTTCAACAAGCTGGCCGACTGGGGCATGTATCTGAGTCCTCTGGCCACGAAATTCGTGCCGGTAAGTCCCGCGACATTCATGCACATCGTCGGAGCAATCGAGATCATCGCCGGGCTAATCGTTCTCACTCGTTGGCCCCGCGTAGGCGCTTACATTCTCATGATCTGGCTGCTCGGCATCGTCGTAAATCTCCTCACCACCGGCATGTTTTACGACCTCGCCATGCGCGACTTTGAAATTGCAATCAGCGCATTCGTGCTCGCCCAGCTCACCTCGGCGCGAATCAAGCGGATAGTCGAAAGGGAGCCGGCGCAAGCCTCGGTTCGCGGAATATAACTCACACCAACCAATAAATTCGGAGGAAACGCAATGAAGAAATTTGCCTCACTGCTCGTATTGCTGGGTTTGGGAGTAGTCCCCGCCCTCGCCGCCACAACCGCATTCAACAACGTATCCGTCGTCGATGTAGGCTGCTCAAAGAAAGCCGCAACCAATCCCGACGCCCACACGCGCTCCTGCGCTCTGGCCTGCGCCAGGAGCGGATACGGCATCCTCACCTCCAACGGTCAATTCCTGAAGTTCGATGCCACGGGAAACCGTGAGATCAAGAAGGAACTGGAAGCCTCTCACGAGAAAGACCACCTGCGCGTGAACGTGAAAGGGGAAGTCCAGGGCAGCACGCTGAAGGTCTCGTCAGTCAGTCTGCTGTAGCATGGACGCAATTGCGAGCGTGGCGAAATTCAAAGCCCTGTTCCCAGCTGTTTCGTCTTGAACTGGTAGTCTTGGCCTCAATGACGCGAAGAATCACTGGGCGTGAACGACGACATCTGGCGGCGGCCCTGCATGTGTGCGGATGTCGGGGCCTCGCACAGCTACTACGATTGTCCCCGCAATCGTGGCCATGAACACCAAGAATGCTAAGACGTAAAAGACGGTTCGAATGCGCGGCCAGACTCGAGCTGGCATTTGGTCGACCAGCTTGTCGCGCCAATTTTCGTTCATGCGCAGAGGGATGAGATCGGGGTCTCCGGAGCGGAGCCATTTGGATGCTATCCAGCAGCCACGCACGTTTGACGCGAGGATCAGTACCACAAAGAGAACCAGCCAACCTGGGAATTGCCTCGTCATGAGGACGGCCCCGACCGCATTCAATAAATAGACAGTCGCCACAGAGATCGCCGCGACAACATTGTGCTCTCGAACCCCGATTCCGCCCAGGACGTAAAAGAGACCAAATAGAATGCCCAAGATGATGTGCGACTGAAACGCTGCTGTTACTACGGTTAGCAGTGCCAGTAGCAGGCATATCCAGAAGCCCTGCTGGCCGAGCATGTCTGCGTCGACCGATTCTGAGCTTGGCCAGAAAATTCGCCTGAAGATGTTCTCATTACGTACAGGTGGCCCGGAAAGCCCTAACGTTTCCATGCGAGACTTCTACGCGAGCGGCAAGATTGTGTAAAGACATATTTTCCAGTCGTGCGCGCTTCCTGCGACTCGTTACAATCTCTTCATCTATGCCCACCACCATCCGCTCGTTTTCGAAAATCAATCTCGGTCTGGCTATCGGGCCGGTTCGTGCGGATGGCTTTCACGGGCTTACGACCCTCTATCAGACGCTCGCCGCGCACGATCTGGTAACGGTATCGGCGCGGCCCGCGACTGCAACTCGCATCACGCTTACCTGCAACATCCCGCGCGTCCCTTGCGACGATCGCAACACCGCCTTCAAAGCCGTCCGCCTTGCGCTGGACGTCATCTCCGCAACCGCCGAAGTTGCCATCCATATCGAAAAGCGCCTCCCCGTCCAGGGCGGAATGGGCGCTGGTTCCGCCAACGCTGCCGCCGCGCTGCTTGCGCTTGATCAGGAACTCCGCGCTTCCGGCATCACCCCCCCCACTCCGCCGGAGCGCCTGCGAATCGCCGCCATAGTCGGCTCCGATGTGCCGCCCTTCCTCATCGGAGGAGCCGTCCTGGGACTGGGCCGCGGAGAAGAGGTCTATCCAAGGCCCGATCTCCCTGCCACTCCGTGCGTGGTCGCACTCCCCGAGATCGGCGTTTCTACGCCCCAGGCCTTTCGCGACTGGGACGCCCGCTACGAGATTGCCCCGCACCAGGACACCCCGCACGGGACGATTCCCGAACGCGATATGCGCGCGCCGTATGCATCCTGGAATGTTGCACCCACAGCCGCTCCGCCCTCGGCCGCGCAATTGACCCATG
>DASZAG010000227.1:0-6926 GCA_035945555.1 Acidobacteriaceae bacterium
GCAAGCCACAGCAATTGGCCTTCACGATAGAAATCGGTTCGCCGGCGCCAGTTTGACCATGAACTCGGCGCATCGTACAGCAGTTGCGCCCCGACGGTGGTATCCCTCAACGGTCGCCACTCGCGACCAGTTCGGTGCGCCATTACTGCCGCGCGATAGGCAACTACCTGGCGCCACGTATCCGGCGACCACAACCCGCTTCGCACCGTCAACATGTCGCCGAGATAAACCGTAAGTCCCTCATACACCCAAATCATCTTCGCGTGTTCGGGACGCTCAAAGTCGGGCTGCCACAATTCTGCCGGACGCATGAATTTGCCGTTCCACGAGTGCGTATATTCATGCGGCAACAGCGAAGCATCGAGCATGAAGTGGTCGAAGTCGCCGAACATCTTCGCGCCGCTGCGCGCTCGATCATCACTCGACTGGTGGTGCTCCAGACCACCCCTTGAGACGTAGTCGCTCAACGTCAGCAGGAAGTGATAGTCGCCATAGTGATGCGAGTGAAACAGCGCCTGTGCTTGCTCCACCAGATGACGATAACCATCAACTTGCACTTCGGAAATATCAAGCGCCGCCGCATCATCGCCCACCATATCAAGATAGCGATGCACTGATGAGCCGGCCGGAGTGAGGTCCAGCTCACGGAAATATTTCCCGGCAATCACTGGTGAATCGACCAGCGTATTGAACGGCACGGGCTTGAACGTAATGCGCTCACCGTTCCTCTCATCTGTCTTCAGCGCGCTCGCATAGCGCCAATCTGCCGGGATCACCAGTATTGGTTGATAAATCTCCACCCTGGTCGGATAACCCGCTCGATACAGCGCTACCTCATTCCACTCCAGCCCCATCAGGCTCGGCGTAACACGGTCATCCGCGGGAAATTGAAAACGAATGTCAATCTGGTCGGTGCCGCTCGGGACAGTCAAATGGAACGTGAACATGTCAACTTCATCACGGGACCATGGAATCCTCTCGCCGCCAGTTGTAATTTGAAGGCCCATCATCGCATCGACCGGCCCATCCGGCGCGTGATCACCGGGAATGTACTTCGGATAGTAAAGAGTCAAGGGTCCCGGCCTGACGGGCATCACCTCATCCACATACAGAATCTTCTGTTTTGGATTGGGCAACCGCACTGTCAACACAACGGGGCCGGCGAGACCCTTGATACCTGTCTGGCCAACGCACAACGTGGACGCAAAAAGAGCGCCGGTGCCCAAAAGCAATACCAATCGTTTCATATGTCACACAACAGAGCGAAACCTCGACCCCAATCTGGCCATGAGGCCGCCACCTGGTCGTTGCCCCCTCGGATCGAGAGGACAACTCTTCGGAAGGTTCAAAGTCTCGATCAATGCAGAGTTTCTCAAAAGTCCAGTTTGCTCGTGACCACGATGATGCGTCCAAAGCTTGTAGACCCAAATGAGCCGTAGGGTCCCGTCGGTTGGACCACATCGCCTGTGATCTGACCAAGATTCGACAGAGACGCATCGTTCGCCGGCGCGGCAAACTCCGGATGATTGAGCAAATTGAAGGCCTGCGCGCCCACCTTGAAATGTATCCCCTTCTCGCTTTGATATACGTTCTTGTACATGCTCAGATCGATGTCTGAGTAGTGCGGCCCATAAAAGGCATTCCGCGGTACATTGCCGAAGTTAGCTTGTGGCGGGTCGTTGTAGGCGTCAGAATTGGACATCCCCGAGCCATTAAAGAATTGCCCTTGGAAACAAGGATGAGAGAAAGAGTTACAGAAATGGTCGAAGTGATTGTTCAGCACGTCAGCTAAAACGTAATAGTTACCCGTTCCGTTATAGAGATCGTTTGCGGCATTGTTATTGAATACGCTGAATGGCTGGCCGGAACGCCAGTAGGCTTTTCCGGCAATCGTCCAGCCGGCCGCTGCAGCTTCCGCAAACTTGTTCTGGAACTTATTCGGTTCCACGTAGGTGAGGTCTGTAAGGAAACTATTGCGAATGTCATAGTCGGCATTCGAATACATCAACAGTGATGGGTGGTTCGGCACAATCTGGAAAGGAAGACTGTTGCCGTTGAAGACTTCAGCCTGGCCCTGGTTCGACACATCGTCAAGCGCGTGCGAATAAGTGTACGAAATATCTGCAGTCAGGCCGCGGCGATCGATGTGTTTGTACAGAGCATAGACGCCGTTATAGTTTGAGACTGCGCTATCGTTGATGATTCCCATCTGACCGAAAGCCGGTTCGGGCGGATTGAGGGGGACGTCCTCGAAGCTTGTGTATGGCGTACCCGCGGTGTAGGCGTTACCTGCCAGGCTTTCGTTAATGCCATAGTCGTAGCTGACTCCGTCGTAGCCATGGTTCCCCACATACGCAAGAATCAGGGCATCCGAGGGGCTAACCTGTTGCTGTAACTGCAGGCTCCATTCCACATATTTCGGGGTCACCATGTGCTGCGGCGAGATGTAATGGGCCGGCGCGAAGAATGGTGAGCCCGCTGGCAGGGATGCCGCGATCTGGTTGGCGCTCTGCCCGCTTGAAAATCCGGACGTAAGAGCGTTGTAGGATGCAAGCGCGAAAGCCGATGCACTGCCCGCTCCCTCGGCCACGTTCCCCGCCTCGACAAAGGCGCCATAATTATCGGGAAACGTTAGATATTGGTTCTCAATCAGCGCGCCGGGAAACGCGTCGGCGAACAGCCCTACGCCTCCTCGGATGTCCGTTTTTCCATTCCCTCTCATGTCCCAGTTGAATCCGAATCGCGGCTGAACAACAGCCGTTTCAAGTGAGGAGAAGACGTGATTATATCCAGTGGCGAGCAGCTTGTTATACGGCGCGTCCAAGGTGGCGTTGGACTGGGGAAAGGTGCCGACGAGGCG
The DNA here is from genome assembly GCA_035945555.1 of Acidobacteriaceae bacterium. Taxonomy (GTDB): domain Bacteria; phylum Acidobacteriota; class Terriglobia; order Terriglobales; family Acidobacteriaceae; genus Silvibacterium. The sequence continues at coordinate 2,861 of DASZAG010000227.1, forward strand.
TGAAAAGCAGTTCGTTTTGCAGGTGATATTTTCATCGCGGTCAATGCGGACTCCATAGTCCAGCATTAGACGTGAAGTGGCCCGCCATTCATCCTGAGCATAGATGCCGTAGTTGTAGCCCGCTATGGCAATCTCCTTGGCCTGGTCGAAAGTCTGTTGAAAGTTGGACCCTGACGATCCGGGCAACACTCCCCCGGCTAAATCCCCAAGGGAATTGAAGGAATAGAAGCCACCGTAGGTATTCACCGTGGGATATCCATCGGTCACGTCATACCGTTTAAAGTTGAACCCGAATTTTAGGTTATGGGTGCCCTTGAGCCAGGAAAGGTCGTCAACAAATTGATACTGGACGGAGTTAGTGGATGTAGGGTTACCGCCCCAGTTGAAACCAACAGTGCCCCCCTGGCCGAGCCCGACGGAGAAGTTGGTGCCGCCATCGGAACCATCATTGAACTGCGTGGGCGAGGCCGTGAGTGTTTGCTGCAAGTTGGCGGGGCCAAAAGGAAACGAATAGTAGAAGGCAGATGCAATGAACTGATTGGTCAGATCAGGATTAAAAACGTAAGTGTGATTCAATTGCCCGTTCCAAATTGGCTGGCGGCTCTGCACGTTCAGCAGAGGATTGACTACGCTCAGGAAAGATGGCTGGAACCCGTTGTCGTCACTGATGCGCAAAAAAATCTTTTGTTTATCGCTGAGGTTCCAGTCGACCCGGCCAATGATCATGTGCTCGGTCAGGGCGCCACGCGTTACTGCCGCTGCCGCAGTCATGCATGGGATAGCTGTTCCCGAGGAGCCAGTCGGCACAGTTCCAAAATATGTATTGGCCTGGCCATAGTCCGGGGTACCTGCGAAGCTGCCGCACCCGAGCGTGCCTGAAGCGTCCTGAAGAGGGCCATTGCCGGTGGCCACAGGTACCGCTGTTTTGTAAAACGGCGAGCCGTTCAGCAAGTTGAACATCTGTGTATAAAGCGGAACGCTGGCGGCAGGAATCGTATTCAGGGTGGTGTTCTGAAAGTCCGTAGTTGGAAAATTGACATAGCTTCTCGATGGCTCGACGTAGCGAATGCCTTCGGTATCGGCGAAAAAGAACAGTCTATCGTGAATGATCGGGCCACCGATCTGTGCTGCATATTGATTGGATACCGCCTTTTGGCGCGCTATGCCGTTCAGGTTGTTGAAGAAGTCGTTGGCATTCATGCCGTCGCTGTTGTAGGTCCAATTCAAGAGACCGTGGAACCGATTGGAGCCGCTTTTGGTGACGTAGGTTTCGACGCCGCCCGCCTGACGGCCCCATTCAGGGTTGTAGCCGTTCTGCACAAAAGAGGCTTCCGCGACTTCCGAGGCACCGATACTGAGCGTGGATGCGCCGGTGGTGGAATCGTTGAAGAATGAGTCCGTTTGGTCGGCGCCATTAAGGATGATGAGGTTAGAAATGCCCGGCAGTCCACTGGTGCTGAAGTTGCCGTTGCCGCCAGTGCCTGTGTTTACGACAACGCCCGGTACGGTGAAGGCGAACGTAGTAATATCGCCACCCGGGTTGGGCAGATTTTCGAACTGCTCTGTCGTAAAGGTCGTCGTTAAGGTGGAGTCCTCGATCTGGATCAACTGCGCATTGTTAGCGCTAACCGTAACCGTCTGCTTACTGGCTGTCGGCGATACGGTCAGATTGGCCACGGACTGCTGACTGACCAGAATCTCTACCGAGGTTGTGGTCGATTGGAGCCCATTCGCCGAGGCGGAAACCCGATAGGTTCCCGGCTTGAGAAATGGGGCGGTGTATAGACCGCGGCCATTTGTGGTCAGCACGCGAGTATCGCCGGTATGTATCTCCACCAGCGTGATGGTGGCACCCGGAACAACCGCGCCGGTCGAATCCGTTACTACGCCGTTCAGCCCCCCCGTCACTGACGTTTGCGCGAACAGAGCCGGCATCGAATAGAGAAAACAAGCAGCGAACGCCAGCACAAGTGCTGTCCTGCATTTCCACAACTGACGCATTTGTAGCCTCCATTAATCGGGATACCATTGCGGCATCCTGAGTGCCCGACAACACACCTGGCGGCTCTGCGATTTCCCCCCACACGAACCGCAGAATGCAGGAAGCTACAGCAAAAACTTTGCTTTTCTTCTAACTTATTTCGGCCTGATTACGTCGGAATCGGCTAACTGCGAAGCATTAGAGGCGCTGAAAGCGGCTGCACCAAAACACTGCGACAATCTAGCCTGAGAATCAGGCGTTGTCAATGGTTCCATGCGCTATGTCCCTGTTACCCGATATGGGCTTTAACACCCTCACCCTCAACAACCGTGATATAGCGGTCGATAGGCAAATCGGTGAGACGTTCCGTCTTGCCGCCAGGCAGCGGCCACTTAATTTCAACCCAATCAATCTTCGTGCGCTTGCCAATACCAAGCACCATGCGCGGATCGTGGCTTGAGAGATAACTACCGCCTGCCACCTTCATCCGGCTACGCTTCAAGTCCTGCGCCTGATATGTGATTCGCGCGCCAACCGCCTCTGGGTTTGACTTCTTTCCAACGAGCTTTATTCCCAGCCAATGGTTCTGCGCTCCGGCATCGTTCCGCAACAGGACCGGCGCGCCGTCGTTTACGCCGATGAGAACGTCAATCGCTCCGTCGTTATCAAAGTCCCCGATCGCCATTCCGCGTGCTGAGAGCGGCTCCTTAAAGATCGGCCCGCTCTCGCCGCTAATGTTGTGGAAAGTCTTACCGTCACCTTGGAATAGTAGCGGCAGCTCTTCATACGTCACGCCTGAATGGATTCGATCGACCAGATCATCGGGGTTTCCGTTGGCCAGAAACAGATCCAGATTCCCATCATTGTCAAAATCGAAGAACTTCAGCCCCCAGCCGCTCATTAAATAGGTCGCAGCGGCGATGCCTGTCTTTCCGGCGACATCGTCGAAGGTTTCGTCATGATTGTTGCGGTAAAGTGAGTACGATTGGCGGTCTAGATTGGCAACAAAAAGATCCATATAACCGTCTTGGTCGAAGTCCGCCGAGTCCACTCCCATCCCAGACCTCGCCTGCCCGTCGGCGCTGTACGCCACACTTGCGATTTCACCAATCTCTTCAAACTTCCCGTGCCCGCGATTCGCGAACAGAAAATTTGGAGTTGTGTCGTTTGCGACAAACAGGTCGATCAATCCATCGTTGTTAATGTCTGTGGCAACCACTCCCCACGCTTTGCCCAAACGGCTGGCAATGCCTGACTCTTTGCTCACGTCAGTGAATGTGCCATCACCATTGTTGTGAAAAAGCCAGCTCGGCATGGGCGCGTAAACTTTGGGAATGCAGTAGTGGCGCAGGCCGTCCTCATGGATGCCGCATGGCTTATTCAGCTCTTTGCTGAATTCCACGAACTGCCCTACAAATAGATCCAATCGCCCATCGTTGTCGTAGTCGAACCACACCGCACTGGAAGACCATCCCGGCGCAGCGACTCCCGCCTTCTCCGTGACATCGGTGAAGGTACCGTCGCCGTTGTTGCGGTACAGAATGTTTCTTCCATACTGCGTGACGTAGATGTCGGGCAGCCCGTCCCCGTTGTAATCGCCCACAGCCACGCCCTGTCCGTAACCGCCGCCAGCCACACCAGCCTTTTCCGTCACATCGGTGAAAGTTCCGTCCCGGTTATTTCTGTACAGTGCATTGCGCAGCGGCTTGGTGGGAGTATAGAAATCACATTTCCCGCTGTTTACGAGATAGATGTCCATCCACCCATCGTTGTCATAGTCAAGAAATGCACAACCTGGCCCCGAACTCTCCGGAAGATACTTCTCCGGTGATTTCCCGCTTGTATGTACCCACTGAATTCCACTCTTTGCAGGGGGGACCACGACGAACGGGAACTGCGTCGTATCGTTCGAGGCAAATGCAGGGCGCTGCGACAGAAGGACCGCTCCCGCGATCATCTGCGACAAAAATTTCCGCCGAGTCCATCGCCCTGTACGAATGCGATTCATCATTTCGATCAGTCTATGTCAAAAGTAGGAAAAGTCTATTGCGGCTGCGCGCCCGTCTCGCTTGGATGGTCCCCACT
>DASZAG010000228.1:0-15429 GCA_035945555.1 Acidobacteriaceae bacterium
ATGATCAACGCCGGAGGCATCGCCTTCAACTCCGCTAAACTCGCCCGCATTGGAGACGCAAGCGGATCAACGCGAGCCGCGGCATCGGGAACATACTTCTCCCAGAACCACCTCATCGCTGCGCGATCAAGATTGAGCCCCCGCCCAAAATCCAGATAGCTCGGCGTGTCCAAATCACAATCAATCACGGGATACAAAAGCGCCTGCAGCCGAATCGCCGGCCCCCTGCGGCGCGCAGCCAGCAGTGAAACCGCCGCGGCCAGATTACCTCCTGCGCTGTCTCCCGCAAGCGCAATCCGCGCAGAATCCAGCCCGAGCGACCGTCCCCGCTCCGCAACCCACGTCAGCGCCCGATAACACTGCTCAAGCGGAATCGGGAACGGCGCTTCCGGCGCGCAGGCGTATTCAACAAAAACAACCGCAGCTTGCGATTGCACCGCAATCTCGCGAGTCATACGCGCATGTGTGCCAGCATCGCCAAGCACCCATCCGCCCCCGTGGAAATACAGCACAACCGGCAGCAGTCCCGCAGTCTCCGCAGGCTTGATCACCTGCACTGAAAAATCTCCCACATCGTGCCGCTCTGCCGTCACCGCATAAGCAGAAACATCAGCCCGCTGCATGTCGCGCATCAGCTTCCGCGCCTGCTGCACAGTCATTTCGCCTATAGAGGGGCCGCCATCTGCGCGTGCGCGCTCCACATATGCGCGGGACTCCGGCGTCAGCAAATCCAGCATCTGTTTGTCATCAAGAGGCATGCGTCAGGCTCCGGTGCGCACAAAGGCTTTAATGGTGGCGCATTCTTTTCCTTTTGAGGCCCCATGCGGCCGCACCGTGTAAGCGCCGGCAGCAGCGGGAACAATAAAAGTTTCCGCATAGTGCACCACAAACGGCTCGAACGCGCGATTCGGGCTCTCGACGATCGCCTCGTCGCCCTCCACAAGATTCAGCACATTCACACCGCCGTTTGTGTCATGCGGAACCGTACCAGTGAACCAATGGCGGCGCGTCTCAATAAATTCACGCTCATGCAAACCGGTGCGCTCTTCGCGCCAACCCTCACCTTCGGCAATCTTCTCAAATTGATTCACCAGTTCACGCTTCACCCACTCCGTAGTGCGATCCCACTGTATATTCGCCGCGCCATGCTCAATGTGGATCGGGCGTGGCCTGCCATCCAGCCCCAACCGGCCCCAGTCCCACAATTTGAACGTAAAGATGTAGGGAGTCGCACTGATTTCCAGCACCATGCTCTCCGCGCCCGAGCAGTGAATCGTTCCCGCTGGAATCAGAAAGTGATCGTGCTTGCGCGCTGGCCATCGATTCACATATTCCTCCGCAGGAAAATCAAGGCCTCCTTCCTGCGCGCGATAAAGATCCTGCACCATCGCATCTGGAGATATATCGTCCTTCAATCCCAGATAAACCGTCGCGCCCTCTCCCGCAGCCAGTAGGTAATAACTCTCGTCCTGGGTGTAGTTCATGCCGAACTTGTCTTGGATGTACTCAGTAAGCGGATGCACCTGAAGCGAGAGATTGCCGCCGCCCATCGTGTCAAGAAAATCGAACCGGATCGGGAACTCAGTCCCGAAGCGCGCATGCACCGCATCCCCGAGCAGCGCGCGCGGCTCCTCAAAAACCAGATCAATGGCCGGAACCTCCACACGATGCCGCCCAAAGCCAAGCAGAAGGCTGTTCTCCTCAGGCACGCAATCGAAGCACCAGGCATGGTTGGGCGCGTCGCGCGGAAGATCGCAGACTTCCTCCATCCAATGCCCACCCCACGGTCCCGGATCAAAATATGGCACTACGCGAAAAGGCCGCCGTGCTGCACCTTGCAACGCTCGGCGAAATGCATCGCCGCTGATGAGTTTTGGCGCAGCATGCTCGTTCGTATCCAGCAGGAAATCAATTTTCCCGAGCAGCGCCTTTTTCGTCCGATCGGCAGCCCGCCATTCCGCAAAAAATCCACACTTGTATTTCGCCGCTGCGTCCGCGGAAGCATTGTTCAATCCGAGATTGCCAATTTCTCCGCGCCGCCAGCGAAGCTGGACTTCCCATCGCGCTACGTCGGCATAAACAAGCAGCGAGGATTCCGGCGCAACCAGCGATGCGCCCGCTCCGACAACAATTACCGGGCGCCCCTGCTCGGCAACCGCGATCGCCTTGCGCATGCGTTCGAGCTTGCCCGCATCGAAATAGTCCTCAAGCCGAAGACCGCTCATGCGCCCGAACACTCGGTCCGTACCCAACAGCGGATCGAGCATACCGCGCAGTTCCTCTGGGCGCTTCAGGCAATCCTCGGCTGAAAAGACAGTGGCGAACGGCACCTGCTCATGCAAAGTCTGCTGAATCTGCGCCGCAAACACGCCCGGATAGCACTCCACGCACATCGCTCCGCGCTGTTTGAGTTGTGCACTAAGCCGCGAAGAAATGGCCGGCCAGCCCACGCTGCATTCATCCTCAGGACCCGACGCGATCACCGGAAACTTGTCGTAATTCGACTGCCGCGCCATTAAAACTCCTCCGAAAGCAGCGGAACCGCGCCCAGCAGCGCCGCATCGTTACCCAGTGCGGCTGCCCGCACCTCAGGAACTCCCCAGGCCACCCAAGCGTGCTTTGCCACGTGTTCCTGAACATAGGGCAGAATCACATCTGCGCTGCGCATCACCCCTCCGCCCATCACCACTACTTCAGGATCGTAGGCGTGGATAACCGCGACAGCGTTGGAAGCCCACACCGCAAGACACCGCTCGCGCAGTTCCATTGCTACCCGGTCCCCTTCGCTCGCGGCCGAAAAAAGAGCGCGAAAATCAATCTTCGGCGCGCGCCCCAGCGAACTCTGCTCAAAGCCCGGCCACTCACGGGCAATCCCCGGAAGCGACCAGCCCGCCGCTTCCGCTTCAGCACACCCGATATTTCCGCAAGTGCAAGTTCGCCCACGAAAATCCACCGGAAGATGCCCTCCCAGGCACGCCGCCTGTGAATGTACGCCGCGCACCAGCTTACCCTGCATCATCGCCGCGCCCCCAATCCCGGTGCCCAGCGTCATCATCACCACGTCGCGCGAACCGCGCGCCGCGCCCGCGAACTGCTCTCCCAGTAGCGCCATCCGGGCGTCATTCTCCATCCGGAACTTCAGCCCGAAGCTCTCTCGGGCCCACGCTGCAACATCGAGGTGCGCCGCATCTTCATACTTCTTCAGAGTTGAAAGAATGCGCCCCGTGCGCGCATCCACTATGCCGGGATACCCAATCGCAATGCCACTGCACTCTGCAGCAGTTGCGCCGGCCTGCTGCAGCAGACGTCGCAGCGTGTCATTGATCAGCGGCAGCAGAGACGCGAGCCCATGCGCCCCCTCTGTCTCAATGCTGTCAGAGGCCGCAATCTGCTGATCGCGAACCACTGCGCATCCGATATGTGTTCCGCCCATGTCGAGCGATAAAGCGAGCAAGTGCAACTCCTCAGCTAAAAATATCTGCTTGCGTTGGCCAGTATGAACACCGCAGCTACGAGCAATCCCACGCCGGTCCACTGGATGCGCAACGGCGCGGCGCCGCTGTGCTTCCATTCGCCCGTAAGCATTCCCAGAAGGCTTGCTGTAATCACGATGAGCGACATGAACACAGGCCAGCCCAGAATCGGCCCCCACGCGCCAAGCTTGATCGTCGAAAGCCCGTAAAGAATCGTGCTCCCGAACCAGAAGATCGCCATCGCCAGCGCAAGCAGCCAGTGGCCAACGCGGCCCGCGCCAAATTTCGCCCCGGTCCGGTTCTTGCGCAGCAACCAAAGGCAGTAAAGAACGTTCGGCACTGCCCCCGCAAGCATCAGCGGCATCCAGATCGCGTTGGTCGCATTCAGCGCACCCGCGCCCTGCAACTGAGCCATCCGCATCAAGGGAGCGCCAAAAGCCAATCCGAAGTTCACAAACGCCGCGCCAAATCCGCAAAGAATCGCCAGCACCAGGCCCACAGTCGCGTTCTTGCGCGCGCCCGCCTGCTGCGGCGACGCCATCTCGCGCCGCTTTCCCGCCACGGCGCACACAATCACGCCGGCAATCACAATCGCCACTCCAACCAGCACAGCGTGCCCGGCGGGTGTATTCAACCGCTCCGGATGCAGCCGCACCAGCGGCACCAGCGTCCCCACCGCAGCCGAAGTCCCCAGCACCAGCGAAAACGTCAGTGCAATGCCGATAACATCAACCGCCAGGCCGAAGAAAACCTGCGCCACTCCCCATCCCGCGCCGAAAAGAATCACATCGAGAAGAATGGCCGAAGACGTCGCGTGATACACCGCGCCCAGATGCGGCACCGTCCCAAGAGTCACGGCCACCGGAAGTACAAGCAGCGCAAATATGCTCCACGCCAGCCACGTATTCTCCCACGCCCAGCGATGCGCGTACTTCATGGGAAGCGTGAAGCTGGCGTTCATCACGCCCGCGAGTATAAGGATCAGAATCCCCGATGCGGCGCTGCTCATCCCTTTGCCGTTCCCTTCAAAAAATCCCCCAGTCCATCCGCGGCAATAGTCACGCTTTCGCCGCTGGGACCAATCACCTTCAGCGCGCGCTGCGCCGGAACCACATCCGTAATCGTTCGCCAGCTTTCCGGCACGCGCGCAATGCACACCACGTACCGCGCGCTGAGTGCCGTCTCCGGCGCCATCACCCTCGAGCTCGGAGTATCAAACAGGCTGCCCAGCTTTTTAATGCCTTCGCGTCCAAGCGGCATAGGTGTGGTCCCGAATTCCATTCCTCGCACCTGAGTCACGCTATTCCATGGCTCGGCGGTCCTCGCAGAATTCTCCTCCCAGACAGCGACCCACGGAAAATCTTCCCTGCGGAAGCAGTACACCAGCGCAACGCCAAGCTCCCAGTTCATGGCCGCAATCCATCCAAATTCTCCATCCGCCTTTACTCGCGCCGCGCCGACGAATCCAAACCCACGCCGCCAAAACGGCGTCTCCAGGTTCAGAAAATCCCCCTCCAGCATTGGAGCCATCGGCCAGTCAAACGCAGTATTGTCCGGAAGCAGTTCGTGACCCTCATAGCCGTTGGGCCATGTAATGCCGCGGTCAAGCGATGCGTGAATAGAACTTTGGCTCCCCAGCAACAACGGTGGCCCTAGAGAAACATGCTGGACCCAGTGAATCTCGCGCTCCGCATCATTGCGGTTCTCGACGCGCTCTTCAACAAAAGCCACCGCGCTCTTCGCAGCCAGCGAAATCTCCCGCTGAAACGTGAGCCGCGCCACCGGCAGACTCACCCGGCAAACACACCCGTTGCTCGTCTCTTCACAATTCCAGTTGCGCACGCCCGCCTCGCCGTGCAACGGAACGCCCAGCGCGCCCTCCACATGCGATGGCGTCCCGAATGTATCGAGGCAGAGCGCATGCCCCGTATATCCCGCAAGGAATGGTCCCGCCGCTCCTCCTCCATACGCCCGCGTGAGCGCTGGTTGCTCCGAGTGGCCGGGATCCGCCGTAGGCCACGGCGCAGCCCATAGACAGTTAATCGAAGGCCCGGCCGAAGGCGTCAGCTTCAATTCGGCAATATGCCCGCCACCGCGCAACACTACGACCTCCATCGAGTCATTCAACAGTCGTAGCGCGCTGCGGTCCTTCCACTTTTCTGAAATCGCTCGGATACTCAGAGCCTCATCCCCCTGTCGCGTCTCATCACTTCACCGACCCGGTCCCCCGCTGCTGGAACCCCATTCCCCCGGCCGGCACAAGCATGCCGCCATCCACTACAAGCGCGGCGCCGGTAATAAAAGATGCCCAGTCACTCGCCAGAAACGCAATCGCGCGCGCCACTTCTTCCGGCCGCCCAATCCGTCCGAGCGGATGACTCATCCTGCACCCTTCAATCACCGCTTCAGGATCAGGCGAAAGCCCCGCAGCCCAGCGCAGCATCGGCGTATCAATCGTCCCCGGCAAAATACAGTTGGCGCGAACACCCCTGCTCGCGAAGTCCAGCGCAATCGAGCGCGTCAACCCCACCAGCGCGTGCTTCGCCGTAACGTATGCGGCAGAGTTCCCCACCCCGGCCACGCTCTGCACTGACCCCACAATCACAATTGCGCCACCACCCGCATTCACAATATGCGGCAGCGCGCATCGCGAAACGTGAAATGCGCCATCCACATGGACCCGCAGAACCTCATGCCACGTCTCCACGCTCGTCGAGAGAACATCACCATAGCGTTGGATCCCTGCGCAATGCGCCACAACATGAATCGCGCCGTGCTCGCGGGCCGCCTTACCAACCGCTGACTCCACAGCCGAAAGATCGCCCACATCGCACGCATGGAAACTCACGGCATATCCCGCATCAGCAAGCCTCTGCGCGGCAGCGCGCCCCTGCTGCTCATCGCGGTCGATCACGGCAACCCGCGCTCCCAATTCGCAGAACGTCTGCGCCGTTGCCCCGCCAATGCCCATCGCACCGCCGGTCACAATCGCAACCTTGCCGCGAAAATTAATGCCGCCAGTTTCGCTCATGACTGGCCTCCGCCTGCGCGAGCCTTCTGCCCCGCTGCTGACGGCTCCGTCTCCAAACGCACCGTCACAATTCCAAACGCCGGAACCGAAACCTGCATCCCATCTGAGCTTATCGGGAGAGCATCCCGGTTGTCTTCAAGGTCGCTGCACAGCCACGCCTTCACAATCTGCAGAAATGGCGCTCGCATCCGGACCGACTGCGGCTCGTCCGAAATATTCTCGAGACGCACAATGCTCCCCGCGCCGTTCTGAGCGAGCTTCCACGTCGTCAGCACAACATCAGGATTATCGATCGATAAGAAGCTCGCCGCATTTTGCGAAAGCAGCCCGTTCGCCGCGCTCGCCTGCACCGGGTCAGACTCAAGCCGCGTCATCGACTCCCACCCCATCCGCGTCAACCCCGGGCCATCAAATTGCGGCCCGCTCACCAGCGAGTAGTGCAGCGTCAGTTCGCCGCCCTGCGACGACGCAAAATTCGTGTCCCAGTAATTCGACATGATCCACGAGAACATGCTCGCGCTCTTCGGGCTGAACTCCGCCGGCCACTTGCCCCGTACAATATCGCCAAACGCCACCAGCGGCGCGCCTTCAGGAAGAACCGCCGTCGTCACTCCGTCCGCCGTCATCGCTGCCCAGTGGTTCACCGCATACCACTCGCGGCTGCCTCCGGCCAGCTCATCATGCGCCGGGTCAACCCAGCCATTCTGCGTCTCATACCGAAACTCTGGGTGGTCTCCCGCAAGAGGAAACGCGATATACGCCGCCTCCTTATGCAGTGTCGCAATCTTCTTCAGGCGAAAGCTCAGCTCAATGCGTTTCTCACCTGCAGGCAGCGTAATCTCCGTCCGTATTTCCGGCGTATTCGGTGCGCTAGACTCCAGCACTGCCGTAATTCCCAGCTCCGAACGCGACACGCTCACCAGGCGGCCATCCGCAGCCTCAACCGGATGCAGCTCAGGCAACACTTGCGCTGCTCCGTACCGGTAAAGACTGTTCGCCGGCATATTGTCTCCGCCCTCCACGTACACATAGGCTCCCAGCGAGTACGCGCTCGACCCATCCACCAGTTCCCTGCCAAGCTGCTTGTCGAAGATGCTCTTGATGGCGCCGTGCGCCGGGTCAAGCGTGATTCGGTAATACCGGTTCTCAATTGTGTCGCTCTGTTCGCCCTTCCTGTCCCGAACGGGCCGGAAAGCCGCCTCATCAGCACGCGCCGCAAGTTCGAACAACTTGTACCCCATCGCCGGAACATCCTTCGCAAGGAAGCGAACGCGATTCGTCTTGCCGCCAAAGCCCGGAAGCTGTATTCCCGTCTCCTGCCGCAGAATCGCCTGCTCCACCGGCTGATGCGTCATCGGATCAATCACCGCCTCCCCGTCGGGCAGATCTGCTTCCACCCATCCGCTTCGAGCCCAGCTCAGCGAATTGAACACCGCAATCGAATTCTGCGCAGGACTCAGCATCGACTCCAGTTGCGCCCAGCTCCGCTCCACAACCTGCGCAATATCCTTGCGCGCCGTCACCGGCTCCAGCAGCTTCTGCCGTAGCTGGATGCTGTTCTGGTCACCCTCCGGCTGCGTGGTCGCGCTCGCCGCCGTCCACGTGTGTTCATCAAACAGCAGCAAGTTGTGCCACGCATCTCCGAGCTTCGCTTGGTCCGGCCGCAGCGCGGGATCAAGCAGCGCAGGCACAACACTCATCTTCTCCGCCGTCAAAATGCGTCGCTGGTTGCGCAGATGCATCGCCGTGTGCGCCGCATTCGAAGCAAATCCATCCTCCCAGTACGGGCCAAAATCTCCGCGATACACCGGCAAACGCCCATTGAACTGCTGCTCCAGCGAAGCCATCGCCGCCTTGAACGTTGTAAACACCAGTTTCGGATAGGCATATTCAGCGCCCCACCGCTGCGGCAGCGTCACCTGCTCGCGGTCCAGCGGCGTATTCTCCAGCTGGCTGCCAAACACAATGGCCGAGTCCGCCACATAATCCGGCCGCGTGTAAGCCTGCAGAAACACCGGAGCCGCATCTTCCACCGCGGGCAGCGTCGGAGGCGTGCCGAACATCGACGCCAGCTGCAGATACGCACGCGAGTACCACATCATTACGCGTGCCCCATCCGGCCCTTCCCAATAGAACGGCGACTTCTCGCTCCAGCGACCCAGCAGCATAATGGGCGCCCGCCACGAATTGCTTCCCGCGGCAAAGTACTTGATGCCCGCATCATGCAGCACTGAAGCATACGACCAGCTGTACGAAGGCACATCTGTAATGTTGGCCGCGCCAATCGGCAAACTATACCTCGCCGCCAGCGCGTGGCTGTAATAAAGCGAGCGGATCAGGTCTTCCATCGATGCCACGCCCGTATGCTGGTTCGCATACTGCGGAGGAACAACTATCTGCCCCGTCCGCACGGCCGCAAGAAACTGCTTCTGTCGCTCCGGCGAGCGCCCCGCCAGATATTGCTGCGCAATCCAGCTTCCGTCGATGGTCCAGCGAAAATCCGGATGCTCTTTCAAAATATCCAGTACGCCGTCCACGCTCTCCGACTGGAGTTCCGCAACTTTGGCGCGATAGTCCGTGAAACCCACATCAAGATGCTCGTGCGCAACAATGTCCAGCGTCCACTTTTTCGCTGCAGTCAGTGTCTGCGTAAAGTTGCGGCCATCAATGGAAACGCGCGCCTGCGTAGTTCCCGTCCACTCCGGCACATCAAACCGCAGCTTCGCTTCTCCAAAATCGCCCGTCAACGCGAGCGGCTGCGTGTAGCGGTGCCCTTCTATCGTCAGACTGACCACCCCACGCGCTTTCGCACCTGCACTCAGCGATGGAAACACCTCCACCACCTCGTCAAGCCCGCTCGCCGACTTCTTGTAAAAAATCGCCGGAATCGCCTCTACCTGGACCGCACCATGCGCATACCTCGCACCAGCGTCCTGCGTGAGCGAAAGCGCATCGTAAACAATTCCGCTTTGTCCCGGAGCAATATCTCCCGCGGACTTCTGCGCCGTCGCCGGCATGTCCACGGCCGTGAACACAAAACTGTTCTCGCCTTTCCGCAGCCACCGCGCCGGAATCTCGATCAACTTCGCATCGCGGGAGGTCTGCGGCACAAACGTTCCTTCCCAATCGCCAGCCGCAAAATCCAGACGCGGATGAAAATAGAACATCCCCGTATGCCCGTTTACATTCAATTCCAGCGACGACAGCCGAGGCGTCTCATACAGCATCGCCACGCGCAAGCGATACACGCCCCTTGGCTGCTCCTCCAGCTCAAAGTTCACGCGAAACGGATGCTGCCGTCCTCCGGCAATCGCATTCGCCGGCCCCGGCTGGAACCGCGGCCAGTCCCCGTCGCTGCTCTTGCCCACCGTGTAAATCACATCGGAAGACGGGCTGCTGTAATCAATGTCCTGGCTCTTGAACTCCTGCGATGAGTCATCAAACTTCCCGATCTGCCACACCAGCCGCTGTTGCGCCGCCCCTGCAGCAACGCCTGCGAGTAGCAGCAACCCCATCGTGACAGCCCACCGCTTCATCTTCATTACCACTTCGGCTGCACCGTCACCACGCCGGGACGCTTTGAATCCTCAATCCACGAGCCCATCTCCTGTTTCTTTGCCAGCTCGTGATATTTCGCCAGCTTGTCGCGATCCAGTTCCACTCCCAGCCCGGGCCCCTGCGGAACAGCCATCGACCCATCCGCCCCGTACTGCAGCTTGCCGCCTACAATAATGTCGTCCGCCAGGTGATGGTAATGCGCGTCCGCCGCCGCACTCAGGTTGGGCACGCTCGCAAGCAAATGGATCGCCGCCGCCTGCGATATCCCGAACTCCGCGCCGCTGTGCAGCCCTACATCCAGCCCCAGCGCCTCGCACACGCTCGCCGCCGCACGCGCGCGGCTTATGCCGCCATACCAATGCGGATCAAGCAGCACCACATCCAGCACATTCATCCGCGCAGCCGGCGCCAGGTCCTCAAACGCAAAAATGCTCATGTTCGACGCCAGCGTAATCCATGGAACCTTCGCGTTCACGCGCTCAAGCGCGCGCATTCCCCACACCGGATCCTCCAGGTACTCCACGTCATATTCGGCCAGCTTGCGCGCCACCCGCACCGCCGTCGTAACACACCACGCCGCATTCGGGTCCAGTCGCAGCTTGGTCTCCGGAAGCGCCTTCCTCAGCGCGACAAAAGTCTCGACCTCCTCATCCGGATGCATCACGCCGTTCTTGAACTTCAGCGTCTTGAACCCATATTGCCCAACCAGCTTCTTCGCGTACTTAACCATCTGCTCCGCGTTGCTGATCTCGCCTTCCCCGCGCTCATTCGCGTACCGATAAAACGCATACCCCGCAAACGGAACCGCATCCCGCACGCGCCCGCCCAACAGGTCGCACACCGGGCGCCCAATTGCCTTTCCCTGCAAATCCAGGCACGCAAACTCCAGCCCCGCATAGCCCAGCACATTGCCAAATAGCTTCTGCGCGCTCGGAGACGACAGCTTCCACCTGATGCGCTCCAACTGGAACGGGTCCTCGCCAATCAGCAGCGGACGCATCTCCCGCAGTTGCCCCTCGCGGCTCGCTCCGCTATAGCACTCGCCCAGCCCAATCAGTCCCTCATCCGTGTGCACCTCAATCACCAGGCGCGACACGCCAGGATGCGACCCATACGCGTAGCGCAACGGTGCCTCAATCGGAATAAACACTGGTGTCCAGCGAACATCGGTAATTTTCATCTTGTCCTGTCTCTTCCAGTCGCTTCTTTCATGTTGATAAGCCGCTGTCCCCGCGCACCCACGTGCACGCGGCTGATATGCCAGCGGCCAAGATTCGCCACATAAAGATCATCAAACCCCGGCCCGCCAAACGCCGCATTCGTCGGACGCGCAATCCGCGTCGCCTCCCGGTCGAACGCCAGCAACTCGACGTCCCGGCCCGGGGTCACGCGATAAATGCAGTCGCTCGCATAGCACATCACGTAAAGATTCCCCGCCTCGTCCAGCGCCAGCCCATCCGGAACGCGCGCCAGCCCGTCCGCATAAGTATCCTGCGTCCCCGCAGCTCCATCCTTGCCAATCGCAATTCGCAGCACCGCATCCGTCTGGCTCTCGGCGATAAACAGAAGTCGCTCATCGGCGCTCAGCGCCAATCCGTTCGGAAACGCGAACGGCCCCGCAAATCTTTCCGCCACGCCATCCGCACGCAACCGATATATCAACCCATCCGCCCCGTCCCAGTGCCCCGAATCGCTGAAGTAAAGATTGCCTTCGCTATCAAACACCGAAAAATTCGGATTAACGAGCGGCACGCCCTCCACATCAGCAATCACGCCGAGCACCCGCCCCGAGCGGTCCACACGCATCATTTGCCGCAACCTGGAATTGCAAACCCACAATTCCTGCGACGCCGAAAAAGTCAGCCCAAGACAAAACCCGCCCAGCCGCACCACCTCAGTGGCCTTCCCTCCAGCGTCAATCCTGTAGATCTGGCCAAGTTCGCCGCCCGCCCACAAAACCCCGTCCTCGTCGAAAGCCACGCATTCGGGATGATCCAGCCCCTCGCAATACGTCACAAATGCTTCAGTAGCGAGCAGCGGCTGGTCCGGATTGAGAATGGGATTCATGCTGGCCAAATGTCAGACAGATGCTCACCTGTATATACCCCCGCCTTAGCGCCCGTCAACAATACCCAAGCCATCCAAAGGCCGAAATACATATCTGTTGACAACCGTCCAAAACCTGTCCTATTGTCTGACAGATTTAATTCTATGGCCCAGAAGACACTCAAATTCGAATCCACCGACCTCGATATCCCTCCCATCCAGCGCGAGACCGTTATGGACATGGTCGCGCGCCGCATCGAGGCGCTCGTGCGCAGCGGCCAACTCGGCCGCGGCAGCCGTCTGCCCTCGGAGCCCAAGCTTGCAGAAATGCTCAACGTCAGCCGTGCATCTTTGCGCGAAGCCCTCAAGGGCATGATGTTTCTCGGCCTGCTCAAATCCCGCCCCGGCGACGGAACCTACCTGCAGCCTTCCCTCAGCAGCATGGTCAGCCGCCACTTCCAGTGGATGCTCCTGCTCCAGGAAATCAAGTACCTCGAACTCTACGAACTCCGCCAAATCCTCGAGCCCAACGCCGCAGCGCTCGCCGCTCGCCGCGCCACGCACGAGGACCACGCGCAGATGCGTGCCGCCCTCAAAGCCATGCGCGCATCCATTCACGATCCCGAGCTGTTCGTTCAGGCCGAAATGGGCTTCCACAGCGCCATCATGCGCGCCTCAAAGAACGCGGCCATTGAGACCACCATGCGCATGATGTATGGAGCCCTTGCTGAAGGTCGCCACCGCGTCGTTCCGCTGGTCGAAAGCCTGGAAAAAAATTGTCAGCACCACGAGCGCATTTACAAGCTCATCGTCGCCGGAGACGCAACAGCCGCGCGGCGCGCCATTACCGAGGACCTGAAGTACGCGGAATCACTGCTCCGCATGGATCTCAGAACAAGCGAGACATTCGGCGCAGACAGCGGTCATGGGCTCACCTTGCCCGCCGAATCCGCGAAAGTTTCTAAATCACGCAAAAAGGGCACGGCCCTCAAA
This sequence comes from Acidobacteriaceae bacterium, assembly GCA_035945555.1. GTDB lineage: Bacteria > Acidobacteriota > Terriglobia > Terriglobales > Acidobacteriaceae > Silvibacterium. Next base: position 13,102 of record DASZAG010000228.1, read on the forward strand.
GCGACCAAAAAGAAGTAGCTGGAGGCAGGAAATGATGTTCACCAATAATCACGCGCTCCGCCCTGCAACAGGACGGATTCGCAAAGCATGGGGGTTCGCCGCGCTGCTGGCGTTCCTGGTTTTTGCAGCGGCGCCCCTGTTCGCACAGTTTGATACCGGAACCATCGACGGCACCGTGACCGATGTCTCAGGCGCAGTCATTCCCAACGCCGACGTCACCATCACCAACGTCAATACCGCCATCTCCACCAGGCTCAAGAGCGACGGCGCCGGAAGCTTCGTCGCATCGGCGCTTCCCTACGGGCGCTACGTGGTTTCGGCAACGGCGGCTTCCTTCGGCAAGTCGAGCACCAATCCACTCACCCTCAACGTCGGCGCGACTGTTCACGTCAGTCTCAAGCTGGCCGTCGCTACCACCGCGCAAACAGTCGAGGTCACCGGCACCAACACCACGGTCGACACTTCATCAAGTACTTCCGGAACCACGCTCGACTCGCATCAAGTCGCCAATCTCCCGGTAAACGGCCGCGACGTCAGCGACTTCCTTGAAGTGTCGCCCGGCTCCGTCGACTCCACGGCCTTCTTCCAGGGCAGCGTCAACGGTCTCGACAACATCTTCACCGGCCTCAACATCACCGTGGATGGCCAGGCCGCCAACCGCGGCGACGTCAATGGCTTCCTCGAGACCGAGGGCCAGGAAGGCGCACGCATCACTCGCGCCAGCGTCGACAGCGTGCAGGAAATCGACTTCGCCAACAGCGGATACAGCGCCGAAAGCGGCTTCTCGCTCGGCCCGCAGATGAACATCATCACCAAGTCCGGCACCAACGACTTCCACGGGGGAGTATTCGAGTACCTCCGCAACGACGCTCTCGACGCACGCGACTACTTCAACCGCACCGGACCTGTCCAGCCCCTTAAGATGAACCAGTTTGGCGGCAGCCTCGGCGGCCCCATCGCGCGCAACAAGCTATTCTTCTTCGTCAACTATGAGGGCGACCGCACCCACCTCACCCTCTTCAACCCGCTCTACGAGGTGCCCAGCGCCTACGTCCGCTCGAAGTTTGTGTCATCAATGCAGCCCATCCTTGCCATGATGGCCCCGCTCCCCGCGGGCTGCGGACTCAACTCCACCCCAGCAACTTGCAATTACGACACCCGCTACCCCGACGGAAATACCTACGATCTCGTCTACACGCCGGCAAGCCTTCCCAATAATGTTCGCGAAGATACCGGCTCCGCCCGCATCGACTATCAGATCAGCGACAAAGACCGGTTGATGCTCCGCTACAACATCAACGACTCGCTCACGAGCGACCAGTACGGAACCAATCAGGGGCAGGTTTCGCCACAGGCGCTGCGCACCCAGTTGGGCAAAATCGACGAAACCCACATCTTCAGCCCCACGCTGCTGAACGAAATCGGCCTCTCCGTCAACCGCTTCCACTCCAACACCGCGTCCAATACCGGCACGCCGTATGTCGCCATCCAGGGCTTCTTCACCAACCTCGGCGCGCTTCCGGGTGCGCAAAGCTTCAACCAGACCAACGCCAACACCCTGCCGGAATTCTCCGACCGCCTCACCAAAACCGCCGGCGCGCACACCTTCAAGATCGGCACGCAGATTCGCCTCAACCGCCTGAACACCTGGCTCCGCCCCATCGAAACCTACTCATTCGCCAGTTTCAGCGACCTCGAGAACAACAATCCCTTCGTGCTCCAGAAGCAAGGCACGCCGGGCTCCATCGACAATCGCGATTCCAACTGGGACGTCTACGCGCAGGATGACTGGCGTGTAAACCACAGGCTCGTGCTCAACATTGGGCTGCGCTACGACTACAACACCACCTGGAACGTAGCCGGCAAACAGCAGCGGCAGTTCGACTTCGCATCGCAAACCTTCGGCCCAGTTGGGCAAAGTGCCTACAGTGCGTCGCGCATCGATTTGGCTCCCCGCATCGGCTTTGCATGGGACCCCATGGGCCACGGCAAGACCGTTTTTCACGGCTACGCCGGCCTCTTCTACATGCCCATGCAGCCTTCGCCGAATACCCTCGCGGATAACATGCCGCAGAACGCCTCCATCAGCGACAACGTGTTCGACGTCTTGTTTGGATTGTCACCGCCCATCACCTATCCGACTCCAAACCCGCCGCTCTTGCCCTTCAACCAGAACGTCTTCATCTTCCCCACCAACCCGCGCGACCCTGTCTCCACTAACTGGCTCTTTGGAGTGCAGCAGGAGCTCGCTCGCAACACGGTACTCACCGTCAACTACACTGGAAACCGCGTGCAGCACACGCAGGCAGGCGTCGCCTTCCAGGCCAT